>JAZOSJ010000023.1:0-8385 GCA_045657045.1 Alistipes sp.
TAACAAAAAACGCCCTTTCGCGACGAAAGGTAGATAATTAGCGACGAACAAACCAAAACCCGCGAAGGAAAACATGGCCATATATAATAAATATAGGTATCAGGAGTGCTATTTAATTAGAAATGAACAGTTAGTAATGGGTAACAGGCGGGGCTGTTTTGGGTAGTTTTATATGGAGACTATGTGCATTGTGTGGAATATAGGTAAAAGCACCAATATACCCCATTACTACCCATTCTTTCCAGAGAAGATATTAAGACAAGTGCGATTAGCGAACAACCCTATTTATTGCGAGATATGGTTAGATTTGGCTTTGACACGAAAACTGGCGAATGGGACATACTAAGCGTATTTCCCATTCGCCAGTTTGACTGAAGAGTCAAAGATGACCCCTTATCACAAGAAATTCACAAGAAATTATATACCAAGAGCAGCCTTAACCTCTGGCGTAATATCAGTCAACTGCGCAGGATCGAAATATGCAAGACCTGCTGATGCTGGCTGGTCAGAGGTAGTGCTAAAAATAGCTACATAGCCACCTGCTGATGACACCTGCTTAACAGCCTCGTTAGCCTTCTCGTAGATAGGGTTCATAAGCTCAGCCTCCTTCTTTGCCATATCCTGCTGAGCAATCTGCTGGAAATCCTGAAAGCGCTGCTGAAGTTCTGTTAGCTCGCGCTCTTTAAGCTGGCGAACAGAATCTGAGTAGGTTGTAACGTTCTTCTCATAGTCGGCATAGAGCTTGTTGAACTCCACCTGAATCTGCTCAAGCTGATCTTGGAGGTCACGACCATAGGCTTCGAGGTTTGTCTGCGCCTCCTTGAACTCGGTCATGTTTGTAACGATTGCCGCCAAGTCCACGCGGCCAAACTTCTGTGCATTAACAGCCGTAGCACTCACCATAAGTGCAACAGCAAGGGTTAGTTTCAAAAAATTCTTCATATACTATAATATCTAATAATTTCTATCTCAATGACTCAATAATACGCTGTGTATAGTTTACCTTCTCAGAGTAGTACAACACCGTTGGGTTAGCCGCGATGTCGATAACAAGGTCGAAACCATACTGCTTCGAGAAGTTCTCAATAGCGGTAAAGACCTTGCTCTGGATTGGCTGTATAAGCTCCATGCGGCGCTTCATAAGCTCGCCATCGGTGCCAAACAACGACTCCTGATACTCCGTAGCCTTAGCTTCGAGGTCCAATATCTGCTGCTCGTACTGCTGGCGTACAGAGGCTGAGAGCGAGGCGCGCTGCTGCATATAGGCGTTGTATCGCTGTTCCACCTCTTGAAACTTAGCATCCACAGCCTGCTGATAACTCTTCGAGAGGCTCTCAATCTGCTCCAAAGCGCTGTTATACTCTGACAACGACTTAAAGACCTTCTCGCTATCTACGACCATATAGTTCTGCGCCGACGCAATGCCTGCGGCAAAGAACACTGCCACAATTGCTAAAATCACTCTTCTCATAATGCTAATATTTATCGTTCTATAAATATAACTGAGTAACACTCAAATTTATTGCCAAACTACGTTAGAACTGCTGTCCGAGCACAAAGTGGAACTGCGAGCCACTGCGCTCCTTCGAGCCAAATGGCATATCGAAGCCATAACCCCAATCGACACCAATAATACCCACAACAGGCAAGAACATACGAACACCTACACCTGCTGAACGTTTAATCTTGAATGGCGAGAACTCGCTCCACGAGTTGAAACCACTACCACCCTCCATAAAGCCGAGGACATAGATCGAAGAGCTTGGCTTCATAATTACAGGGTAGCGAAGCTCCATGGTGTACTTGTTGTAAGCCACAGAGTAGTAGTCCGATGGATCGAGCGCACCATCATCATAACCACGCAACGCGATGATGTCGACACCATACATATTGTAACCTGTCATACCGTCACCACCAATCTCGAAGCGCTCGAATGGTGACACCTTATCCGGGTTGTAGTTACCCAAGTAACCCATCTCTGCACCAAGCATAAGAATCAACTTCTGGTCGTTGGTGATAGGATAGTACCAGCGACCCTTCAACAACCACTTGTGGAACTCAATCCAACGATACATCTCCTGCTTAGCCTCCTGTGTGTTCTCCTTACTAAGTACGGCGTAATCCTTGCCATCCCACAATGAGAATGGAGGTGTCGCCTGCAACGATAGTGTGAACTCCGAACCCGAGCGTGCATAGAATGGCGAATCGGTAGATGAACGCTGGAAGACAAGCTTCAACGATAGTGTGTTCGCCTTACCATTATCCAAGATAAATGAGTTCCAGCCCTGCAAGTCGTAGCGCTGATAACCAAACTCGCCGTAGAATGTAAAGTATGGATCAGGCCACTGCATACGCTTACCAAAGCCCGCGAAGAGACCCATAGAGCGGTAGTACATCGTAGCTGTCTGCCATACATAGTAGGCGTTATTCTGCTCAGAGATATATCCCGACAATGTGAACGAGTTTGGTCGGCGACCACCAAGCCATGGGTCGGTGAAGCTCATCGACAACGCCTTATAGTAAGTACCGTTTGTCTGTCCCGAAATCGAGAGCTTCTGATTCTGTCCCGATGGATAGGGTTGCCATGCACCCTTCTTAAACATATTCTTCACCGAGAGGTTGTTGAGCGTAACACCGATGCTACCTACAAAGGTACCAGCACCCCAACCACCAGCGAGGTTGAACTGATCTGATGCCTTCTCTTGGAGAGGCCAATTGATATTTACCAACTCGTCTGACACAGGCTCCATCTGTGGGAAGATATACTGCTCGTCGAAGTGACCCATACCAGCAAGGGTACGCATCGTCTGCATGATAAGTGCACGGTTATAGAGCTCACCTGGTCGCACATACAACTCACGACGTATAGCCTCATCGTCGACACGCATATTACCCGAGATACCCACCTCGTTAATCGTATAAGGCTTACCCTCGTAGATACGAATCTCGATATCCAACGAGTCTGGTCCTACGATAATCTCCGCAGGCTCAATCTGCGAAGCGAGATAGCCGTTATTCTGATACATCGAGGCAATAGACATCTCCTCTGGATTCTGCTCCTTACCAATACCGAGGCGCTTATACATCGACTTCTTGTCGTAGGCATCACCTGGCTGAACACCAAACATCGACTGCAACTGCTCGGTAGTATAGACCGAGTTTCCTACCCAATTTACATTGCGGATATGGTACTTATTACCCTCCGAGACCTTGATGTCGATACCAAGCGTCTCACCATCAATGTAGTATATCGAGTCGCTGAGGATAGTGGCATTACGATAGCCCTGCGAGTTATAGAAATCGAGAAGATGCTCCTTATCAAGCTCATACTCCTCATCCAAAAGTTTCTTGTTCTGGAAGAAGTTAGCACTCTTCTGGTGTGTCTTCTTGAAGGTGCGGCGTAGGCGCTTATCATCGAACATCTCGTTACCCTCAAAGTTGATAGCACCAACCTTAACCTTTGGTCCCTTATCCACATCAAAGGTTACGTTTACACACTGCTCATAGATGGTGTCGTTTGTAATACGAACATCTACCTCACAAGTTCTAAAACCCTTCTCCGCGAAGTGCTCCTTGATAAGCTTAATGTTTTTATCTATAACGTAATCAGAGAGTTCTGTGTTACGACGTAGCTTTAAGACCTCCTCCTGCAAGTCGTTAGCCTTGGATTTCGACACGCCCTCGATATTCCAAGTGAGGATTCGTGCGCGCTCTTTGAGGAATACCTCCAAGTCCAACGAATCACCCTCGATAGTAGCACCAATCTGAATATTCGAGAAGTAGCTTGGTGCCCACAAACGCTGCATGGCGTTTGAGATAAACTTACTTGGGAGATATATCGAATCGCCCTCAACCAAGCCAGCAGAAGACTTCAATATACTATGATTTAGATACTTAACACCGTGGAGATTGATATTACGGATATAGTATAGCTTGCCATCACCCTCGGTAAGAATTGGGGCGCTACGGTCGAAATCCACCGTGTCGCTGATCTCATTGTTGGCAACATCGCCCACAGCATAACCCCTTGTGGTCTGCTGTGCCAAAAGCTCAGAAGCCCCAAAGGTCAATACTAAAAATAAGATTATAAGTATTTTACTCTTCATCCTTAATCTGTTCTGTAACTAAACCATACCTACGCTCTCTGCCAGCAAACGCCGCCAACGCTCTGTCAAACTCCTCCTCGTTAAAGTCTGGCCATAGCACCTCAGGGAAGTAGAACTCGGCGTATGATGCCTGCCACAGCAAGAAATTGCTCAATCTACACTCGCCACTTGTGCGAATAATAAGATCGGGATCTGGCGTACCTGCTGTCATCAAGGCATTTGAGAAGCTCTCCTCGCTAATATCCTCCGCCTTAATCTCGCCCTTTGCTACGCGCTCAGCCAACGCCTGCGCTGCGAGTACCATCTCGCGACGCGACGAGTAGTTAAACGCAAGCATAAGGGTTAGTCTATCTGCCGAGGCAGTGACACTCTCGATACGCTCAATCATCTGCAACACACTCTCCGAGAATCGTGCGCGCTCGCCTAAGATTCTCACTCTCACACCCTGTCGCGCCAACTCCTCACCCTCATTCATCACCGTACGGCAAAAGAGCTCCATAATAGCATCGACCTCCTCCTGAGGACGACCCCAATTCTCCGTAGAGAAGGCATAGAGCGTGAGCCACTCAACACCATTACGCACAGCAGCGCGGACAACGGCACGCACCGACTCCACACCCATAAGGTGACCCTCGAAACGCTCCTTGCCTCGTTGCTTTGCCCAACGACCATTGCCATCCATAATGATGGCTACATGCTTAGGTATGACTCTCTTTTCGCTCATAATATCCGACAAATGTACACAATAAAATCCACAATTCACAATCTGCAACCCATAAAATTACGCATCCGTGCGCGAGAGAAATCACACACCGCTTATTTTCAACGAATTACAGCACTACACACATTGATAATTTGATCGTTTCTAACGAGGGTCTACACCCCACATCATCTTATTTCTTAACGTATCGTAGAAGGTATTATTATGCGAGGTAGCCAAAATAAGTTGCTCCTCGGCAAGACGCATTCTCAGCTTTGCACCATCTTTAAGCCTGAATGTACGATTATCCAACGACACAAAGGCATCCGAGCCACGCGACATCAATTGCAGCTCAATATCCACACTATCAGGCACCACCACAGGGCGCATAGTAAGGTTGTGCGGCGCTAGTGGCGAAAGGATAAAGCATCGGCACATAGGGTCGACAATAGGACCTCCGACACTCAACGAGTAGGCGGTAGAGCCCGTAGGCGTAGAGACCACAAGACCATCGCCATGATAGGTCGACACCCTATTGCCGTTGACCAACGTATAGAGCGATATCATCGTTGCGCCATGACGATGAATCGTCGCTTCGTTAAGGGCTAAATATCCTCCCTTATCACCAAAATCTCCATCAACACGAAGCATGCTACGTCGCTCAAAAATGACCTTACCCTGCACGATACGTTCGAAGAGTTCCGCGATGCCATCTCCATTATCCACAGTAAGATAGCCCAAGCGGCCGCAGTTGATTCCCACCACCGGCACGGCATAGTGTGGCAGGCGCTGCACGCCATCCAAAAGCGTACCATCGCCACCATAGGTTACCATAACATCATCGCCCGTTGCCTGCGCCTGTCCTACGAAGCGTTTTACAGGGTCGATAGTGACACCCAAAATATCCTCAACGACATCCGCAAACTCCTCATTTATAGTATAATCCAACCCCAGACGAGCTATTGAATCGAACATCGTTCTTAGCTGCTCGGCACGATGATTGACCTGCTTACGTGAAAAAAGTATTACATTCATAGCGACGAAATAAAAAAAAATCGTAACTTTGCTATGCAAAGATAGCAATTATTATGAGGTTTCAACACTCGAAACGATAAATTGTTATTATTGATTATTGTAGATGACCCATCTTTGATGGATAGATAGACAAAAATTATGACAAAGTTAAGTGTAAATATCAATAAGATTGCCGTTGTGCGCAATTCGCGTGGCGGAAATATGCCTAACCTCCTAAAGGCGGCACTCGACATCGAGCGCTTTGGTGCCGACGGTATCACGGTGCACCCACGCCCCGATGCTCGACATATCCGCTACTCGGACGTAAGGGAGCTAAAAGCGCATATCACCACCGAGCTAAACGTGGAGGGCAACCCTATCGAGAGCTTCTGCGAACTTGTCGAGGAGGTGCGCCCTGCACAGGTGACACTCGTTCCAGATGCCGAGGATGCCATCACCTCATCGGCAGGTTGGGACACCATCAAGCACCGCGACTACTTGCGTGCGATGGCAGAGCGTTTCCACAAGGCGGGCATACGCGTATCTATTTTTGTTGACCCTGTGGTTGAGATGGTTACAGCGGCTAAGGAGTGTGGTGCCGACCGCGTGGAGCTATACACCGAGGCGTATGCTGCAGGCTATGCCGAGGATAGAGAGAAGGCCATTGCGCCCTACGTTGCTGCTGCCGAGGAGGCACGCCGTGTAGGCTTGGGTCTTAACGCTGGTCACGACCTCAACACCGAGAATTTGCAATATTTCATCGAGCGCATACCATGGGTTGACGAGGTATCTATCGGTCACGCCCTTATTAGCGATGCCCTCTATTGGGGCTTGGAGAATACCGTGGGTATCTATCAGCGTTGCATTAGTCGAGCACATAATAAATAAGCTATCAATGCCGCTTAAAAACCCTATTTTCAAGCATATAACACGCGTTGTAGACCGTATGGGCGTAGAGGCCTATGTGGTTGGTGGCTACGTGCGCGACTACTATCTCTATCGTCCCTCATCGGATATAGATGTCGTAGTCGTAGGTAGTGGCGTTGCTGTTGCCGAGGAGTTGGGCAAGGAGCTTGGCGCTAAGGTTACAATATTCAAGACCTACGGCACAGCTATGCTCCGCTGGCGTGATACGGAGGTGGAGTTCGTTGGCGCACGCAAGGAGAGCTACACGCCCGAGTCACGCAACCCACACGTTGAGCCAGGCACATTGGAGGATGACCAGCGACGTAGAGACTTCACTATCAACGCTATGGCATGGTCGCTAAATGGCGATAGATTTGGCGAGTTGGTCGACCCATTTGGAGGTATGGAGGACTTGGAGGATTGTATTATCCGCACCCCTTGTGAGCCAGACAAGACCTTCTCGGACGACCCGCTAAGAATGATGCGCGCCGTAAGATTTGCATCGCAGTTAGGCTTCGACATCGACGACGAAACCTTCAATGGCATCTGTCGCCAAGCAGAGCGAATAAAGATTATCACAAAGGAGCGTATCAACGTAGAGCTCAACAAGATACTCGCCTCGCCAGTGCCATCCATCGGTCTTACACTTATGCACAATTCGGGACTTTTGCAGTATGTGCTTCCCGAGTTGGAGCGCATGTCGGGCGTGGAGCGCAAAGGCAAGCACGCGCATAAGGACAACTTCGAGCACACGATGAAGGTACTCGATAATGTTGCCAAGCAGACCGACGACCTTTGGCTACGCTGGGCAGCACTGCTACACGATATTGGCAAGCCTACAACCAAAGCATACGACCCTAAACACGGTTGGACCTTCCACCAGCACGAGGTCGTAGGCTCGAAGATGATACCACAAATCTTCCGCCGCTTGAAGCTACCTATGAACGAGCCTATGCGCTTTGTGCAGAAGATGGTCTTTTTGCATATGCGCCCTATTGTTCTCTCGGAGGACTTGGTAACGGACTCTGCTGTGCGCCGTCTGCTCTTTGAGGCGGGCGACGATATCGAAAAGTTGATGACCCTCTGCGAAGCGGATATAACTTCGGGCATAGATGCTAAGGTTAAGCAGTTCCTCAAAAACTTCCAGCTTGTAAGGGCTAAGATGCAGGATTTGGAGGAGCGCGACAGAGTGCGCAACTTCCAGCCCCCTATCACGGGCGATATAATTATGAAGACCTATAACCTTCCCCCATGCTCGGCTATTGGCGAGATTAAGGAGGTTATCAAGAATGCCATCTTGGACGGCATAATACCAAACGAATACGATGCCGCCTACCAGCTTATGGAGGAGGAGGCAAAAAAGCGAGGACTTGCGTAACGCAAGCCTCGCTTTTTTAGAGGTGAAAAGTGAAGGGTGAAAACTGAAAAGTGTGGTGCGCTTCGCGCGAGATTATAAAAAGGGCAGAAGGGGCAAAAGCGGCAAAAATAATTAGTAATTAGTAGAGAGTAATTAGTAACAGTTAAAAGGCTACGCCTTTTTGAAAGAAAACTTTTCAGTTTTCCCCTTCGGCCCTTTTAGGCCTCTTATGCCCCTTCAGCGCAGCTGTCGCTTGGAACAAGCGAAACAAACACAAACATTCCGGGAAGCACTCCCTAATT
>JAZOSJ010000024.1:0-7635 GCA_045657045.1 Alistipes sp.
ATTAACATTCTGAACGGTGTCGTTAGCACCAATGACAGTTAATAATCTTTGTCCTTTACTGCTTCTGTTTGTTTGCGAAGATAGCGAATTATCGCTATCTTCGCTTTGCTTCTGCAAATATAGAATGACACTGATAAACACGCGTCGTAGGCACTACACCTTTAAGGCAAAACTTCGTAATGTCTCGACTTTGCCATAGCAAAGTACAGTTTTCACCTTTCAGTTTTCACCTTTCAGTTTTTTTCTCTATCTTTGCGCCAAATTGTGCGTAATTGAAACGAATGATTTATACAATATTTATATAATAAACTTAAAAGATGAAAAAATTATTTGGAATTATGGCTATGGGAGTTATCGCATTAACTTCGTGTGGCACGGCTGCTGAGCAGACTGAGCAGCCTTGGATTGTCGATCGTTTCGATGACATTAAGGTTATTCGTTACGAGGTGCCAGGTTTTGAGAACCTCTCGTTGGAGGAGAAGGAGCTTATCTACTATCTTGGTGAGGCTGCAAAGTGTGGTCGCGACATCCTCTTCGATCAGAACTTCAAGTACAACCTCGCTGTACGTCGTACTTTGGAGGCTATCTACACCGCTTCGGAGGTGCGTGAGGGCGATGAGTTCGTAGCATTCGAGAAGTATTTGAAGAAGGTGTGGTTTGCTAACGGTATCCACCACCACTACTCAAACGATAAGTTCACCCCAGAGTTTTCGGAGGCTTGGTTCCGTGAGCAGTTGGCAAAGTATATCAACGAGGAGAATCGCCAGATTGAGGACGACTTCCTTTGCCAGATTATCTTCGACCCTACGCTCTACGCTTCACGCCTAAACCAGACTGCTGGTGTTGATGTTGTTACCTCTTCTGCTAACAACTACTACGAGGGTGTTAACCAGGAGGAGGTTGAGGCATTCTACGCTAAGATGGTAGCTGCTGATGCTGGCAACCCAGAGCCTATCTCATACGGTCTTAACTCTAAGCTTATGAAGGATGAGAATGGCGTTATCTTTGAGAAGGTTTGGAAGATTGGCGGTATGTACACCGAGGCTATCGAGCAGATTGTTTATTGGTTGGAGAAGGCTTGTACCGTTGCTAACCCTACACAGCGCGAGGTGCTCGAGGCTCTTATCAAATATTACCACAGCGGCGATTTGAAGGACTTCGACGACTACAGCGTTCTTTGGGTTAAGGATACAAAGTCTAACGTAGACGTTGTAAACGGCTTTATCGAGAACTATGGTGATCCACTTGGTCGCAAGTCATCTTGGGAGTCTGTTGTAAACTTCCGCGACGAGGAGGCTTGCCGTCGTACAGAGATTATGGCAGCTAATGCTCAGTGGTTCGAGGATAACGCTCCTATCAACCCTGCATACCGCAAGGAGGAGGTTAAGGGTGTATCTGCAAAGGTTATCACCGTGGCTATGCTTGGTGGCGACTGCTTCCCTGCAACTGCTATCGGCATCAACCTTCCTAACGCTGATTGGATTCGCAAGGAGCATGGCTCTAAGTCGGTAACTATCGATAACATCACTTACGCATACGATAAGGCTGCTCAGGGCAACGGCTTTGCTGAGGAGTTTATCCTTCGTGAGGAGGACCGCGAGCGCGCTAAGAAGTATGGTAAGCTTGGTGATGACCTCCACACCGACCTTCACGAGTGTCTTGGTCACGGCTCAGGTCAGCTCGCTCCTGGTACTAAGGGTGATGAGCTTCGCACCTACTCTTCAACTTTGGAGGAGGCACGTGCCGACCTATTCGCTCTCTACTACCTCGGTGATGAGAAGATGATTGAGATTGGTCTTATCCCAACTTTGGATGTTGCATGGTCACAGTATAGCGACTATATTATGAATGGTATGCAGACTCAGCTCTCTCGTATCGAGCCAGGTAAGAACGTCGAGGAGTCACATATGCGTAACCGCAAGCTTATCGCTGAGTGGTGCTACGAGAAGGGTAAGGCAGAGAACGTTATTGAGATTGTTAAGCAGAATGGCAAGAGCTATGTTGTTGTAAACGACTTCGTAGCGCTTCGTAAGCTCTTCGGTGAGCTTCTATACGAGGTTCAGCGCATCAAGTCTGAGGGCGACTACGAGGCTTGTAAGAAGCTTGTTGAGGACTACGCTGTACAGGTAGACCCAGAGTTCCACGCAGAGGTTATCGCTCGTAACAAGGCACTTAACATCGAGCCTTACGGTGGCTTCGTAAACCCTGAGTATGAGCTTGTTCTTGATGCTGAGGGCAACATCACAGATGTTAAGGTTACCTACCCAGCTAACTACATCGAGCAGCATTTGAAGTATGGTCGAGAGTATTCATTCCTTCCAACACTTAACTAAGATTTTCTTGTGATAAGGGGCACATCTTTGTCCCATCCCAAAAGTAAGACCCCTCGGGCTGTACTATGTGTACTATCCCGTGGGGATCTTCTTTTGCGATAGAACAAATCTAACCCCTTCTGACAAGAAAGTCGGTTGTGTAGGTTGTGGGTTATGGAAAATTACTTTTGTGACTACTGGATAAACTGGGGATAATGGGGCTTTTGCCCAGACTCCCCATAATACCCATGCTAAAGCATCATATAAATCCAGTTTGATGTAATATTTGTTTTGTAAATGTTTTTCGTTGTCTGAAATTTTGCTTATATTTGTAAGGCCTATCAAGTAGGTGTATTTTTTTGTTGAAAAGAGTGTATCGTTGTGAATTTTGACGATTAGTTCCACACTTTATATCTCCACTAACCCGCCGTAAGGGAACTTTTGCGGTATGTAAATCTTTGTCGTTATGAAGAGACTTTGGTTGTTGCTTTGTGTATCATTGTTATGTGGTTGTTCGGCGCATATGTATAACACTGTCAATTACAATGTAACGCAAACGCAAGTGGTGTTAGATAAGGCTAATTTCAAGGTTGTTGGTACGGTGGAGGGTGTTGCTAAGACGACATACTTTTTGGGGATAAGTGATCTTTCGGAAGAGTCATTGAAGGGAAATGCGATTGCAGATATGTATAAACACGCAAAACTCAAGGGAGCGCAAACTATTGTTAATGTGAATTTTAAGCAAAGTTATACATTTAAATTTCTAGTACAAATGGTAGAGTATACTGCATCTGGTCTTATTATTGAGTTTGTCAATGATAGTGAAGGTCTGAAACAAATAGATGATACTTCCATATGTGTAGAAAATGCTGAGGAGTTGGTGTCGATACAGGCTGAAGAGGATTCCACATGTGTAGAAAATGCTGAGGAGTTGGTGTCGATACAGGCTGAAGAGGATTCCACTCTTAGAATTGGTTCACTTGTTGAATATAACGGGCTTGGAGCTACTGTGTGTCAGATTCGAGACTCTGTGGTAGTACTAGTTGCCAGTGGAGACCATAGCGGAACTTGGGATGAGGCGATGGAGTATTGTAATCAATTAGAAGGAGACTGGAAACTGCCTACGGTTGATGAGTTTAAGAGTATGAAGCTGTACAAGTTTAATATTCCCAATAATGATGTAGATGGTTATTGGACAAGAGATGAGAAAAATGAAAAGAGGGCTATGTATTTCGATTTAATATATAAAACCGATTATAGTATTCTTAAGAATAAGAGACTTCACACTATTGTTGTTGCAAGAGTGAATATTGATGATTTAATTAAGGTTCAATAAATAGCATAAATGTCGCCCACGGGCTGTACTATGTGTACTATCCCGTGGGGATCTTTTTTGCGATAGAACAAATCTAACCCCTTCTGACAAGAAATTTGGTCTCGTGCTTGGGGAGGTTTGTTTTATGGGTTCCGATGAGTTCCGATGGGTTAAGATGGGTTCCGATGAGTTCAGATGTTTTTATTGATGATATCGCTCTGCTCATAGTAACCCATAGTAACCCATAGTAACCCATAGTAACCCATAGTAACCCATAGTGTGTCCTTAACTCCCTTAATAACCCTTAATAACCCTTAATAACCCTTATAAAACATACTCCGCGCGCAGCGCACCACACTTTTCACTTTTCACTTTTCACTTTTCACCTTAAATGGCTCATTAGCCAATTGTGTGCATACGCACCGAGGCCTTGATTAGGGCGATAGCGCGGATGCGGCTAATCTCGACCTCCTTGTCGGCGTGGTGCTGGTTTTGGCTTACAAGGCGGATATAGCCCTCCTGCACCGACTTCTGAACGTACTTCACGGTGATATACTCCTCGCCATCCATGTCGATTGATAGTAGGTACATATCGCCCCAGAAGACATCGCGCACGTCGTTAAGTTGCTTATATAGAATAATATCACCACTCTTTAATAGCGGATACATTGAGTCGCCCACAACATAGATAGCGCCGTCGCACTTCGGTAGGTTTGGAATATGGATGTGGTTGATAGGCTCGATATTGGCATCGTTCGAGAACAATGGCACAAGACCCGCAGTGCCCTCCATAGAGTATAGTGGCACGCTCTGCAACGGTAGTGACTTGTCAGTGCGGTGGCTATATGCTGTCAAATTTGGCTCAGCGTTAAACATTTTACCTGTGCCACTCTCCAACCACTCACCATTTACATTAAAATCTTGAACAAGGATATTCTTGTTGCGATTCGATAGTCCTGCCTTGCCTGTCTCAATCATTGAGAGGGCTGCCTTACCTACGCCAAGTCGCTGAGCCAATTGCTCTTGCGTCATATTGAGTTGTTTGCGCATAAGGCGAAGTCGAGTTCCGATAGTCTCCATATAAGAAAATATTATATTAAAATTTTGTACAAAGCTATTGGCAAAACAAATATTTGAACGTATATTTGCACCACAAAGTTAAGGATTTTGTTTCAAATATCCAAACTTCTTAAATACAATCTCTTAATTTTTTTACGGTTATGTACGAAATTTCAAGTTCTCTCTACCTTGAGATAGCGGAGCGTTTGGCTGATGCTATGCGTTTGAAGAGCTTCTTCTCGGGTGTTGTTACTCTCCATAACGAAGATGTGGAGTGTCGATTATGTTGCACGCTTATTATCTCGCGCAGCAAGGAAAATGAACCAAGTGGTGTTGAGCGCATCACCTCCATTGTGCCGGTGTGGTGGGAGTTAAAGACGGCGATTAATGGCGAGCCTATATCCAACGACTTCTCATTCAAAACAATGTTAACCTACCTGTTATAGCCTATGGAGAATCGAAAAATATCTTTTAAGGAGTTCTCCAAAACGGTCTATCCCTTTTTGGAGTTTACGCAGTTTCACGAGAGCTACTACTCGGTGTTGGAGGCATACGCCGAGGGTCGTATCTCGAAGCTGATAGTATCCGTGCCGCCGCAGCATGGCAAGAGTATGGGTGCTACAACGCTGTTACCTGCCTATATGCTTGGTATTGACCCTGATATGCGCATAGCAATAGCCTCCTATTCGGGTACTTTGGCATCGAAATTCAATCGCCGTGTGCAGCGCATCTTAGACTCAAAGGAGTATGGCGAACTCTTCCCCGATACGACCATTAAGCAGGGTACAAAACCCCTTGGCTATATCCGCACTTCGGACGAGGTAGAGATAATTGGTCATAAGGGCGAGCTTATAAGCGTTGGTCGCGAGGGTGCGCTTACGGGAAATAGGGTAGATTGCTTTATTCTCGACGATCTCTACAAGGATGCTATGGAGGCGCAGTCGCCTGTGATTCGAGATAACTGCTGGGAGTGGTACACCTCGGTGGTGCGTACTCGTATGCATAACGCCTCGCGTGAGTTGATTGTCTTTACACGCTGGCATGAGGAGGATCTTATCGGAACGTTGCTGCACAACGAGCCATACCGTGAGTTGCACTCGTTGGCGGATATAGATGCTGTGGGGCGTGACGAGTGGCTTGTGCTCAATTATGAGGCGCTCAAATCTTCGCCACCCACGGAGCTTGACCCGCGTGGAGAGGGTGAGGCTCTATGGCCCGAGCAGCAGAGTGCGGAACTGCTAAAATCGAAGCGTAGACTCGACCCTGTGCGTTTCGAGGCGATGTATCAGGGACACCCCTCCTCGCGCGAGGGATTGCTCTATGGTAATAACTTTCGTGAGTACGATACTCTGCCCCGCGATATTGTGACTTCGGCTTGCTATACTGATACGGCAGATGCAGGTGATGACTACCTCTGTTCAGTTGCCTACTCGGTTGATACTGATGGTGTTATCTACGTTACAGATGTCGTCTACTCGAAGGAGGCGATGGAGCATACCGAGTCTTTGGTTGCGGCGATGCTCACACAGGCAAAGACGCGTCAGGTCTATGTCGAGAGTAATAATGGTGGTCGCGGTTTTGCCCGTGCATTGCAGCGTCTTTTGCCCAAGGTGCGTGTGGAGTGGTTTCATCAGAGCGGCAATAAGGAGGCGCGTATTTTATCGAACTCGGCAACGGTGCTACACAACTTGCGAATGCCGAAGGGTTGGCATCTGCGCTGGCCGGAGTTTTATACCCATCTTACGACCTATCGTCGTCTGTTTCGGGCTAATCGCCACGACGATGCCCCCGATGCTTTGACCGGTATTGTGGAGCGTGAGGTTACCGATTCGTCGAGCGGAAGATGGCAAAAATTGAGATTTTTGTAATTTTCATTGATTTTTTTGCCTAATTATGCGTCAATCTTGTTTTTTTATATATATTTGCGAACAATATATACTTTAAGTATATAGTTTGTAGATTTTTTGTACGTTCTTGGCTGCTATGAAATGTGGTGTTTTGAGACTCGTTTTATGGTGTTTGGGGCGTATGGGGTTTATTAACTACTAATACTTTTTGCTTAATGGTGAACTCAAATTACATTATCGAGATCACGAATGTGACAAAGAACTTCCCAGATAAGGTTGTTCTCGATGATGTCAGTTTGTCTGTAAGGAAGGGTGAGTTCCTTACAATTCTTGGTCCTTCGGGATGTGGTAAGACTACGCTATTGCGTCTTTTAGCGGGTTTCAATTCGGCGACGAGCGGTGAGATTCTAATTGGTGGAGAGGTTATGACGGGTGTGCCTCCGCATTTACGCCCCGTGAATACCGTCTTCCAACGCTATGCGCTGTTCCCAAACTACAATGTTTATGACAATATCGCCTTTGGTCTAAAGTTGCAGAAGGTCGATAAGCACGAGATTGACGTGCGAGTGAAGCGCGCCTTGAAGATGGTGGGTATGACCGACTATGAGCATCGTGATGTGCAGTCGCTATCGGGTGGTCAGCAGCAGCGTGTGGCTATTGCGCGTGCTATTGTGAATCGCCCTCAGGTGTTGCTCCTCGACGAGCCTTTGGCTGCACTCGACTTGAAGATGCGAAAGGATATGCAGATGGAGCTTAAGGAGATGCACCGCGACTTGGGTATCACCTTCGTCTATGTTACCCACGACCAGGAGGAGGCGCTAACACTTTCGGATACTATCGTCGTGATGAACGAGGGTAAGATTCAGCAGATTGGTACTCCAACCGACATTTACAACGAGCCTTGCAACGCCTTTGTTGCAGATTTTATCGGTGAGAGTAATATCCTCAATGCTGTGATGGTGCGCGATCGCTTGGTGCGCTTTATGGATAAGGAGTTCGAGTGTATCGACGAGGGGTTTGGCGAGAATACTCCAGTCGATGTTGTTGTTCGCCCAGAGGATGTATATATCATCCGCAATGCTGAGGCTGCGATGTTCCATGG
>JAZOSJ010000025.1:0-3230 GCA_045657045.1 Alistipes sp.
CTTATCGCTCAGTACGACTATATGGTGCAGCTATGGGGAGAGTTTGATTGTGATCTTATCCGCATCGTCGATGTTGAATTAACGTCGCAGAAGATTGCGGGCGTGCGCATACCTATATTAAATGATATAGTATATGAGGAGAAGGCGTATGACCTCTTCTCAGCCCCAGTATGGTATGCTGAGGGTATCAGAGTCTTAAAGAAGATGTCACGCCTCGGCATTGAGTTCGAGGTCTACAATCGCAAGATGACACTTCTTGACTATGCGCGTCGCAAAACTACTCAGAAGGTAAACCTCTACGAAAAGGTGCAAATACCTGGTTATGAGGATGCCATACGTAAGATTAAGCGATTTATGGAGGACGAGGAGAACCTAAGTAAGTCAGCTCAGAAGATTGTGAAAACTCGTCAGGCGCAAGCCGCGGCTATGGAGGAGCCTAACAATGATTAGTAAGATGATTCGCTACGACATCGTGCTTTATGCTGGTGAGCAGGAGCGCTTTGTGAATGAGTTGCGTGAGTTGGGCTTGGTGGATATCACCACCACAGGCTGGGAGCCATCAGAGAGCGATCGCTCATTGTTGATGGATATCGAGGCTCACAATAAGGCTATCGAGGCTCTTAAAGCATTCGCTGCGAGCGAGGCATACAATGCCAACGCTATGGTCTATGCTTCGGGCGACGAGGCATACGAGTGCTACGAGGAGGCTCGCGAGAAGCGTGTGCAGCTCCAGCAGGAGATTGCTCGCTTGGAGAAACTTGCCGACGAGGTCGAGCCTTGGGGTAAGTTCTCTGCGGCTGATGTAGCTCGCCTTGCAGAGCGTGGTGTGGCGTTGCGCTTCTTTATGGCGCAGCCAGCCGCTTTCGAGAAGCTATCGGCTGAGGAGAATGGTTATACCATCGCAGAGATTGGTCGTACCCAGTCTGCCGTATACTTCGCTGTTGTAACTACTGATGATAGTGCCGTTATCATCGACGGTCAGGAGGTGCGCCTTCCACAGATGGATAGCGTAGCTATGCGTGAGGATATCAAGCGTTTGCAGGCTGAGGATGCTTTGCTTAACGACACCTTCTCGCGTGCTGCTAACTCGCGTACCTTGATTGAGGCTCGCTGTGGCGCTCTTAGAGAGCAGTTGCAGGGCTTGAAGGTCGATGCTATGGCACAGCGTGAGGCTGATGGTCGCCTTATAATTCTTGAGGGTTGGGCTGAGGCCGATACTGCTGAGAGGGTTGATGCTCTATTGAAGGGGTATCCAAACCTTATCTACGATCGTCGTGATGCTACCATCGACGATGAGGCTCCGGTGAAGCTTAAGAACAATAAGTTCGCTCGCCTCTTTGAGCTTATCGGCTCGATGTACGCATTGCCTAAGTACGGTACTTTGGACTTGACCGCTATCTTCGGTCCATTCTATATGCTCTTCTTCGCCATCTGTTTGTGCGATGCGGGCTATGGCTTGGTTCTGTTGCTTGGTGGCTTGGGTCTCTTGTGGAAGGGTGGCGAGTCACTACGTCAGGCAGCTTGGCTATCTGTGGTGTGTGCTACGGCTACTGTAATCTTTGGTGCCTATGCTAACTCATTCTTCGGTCTCTCGATTTCGGAGATGATTGGCTACGGTCCTGGTGAGCCTACGCCATTCCTAAACTTCCAGGAGGACTTCTTCTCAATATCTTTGGCTATTGGTGTATTCCAGATTTTGGTTGGTATGGGTATCAATATCTTCCTTAAAACCAAGCTCTTTGGCTTCACCTCAACCTTTGGTTTGTTGGGTTGGTTTATAATTCTCCTATCGGGCGCTTTGGCTATTGGTCTGCCAATGTTTGGTCTTGGTATCCCTGGCTTCGATGCAGCCTCTCCAATCTTCTACGGTTGTATTGGCGTAGGTGCAGTGTTGATGCTACTGTTGAACAATGTAAAGCGTAATCCGCTTATCAACATAGGTTCAGGTCTTTGGGATGCCTATAACAACATTACAGGTCTTTTGAGTGATGTGTTGAGTTATATCCGATTGTTCGCTATCGGTTTGTCTGGTGGCGTATTGGCACAGGTATTTAACTCCCTTGCCATGGGTCTTTCGGGTATGGGCGATATCGCCGAGGGTACACCTTGGTACGGCTATATCGTGCCTATTATTGCAGCCTCAGCTATCCTGCTTATTGGCCACGGTATCAACCTCTTTATGTCAGCAATCTCCTCTTTCGTACACCCTATGCGATTGACCTTTGTTGAGTTTTATAAAAATGCGGGCTTCGAGATGGGACAGCGTACCTTCGATCCTGTAAGAAAGATGAATAAATAGACTAATAAATAATTAACAATTAAAAAACTTTAACAATTATGAATTCAGCTTTAATTTTGGCTTATTTGGGCGTTGTCCTAATGGTCGGTGTTTCAGGTTTGGCATCAGCAGTAGCAACAGCACGTTGCGGTATGGCAGCAGTAGGTGCTTTGAAGGAGAACAGCGGTGCTTTCGGTAGCTACATGATTCTTTCAGCGCTTCCTGGTTCACAGGGTCTTTACGGTTTCGTAGGTTACTTCATGGTTTCTGGTCTTATTTCAGCTAACATGGCTATGCTTACAGCAGTAGGTATCTTCGGTGCTGGTCTTTTGATGGCTATCGTAACATTGTCATCTGCATTGTTCCAGGGTAAGGTTTGTGCTAACGGTATCGCAGCTATCGGTAACGGTAACGACGTAATGGGTAAGACTCTTATCCTTGCAGCGTTCCCTGAGCTTTATGCTATCCTTGGTGTGGCAGCTACATTCCTTATCTCAGGTGCTATCGCATAATTTCTTTGAGATTATAAGGGCGCATCTGCGCTCTCTCAATCATTCGGCTGAATGGGAAATACGTCAAGTATGTCCCATCCAGCCGAATTTCTTAATCGAGGGTACATCTGCAACCCTTCTAATTTCAAATACGTTGTGATAAGAGAGTGAATAAAAAGAGTATTTTGTCATTCTTTGTTGTGATAATGGCGCTTATAATTCAATCGCACCAAAGGGTTGCCACACAACGTTTTCACCTTGCGCTTCGCACTACATCTCTGCCATCCATAGGCCGTGGAGGTTGCAATACTCATATACGGCAACGACGTTCTCGTCACCAACATAGATCTCTGCCTCGGGCTTATCCTTCAAATCGACATGGATGCCGCCACGCTCGGTCTCAACGTAGATAAATGCTATGTGGTGCTCCTCGGTCATGGGGTGAGGTACGCTGCCCACCT
>JAZOSJ010000026.1:0-3631 GCA_045657045.1 Alistipes sp.
TGAGTAATTAGTAATGGTTAAAAGTCTTCGACTTTTTTAGGGAGTGGGTTCAGATGGGTTCAGATGGGTTCCGATGAGTTAATATGAGGAGAAAATTCACATAGTAACCCATAGTAACCTATCAGCTTTAGCTGTTCGCTCCCCGAGCGAAACCATTACTCATTACTAATTACTAATTACTCATTTCTCACCCATAGTAACCCATAGTAACCCATAGTAACCCATCGCTGTTATCTGTGGTAGATTAAGAGAGGGCAGAGAGAGTAGAGAGGACAGAGAGAGCAGAGATTTATTTTCAATCGTGATACTCAGTTTCACTGCTCTCCCTGTTCTCCCTGTTCTCTCTTAAAACCCTTAATTAGTAATTACTAATTTCCCTCTACTCAGTTTTCAGTTTTCAGTTTTTTTTATTACCTTTGTTTCGTATTATGCGCCTATAAGTGACGCTCAAAGCGTTACTGCCCGATGGTCAACGTGTTAGCCGAGAAATTGGGAGGGTGCAATGGAGTTTAATATTATAAATCTCTAAGTTGTGAGCAAAGAGTATAAGCGTTATCTTATAACATCGGCACTACCTTACGCCAATGGCCCTGTTCATATTGGTCACTTGGCTGGTGTATATGTGCCATCTGACATCTACACACGTTACCTTCGCTTGAAGGGTCACGACGTAATATCTGTATGCGGTAGCGACGAGCACGGTGTGCCTATCACCATCAAGGCACGCAAGGAGGGTATCACCCCACAGCAGGTTGTAGACCGCTACCACGAAATAATCGAGAAGTCGTTCCGTCGACTTGGTATGTCGTTCGACATCTACTCTCGAACATCATCGCCAACACATCGCGTAACAGCATCGGAGTTCTTCCGTAAGCTCTACGACGAGGGCAAGTTTATCGAGCAGACATCAGAGCAGTTCTACGACGAGGAGGCTCAGACATTCCTCGCAGACCGCTATATCGTGGGCGAGTGTCCACACTGCCACAACGAGAAGGCGTATGGCGACCAATGCGAGAAGTGCGGCTCTACGCTATCGTCAAACGAACTTATCAACCCTCGCAGCGCCGTATCGGGTGCTGTGCCTGTAAAGCGCGAGACAAAGCACTGGTACTTGCCATTGGATAAGTACGAAGGCTTCCTACGCGAGTGGATATTGGAGGGTCACAAGGAGTGGAAATCAAACGTATATGGTCAGTGTAAGAGCTGGCTCGACCTCGGCCTTCAGCCACGTGCCGTAAGCCGCGACCTCGACTGGGGTATTCCTGTGCCTGTGGAGGGCGCTGATGGCAAGGTGTTGTACGTATGGTTTGATGCCCCTATCGGCTATATCTCTGCTACTAAGGACCTTACGCCAGATTGGGAGAAGTATTGGAAGAGCGAGGACACAAAGATGGTACACTTCATCGGTAAGGACAACATCGTGTTCCACTGTATCGTATTCCCATCAATGCTTAAAGCACACGGCGACTACATCCTACCTGAGAACGTACCTGCAAACGAGTTCCTAAACCTCGAGGGCGACAAGATTTCGACATCGCAGAATTGGGCCGTATGGCTCCACGAGTACCTCGATGAGTTCCCAGGCAAGGAGGATGTGCTTCGCTATGTTCTCTGCGCTAATGCCCCTGAGACTAAGGACAACGACTTTACGTGGAAGGACTTCCAGTCACGCAACAACTCAGAGCTTGTGGCAGTCCTCGGAAACTTCGTAAACCGCGCATTGGTGCTTACAAAGAAGTACTACGATGGCGTGGTGCCTGAGCGTGGCGCATTGACCGAGTACGACGAGGCTACAATCGATGAATTGCAGAAGATTAAGGCATCGTTGGAGCGCAATATTGAGCACTATCACTTCCGCGAGGCATTGAAGGATGCTATGGCATACTCGCGTATCGGTAATAAGTATCTTGCCGACACAGAGCCTTGGAAGGTGGTTAAGAGCGACCCAGAGCGCGTAAAGACAATCCTTAATATCGCACTTCAGATTACAGCAAATATAGCTATTAGCATCGAGCCATTTATGCCATTCTCGGCAGAGAAGATTTTGAAGATGCTCGCAGTGCAGAAGTATGGCTGGGAGCAGCTCGGCTCTATGGAGCTTATCGCTGCGGGTCACACCATCGGCGAGCCTGTGCTCCTATTCGAGAAGATTGAGGATGATGCTATTCAGGCTCAGCTCGACAAACTCGAGGCTTCACGTCGTGCTAAGCTCGAGGCTGAGGCAGCACAGAATGTCACTGACCAGAAGGCAGAGGTGTCGTTCGACGACTTCCAGAAGATGGATATCCGCGTATCTACAATCCTTGCAGCCGAGAAGGTGGCAAAGACAAAGAAGCTTTTGAAGCTCTCTATCGACACAGGTATCGACAAGCGCACCATCGTATCGGGCATTGCCGAGTACTACACACCTGAGCAGTTGGTGGGTCGTCAGGTGCTTGTTCTTGCCAACCTTGCACCACGCGAGATTAAGGGTATCGAGTCGCGCGGTATGATTCTTATGGCAGAGGATGCTCTTGGTCGCTTGGTGCTTGTACAGCCCGAGGACAAGACTATGGCTGGAGCGATGATTGGATAATATAAACTATTGAGTATTAAATGGTTAGACAATAATAACCTAAAAAATATAACCAACTAAACTTTTTACTTTTACTATGGAAAACATTAAATGGGGAGAGCTTGGTTTTGCGTACTACAAGACAGCTTTCAATGTTCGCTACCACTACGCTAACGGTCAGTGGAGCCAGATGCAGGTAACCGATGACGAGTACATCAAGATGCATATGTCTGCAGCTTGCTTGCACTATGGTTTGGAGATCTTCGAGGGTCTAAAAGCATTCCGCGGTGTTGATGGTAAGGTACGTTTGTTCCGTCCAGACGAGAACGCTAAGCGTATGATTAACTCTGCTAACCGTCTTTGCTTGCCAGCTCCTACTGTTGAGCAGTTCGTAGAGGGTTGCGTTGAGTGTGTAAAGCGCAACTTGGACTTCGTGCCACCATACGAGACTGGTGCATCACTCTACTTGCGTCCTACCCTACTCGGTACTAAGACTTGCTTGGGCGTACGCGCTGTTGACGAGGCTGACCTCATCATCTTCTGTGCTCCTGTAGGTCCATACTTCAAGGGCGGTATGTCAGCTATCAAGGCTCTAATTATGCGTGACCAGGACCGTGC
Organism: Alistipes sp.; assembly: GCA_045657045.1. Taxonomy (GTDB): domain Bacteria; phylum Bacteroidota; class Bacteroidia; order Bacteroidales; family Rikenellaceae; genus Alistipes. The sequence goes on from JAZOSJ010000026.1 coordinate 3,173, forward strand.
TGCTCCACGTGGAACAGGTGACGTAAAGGTTGGTGGTAACTACGCTTCATCAATCTGGTCATTGGAGGCTGCTCACGAGAAGGGCTTCTCTAACGTTCTCTACCTTGACGCTGCTACTCACTCTAAGGTTGAGGAGTTCGGTGCTGCAAACTTCTTCGGTATCAAGAACAACACATACGTAACTCCAAAGTCATTGTCAATCCTTCCATCAATCACCAACAAGAGCCTTCGTCAGATTGCTGCTGACCTCGGTCTTACTGTTGAGGAGCGTGATATCCCTGTTGATGAGCTCGCATCATTCGAGGAGGCTGGTGCTTGCGGTACAGCCGCTGTTATCTCGCCAATCGGTGCATTGTATGACCTCGACAATGGCGTAACCTACGACTACGGCATGAAGGTGGGTGAGACTTGCAAGAAGATGTACGATCGCTTGCAGGGCATCCAGTATGGTCGTGAGGA
>JAZOSJ010000027.1:0-4464 GCA_045657045.1 Alistipes sp.
ACGTATTTCCCCTGATTCATAGCGACTTATAAAATTTCACCAAAGATAAAATTTCAAATCGACAGAATCAAAATATCGCTATAACTTACTGAATTACAAATATTTCAAAGGGTACATAAGAAAATTAACGAGACACTAGTGGTGAGTAATTAGTAATTAGTAATGGTTAAAAGGCTGCGCCTTTTTCGGAACCCATCGTAGCTCATCTTAACCCATCGGAACCCATCGGAACTCATCGGAACCCATAAAACAAACCGCCCCAAGCACCACGACAAATTTCTTGTCAGAAGGGGGTTAGGCTTGGCCTCGATAAAGAAATTCGGCTGGATGGGACATACTAAGCGTATTTCCCATTCAGCCGAATGATTGAGAGGTCGAGAATGACCTCTTATCACGAGAAATTATTTTTTGTCAGAAGGAGTCAGGCTTGGCCTATCACAAAAGAAACCACTCAGGGATAGTAGTTGACCTACAGCCCTGAGTGGTTTGATCTTTTGGGATGAGTCGAGAATGACCCCTTATCACAAGAAATTATGCGTTTGTAACACGCTCCAACCACTTAACCATACCGAGCATAATACCCATAGAGATAAGACAGAATGCTGCGAATACGGCCCAGCACATCCACTGCTCTGGGAATGTGTTAAGCATAGTTACACCGATAGCGATGAAGAGGTTACCAATAGCTGTTGCTGTCAACCACAAACCCTGGCAGATACCCTGCAAGTGACGTGGTGCAATCTTAGATACGAACGAAAGACCAAGTGGCGAGATAAACAACTCAGCAACAGTCAAGAAGAAGTATGTAAGGATAAGCACCATTGGGCTGGTCTTCATAGCAATCTTAACAGCGTCGCTTAGGCTCTTGAACTCCTCGCCTGATGGGTAGTTGTTAGCAATAGCAACACCTGCAAGGAAGATATAAGCTACGGCTGCAAGGAACATACCGATAACAATCTTTCGTGGTGTTGATACCTCCTTACCCTTACGTGCCAAAGCAGCGAAAGTATACATAATGATTGGGGTAAGCAAAATCACGAATAGAGGGTTGATACACTGCCAGATCTCTGGTGGAATTGCGTTAGTATTAACGAAGTCACGAGCAAATACTGAGAGTGACTGACCATTCTGGTGGAATGAGAACCAGAAGAATACTGCAACACCAAGAACTGCGAACAACGCATATAGACGCTGCTTAATCTCCTTTGCATCAGCCTGCTTCTCCTGCTCAGAGTACTCAGCAGCAGCAGCCTTCTCCTTCTTTGCTGGGTTAGGCAAGTTCTTCTTGATGCAGATGAAGATAATCAACGATGTAAGCATTGCAACAACAGATGCGATGAATGAGAAGTGAACACCTGTGTTGAAGATGTTAAGGTAGCCATCACAGAATGCACCGTCTACAACACCTGTGTGACCAACCTCAGTAGCAAGAGCAGTGAGGTTTGCCATATCTGTCTCAGCCATAGCGCCCTCGCTGTTGAGGTACATATGGCAAAGACGTGGAAGGTCTGCGTTGTATGCAAGAGCGTGCATCTTCAACCATGCGCTACGAAGCAATGGAGCAACGAATGGAGCGATAACACCACCAATGTTAATAAATACGTAGAAGATCTGGAAACCAGTATCACGCTTAGACTTAGCCTCAGCAAGAGCCTCAGGACCACGCTTTGCAGCCTCAGCCTCGAAGTTATCGTACATCTGACCAACGATAGCCTGCAAGTTACCCTTGAACAAACCGTTACCAAATGCGATGATGAACAATGCTACGCAAGTGAATACCAATACCCAAGAGAAGCCAGAAGCCTCAGCGAATACAGGTACTGACAACATACCGTAACCCAAAGCCATAACTACAAGACCAGCGATGATAGTACCCTTGAAGTTCTGAGAACGGTCAGCGATAATACCACCTGGAAGGCTAAGCACGTAGATCAAGAAATAGAAAACAGCGTAAATCCAACCCGCTGCAGCATCGCTGATACCGAACTTAGAGCAGATGAACAACAAAAGAACAGCGTTCATGATGTAGTAACCGAAACGCTCACCCATGTTACTCAAAGCAGCAGCAATAAGTCCCTTAGGATGCTCCATCTTCGCCTTTCTGATGTAGAATACCAAGAATGGGATTACTACAATCAAAATAGCAAACAAAATCATCATAGGACGATTTGTCTCCCAAAGATTTGCAATAAATGACATAAAAAAATTAATTTAAGTTAGTTAAAAAAATATGTTTCAACTCAATCATATATCACGCATCAACCATACCAACAACCTCTTACTCCTCAATCAACAATTGCCACCCTGTTGTTAGTTAATTAACACATAATATAGGGCAAAGATACAAAGATTTTTCATATCTTTGCTAAAAATAATCTAAAATTGTATGAAAGAGCGAAAACATACACTGCCAATCATCGAGAATGACGATTGGTTAAAGCCTGTGGAAGAGGAGGTTAACCGCCGACACGCCATGTATTTAGCACGACTTGAGGATATCGAAAAACACGCTGGCTCAATTGTTAACTACGCAAATGGTCACCACTACTACGGCTGGCAATACGACACTGCGATGCAGGGTTGGTGGTTCAGAGAGTGGCTCCCAGAGGCTAAGGATGTCTATATCTTTGGTGATTTCAACAATTGGCAGCGCACCGAGCTACGTCTGCAGCGCAACCGCGAGGGTGTGTGGAGCATATTCCTGCCAGATGCTATGTATGCCGAGAGACTTACAGACGGCTCGCTATATAAGATGCACGTTCATGGCGAGAACGGTTGGCACGACCGCATCCCAGCCTACGCCAAGCGTGTAGTGCAGGATGATGCAACCAAGAATTTTACAGCTCAGTTCGTAATCGACAAGCCATACGACTGGAAGCACGACAACTTCACAGCACCAAAGGTGGGTGAGCTTGTTATTTATGAGGCCCACGTGGGCATGGCGCAGGAGCGCGAGGGTGTGGGCACATACGTCGAATTCCGCGACCTTATCCTGCCACGCATCAAGGAGGCGGGATATAACGCCGTGCAGCTAATGGCCATTGCCGAGCATCCATACTATGGCTCTTTTGGCTACCACGTTGCAAACTTCTTCGCGCCATCATCACGCTTCGGTACTGCCGACGAGCTTCGATCGCTTGTGGATCGTGCGCACGAGCTTGGCATTGCCGTAATTATGGATCTTGTTCACGCTCACTATGTTAAGAACTTCGCCGAGGGCATCAACCAACTCGATGGCTCGGATCACCACTACTCGAAGTCGGGAGGTGCGGGATACCAGAAGTATTGGGACTCGATGATTTTCGACTATGGCAAGCGCGAGGTTGAACACTTCCTACTCTCGAATGTTAAGTATTGGTTGGAGGAGTTCCACTTCGATGGCTACCGCTTCGATGGTGTTACCTCGATGCTATACCATCACCGCGGATATGTAGAGTTCGACTGCCGCGAGCGCTTCTTCGACGAGGGTGTTGACCGCAATGCCATCGTCTACCTAACCCTTGCAAATAGGCTTATCCACGACCTGCGCCCCGATGCTATCACCATAGCGGAGGATGTGAGTGGTATGCCTGGCTCATGCATAAAGCCTGAGGATGGAGGTATGGGCTTCGACTACCGTTTAGGTATGGCGATACCTGACTATTGGATTAAACTACTTAAAGAGCAGGCTGACGAGGATTGGAACATCTGGGATATGTGGTCGCAAATGACCAACCGTCTGCCATCGGTTCGCACCGTGGCATACGCCGAGAGCCACGACCAGGCACTTGTAGGTGATAAGACCATCGCCTTCCGACTTATGGATAAGGAGATGTACTTCGCGATGAACAGAGAGTCCGAAAACCTCGCTATAGACAGAGGTATGGCACTACATAAGATGATACGACTTATGACAATCACTACGGGTGGTGAGGCATATCTCAACTTTATGGGCAATGAGTTCGGTCATCCCGAGTGGATAGACTTCCCTCGCGAGGGTAACAACTGGTCGTACCAGCACGCACGCCGTCAGTGGTCGCTTGCCGAGAATGATTTATTGCGCTATGGCTATCTTGCCGCCTTCGACAAGGCTATGGTAGAGATTGTTAAGGAGTATGGCATCTTAGGCGATGGCTACCCATACAACCACCTTATGGATGAGCATAACAAGACTATGATCTACACGCATACGGGACTACTCTTCGTGCTTAACTGGCACCCTACAGCCTCTATCCCCGATTATGAAATATGTGTGCCTTGGGCAGGTAGGTACACAATGTTGCTATCATCAGACGAGGAGCGTTTCGGTGGTCACCAGCGTGCCGAGGCAGGTAGCGAGCATTTCACCACTACACATACACGCGAGGATGGCACGGAGTACTATACTATAAATATATATAACACCTCGCGCACAGCGATGGTGCTAAAATGGGAGAAGTAACAAATAACTATGTTTAGAAGATATCTACTAATTGCAGGTCTGCT
>JAZOSJ010000028.1:0-5579 GCA_045657045.1 Alistipes sp.
CATTTGTCTTCCTAAGACCGCTTGGCCTCCGACTTGAAGTTTATCTCTTCGGGCGAGAAGATGGATGCCCTCCAAGTATTCCACCCAGAGCGTATGGCAGACCGTATCCTCGGTATGGGTGATGTGATATCGTTGGTGGAGCGTGCTCAGGAGCAGTTCGACGAAGAGCAGGCGCGTAAGTTGAAGAAGAAGCTCATCAAGGATCAGTTCAACTTCAACGACTTCCGCGACCAGATTGCACAAATCAAGAAGATGGGTAACCTCAAAGATTTGGCATCTATGATTCCAGGTATGGGTAAGGTATTGAAGGATATTGATATTCCAGACAACGCCTTTAAGCAGACTGAGGCTATCATCGACTCAATGACCCCTGCCGAGAGAGAGAATCCAGAGATTATCAACGCCTCACGCCGTGAGCGCATCGCACGCGGTTCAGGTACCAGCGTTGCCGAGGTCAACAAGCTCCTCAAGCAGTTCGACCAGACCCGTAAGATGATGAAAACCGTAGCTGGTGGCGGCTTGCAGAAGCAGATGAAGCATATGCAGCGTGGCGGTGGCCGCAGACGCTAAACAATAGACAAAGAGCGTGTCCATAAGCAATTTATGGACACGCTTCTTGCTTTGCCACAACAAAGCCGAATGAAAAGCCTAAAAAAAATTTATTAAAATAAATATACAAAAGGTTGCAGTTTTAACTTTTTTTTCGTAGCTTTGTCAAGCATTATATAGCCAATATGAAGAAAATACTGTTAAGCATATTTGCACTCTTTGTGATTATACCATCGTTGAATGAGGCATCGGCGCAGGTCGATGGTGATTTCCGCTTTGGTGTTCATGGTGGTGCATATCTTGGAACAAACGCCTTAACAGGCGGTGCTCACGGTATTTACGGTCTTGACGATTGGCTTAATATGGAGGTTGGTGCAAGCTACATCCTCAAAACAAATAGTTTCCTCGATGTATATTGCGACTTCCAGATACTACTCGAGATCACAGCTTTCTGGCACATCTACCCTATCGTCGGTGTAAGTATTCACGATATTGATACTCCACCACGCCCATTTGAGGAGATGCATCCACTGATTGCTCAGACAGGAGTTGCGATGCTCGACGGCTGGACCCCAGGTGTCAATATGGGTATGGGCTTCTACTTCGACCTAAGTTATAGATGGCGAGTATCAGGACAGTGTAAGATGCTACGCCGCCTACCAACAGGAGAGCATAAAAACTCATTTATAATCCTCGGTGGTATAGACTACAACTTCTAATAGCCAGAAGTAACGAGATCGCAAAGACAGAGAAGATAGACAAAATAGAGAGTGCTGTTCAAGAGATTTGGACAGCACTTTTTCTATTTGCCCTGCCAATATTATATATATAAGAGAGTGAATCAAAAGTCTATTTTGTCGTTACGCTTGCCCCGGGAATGCTCATTTACGCCTAAGTAAACTGCGCTTTTTCGGGCTTCGCAAGCCTAAAACTACATCTTTTTATTCACTCTCATAGGTTATTGGGACTGACTAAGCTACTTTTTAGTCAGCCCCAATATTATATATATAAGTATACCCCACCAACGATACTCACACATTAGTGAAATTATTTTCACATTTTTGATACACCCTATAATTATTTTTACTATATTTGTATGAAATTATGGTGTACCATATATTGAGCACTATAAGAAGGAAAGAAATATACAATAACTAATTATATAAAACACCAAACTACACTACAATGGACAATGTAAATGTACAGCAGTTGCAGGATGTGGTTATCCGTTTTTCGGGTGACTCAGGTGACGGTATGCAGCTTACCGGAACTCTATTTGCAGACACATCAGCACTGTTTGGTAATGGAATTTCTACATTCCCAGACTATCCCGCAGAGATTCGTGCACCTCAGGGTACCGTAGCAGGCGTATCTGGCTTCCAGGTACACATCGGCTCAAGCCGTGTCGACAACCCAGGTGACTACTGCGATGTTCTCGTAGCAATGAACCCTGCGGCTCTTATCGCTAACCGCAAGTGGTTGAAGCCTTCAGCAACTGTTATCATCGACGGCGACACTATGACTGAGGACAACATCACTAAGGCTGGCTTCAAGACTATGGACCCTATCGCTGAACTTGGACTTGAAGGTTACAATGTCGTAATCCCAGACATCACCTCAATGACCAAGGAGGCGTTGAAGGATACAGGTATGGATAACAAGGCAATGGTTAAGTGTAAGAATATGTTTGCCTTGGGTATTGTATTCTGGATGTACAACCGTCCAGATGATTTTGCTAAGAGCTTCCTCGATTCAAAGTTTGCGAAGAAGAACCCATTGGTTGCTGAGGCAAACAAGAAGGTTATCGAGGCGGGCTACAACTATGCAGCTAACACACACCAGTTCGCTAATAACTATACAGTAGCTCCTGCTGAGTTGGAGAAGGGCGTATACCGCTCTATCAACGGTAACACAGCTACTGCTTGGGGCTTCTGCGCAGCATCTGAGAAGTCTGGTCTTCCACTCTTCTGCGGCTCATACCCTATCACTCCTGCAACTGTAATTCTTGAGGAGTTGGCTAAGCGTAAGGACCTCGGTGTTAAGACAGTACAGGCTGAGGATGAGATTGCAGGTATCTGTACATCTATCGGTGCTGCATACGCTGGTAACTTCGCAGTAACCACAACATCTGGTCCTGGTATCTCACTAAAAAGTGAGGCTATGGGCTTGGCAGTAATGGCTGAGTTGCCATTGGTAGTTGTTGACGTACAGCGCGGTGGTCCATCAACAGGTCTTCCAACTAAGACTGAGCAGAGCGACTTGAATCAGGCACTCTACGGCAGAAATGGCGAGTGTCCAATGGTTGTTATCGCAGCCTCTTCGCCAAGCGACTGCTTCCACTACGCATTTATGGCGGGTAAGATTGCTATGGAGCATATGACCCCTGTAATGTTACTCACCGACGGCTTTATCGCTAACGGCTCTGAGCCATGGAAGATTCCATCAATGAGCGACTACCCAGCTATCGTGCCACCTATCGTAGCACCACGTGCTGAGGGCGAGGGCGACTTTATGCCATACGCTCGTAACGAGAAGCTCGCTCGCGGCTGGGCATTCCCGGGTAAGGAGGGTCTTGAGCACCGTATCGGTGGCTTGGAGAAGGACCACATCAAGGGTAGCATCTCTCACGACCCTAAGAACCACCAGGAGATGGTTACAACACGTCGCAAGAAGGTTGAGCTTGTTGCCGATGAGCTTCCAAAGGTTGAGGTATTCGGTGCTAACGAGGCCGACGTATTGGTTGTCGGCTGGGGTGGTACACGTGGTCACCTCCACAGCGCTGTTAAGCAGTTGCAGGATGAGGGCAAGTCAGTTGCACACCTTCACTTCAACTATATCTACCCATTGCAGAAGGGTGTTGAGGATGTATTGAAGCGTTACAAGCGCATCGTAGTATGCGAGTTGAACGAGGGTCAGTTTGCTGGTTACCTCCGTCAGCAGTTCCGCGATGTTGTTATCGAGTCTTACGGTAAGACTGAGGGTCAGCCATTTACCGTTATCGAGATTAAGGATAAGATTAACTCAATGTTGTAATATAACACCACTAAACAACTTAAAAACGACAAAACTATGGCAGAATTTAAGTATACTCCCGCTGATTTCAAGAGCGATCAACAGGTAAAGTGGTGTCCAGGTTGCGGTGACCACGCTATCCTTAACGCTGTTCAGCGCACAATGCCTGAGGTAGCAGACGCTTTGGGCAAGCCACACAACAAGTTTACGTTCGTATCAGGTATCGGTTGCTCATCACGCTTCATCTACTATATGAAGACCTTCGGCTTCCACACCATCCACGGTCGTGCGAACGCTATTGCAACAGGTATCAAGACAGCAAACCCAGACCTCTCGGTATGGGTATGTACAGGTGACGGTGACTCGTTGGCTATCGGTGGTAACCACTTCATCCACGCTATCCGTCGTAACATTGACCTCAATGTTATCTTGTTCAACAACGAGATCTACGGTTTGACTAAGGGTCAGTACTCTCCAACCACAAAGTTGGGTAAGATTACCAAGACCTCTCCATTCGGTACTGTTGAGAAGCCATTCACCCCAGGCGAGTTGGTTATCGGTGCCAAGGGTACATTCTTCGCTCGTACTATCGACCAGGAGGTAATGCTAACGAAGGAGTGCTTGTTGGCAGCAGCTAAGCATAAGGGTATGGCAGTTACTGAGGCTTTGGTTAACTGTATGATTTTCAACGATAAGACTCACGCATTGTTTGCAGGAGACAAGGCTACTCGCGAGGAGAACACCATTCACCTAAAGCACGGCGAGAAGATGCTCTTCGGCAAGGAGAATAAGAAGGGCTTGGTATTCGAGGATATGAAGCTCAAGGTAGTAACCATCGGCGAGGATGGTTATACACTTGATAATGTTCTTACACACGATGCTAAGACAGCAGACACTACCCTACACTCAATGCTTGCAGCAATGAAGTATCCTGAGTACCCAGTTGCAGTAGGTGTTATCCGCGATGTTGACGACGAGAACGTTTACGACGTTAAGGTTGCAGAGCAGGTAGAGCAGGTTAAGGCGACTGCAAAGATTAAGTGCGTTGATGATCTTCTTCGCTCAGGTCAGACTTGGGAGATTAAGTAATCACATAAGACATATAACATTACAAGAGGTTGTTCGCTTGGACAACCTCTTGTTTTGCATATACCCTATCTCTTGTCATAAGGGGCAGATTTGTTCGACTGCAAAAGAAAATCCCCACGGGATAGTACACGAAGTACAGCCCAGGATGGTAGCTTATGGGATATGCCGCAGATTGCAGATTATCACAATAAATCCTTCACAAGAGATGATTTTTGATTTTAGAGGAGTAGGTTTGTTCTATCGTATAAAGAAAATATCGTGGGATAGTACTTGACGGTACAGCCCACGATATTTTATATAGGATAGGACAAAGATGCCCTATACAAATCGAAAATTACTCGAAAGAGTGAATAACCACACCCGAACGCAACTTAGGCTCGAACCATGTAGTCTTAGGAGGCATAATATTACCTGTGTCAGCGATGTCGAATAGCTGCTGCATTGATACTGGGTACAACGCGAAAGCAACCTTCATCTCGCCGCTGTCAACACGCTTCTGCAACTCGCCCAAACCACGGATACCGCCTACGAAGTCGATACGCTTAGATGTGCGGAGGTCAGCGATGCCGAGAACCTTGTCCAAAACGAGGTTAGAGAGAACTGATACGTCGAGAACGCCGATAGGATCGTTATCGTCGTAAGTACCCTCCTTAGCAGTCATAGAGTACCACTCACCGTCGAGGTACATTGCGAAGTTGTGCAATGCGTTAGGAGTGTAGATATCTGCACCCTTCTTCTCAACTACGAATGACTCGCCAACAGCTGCCAAGAAATCCTCCTTTGAAAGACCGTTGAGATCCTTAACTACGCGGTTGTAGTCGATAATGCGGAGGTGTGATGCGGGGAAGGTAACAGCCAAGAAGAAGCAGTACTCCTCATCACCAGTGTGGTTAGGATTCTTTGAAGCGCACTCCTGACCTACGCGTGCA
>JAZOSJ010000029.1:0-4928 GCA_045657045.1 Alistipes sp.
CATATTACAGTACTGGTGCTTTCTCTAACAACGCCTCAGGTCGTAAGATTTATGTACCTGTGGAGGCAGTAGAGGCGTATAAGAGTGCTTCGTATTGGAAGAACTACGCTGATGATATTGTGGGGTATGAGTTCTAATTTCTTGTGATAAGGGGCATATCTTCGTCCCATCCCAAAAAGTAAGAGGCTCTGGGCTGTAGGTCAAACTACTATCCCAGAGCCTCTTCTTTTGCGATAGAACAAATCTAACCCCTTTCAAAGTGAAAACTGAAAACTGAAAGGGTGATAAGGGTTGTTAACGGTTATTAAGGGTAAGAAATGAGTAGTGAGTAATTAGTAATAGTTAAATGGCTCTGCCTTTTTAGGGAGTGGGTTAATATGAGTTACGATGAGTTAATATGAGTATAAAATTCACATAGTAACCCATAGAAACCCATAGTAACCCATAGTGTTCTCTCTGTTCTCCCTTAATCACCCTTAATAACCTTTAATAACCCCTAATAACCTTACCAACCATGACTAATTACTAAAAACATCCAACATAGATTTTGCGAAAGTGAAAATTATTCGTAACTTTGGAGGAATATATAGTGATATAGCGATGGAGTTTATTAAGTGTCACGGCTCGGGCAACGATTTTATACTTATTGATGCAACAAAATATAGTGATGTTAGCAAGGCTGAGTGGAGCGACTTTGCTTGCAAGGCGTGCTGCCGAGAGTCGGGCATAGGTAGCGATGGTGTATTGTTGCTTGTGCGCCACGAGGATGGGGTATATGGTATGGATATGCTCAACCCCGATGGCACATACGCCGAGATGTGCGGAAACGGTATACGCTGTGTAGCACGCCTGGCATACGAGCGTGGCTATATCGCCGAGAAGGATATATTGCGCTCGGGAGGCAGAGACTACAACATCGGGCGCATAGAGCCTATCGACGGCGAGGAGACATTCGGAGTGGATATTCAGATAAACACCTGGTCGAAGGATTTTGCATTCTACGGCGCTGAAGAGAGCTTCGTGGCTAAGAAGATTGAGGCCCTCGACACAAATTTGGAGTTTACGGCACTCAATTTGGGTAATCCACATATTGTGGCGGAGGTCGAGACTATCTCGTTGGACCATTTGACAGCCTTGGGCGAGAGGGTGATAGAGCTTAAAGAGCTATTCCCCAACGGCGTGAACGTATCGTTCTATGAGCGTCGCTCGTCGCGCGATATATTTGTATCGACCTACGAGCGCGGTGCGGGCTTGACACTATCGTGTGGCACGGCGATGACAGCATCGGCAACAGCTGTGGCAATGCGTGGCAGAGTAGATGTGGGTGAGCGCATAGAGGTGCGAAATCGCGGCGGCAGGGTGTTCTGTACAACACGATTGGGCGAAAATATTGTTACACGATTGGAGGGTAATGCCACATTTGAGTGGTATGGCGAGGCGATGTTTGCTAACGGCACACTTAGTTTTGAGCGCAAGTAATTTATGTGGAGATTGTTATTCAGATATTTGGTGATTGTGGGGGTGGTACTATCTACCCTCTCTTGCAGCGTCACAAGTTTGCTCTCGGATGATGAGTATCTTGTCTCGGAGGTGACGATTGAGGCGGATAAGAGTCTGCCTCGTAGCGAGCGTATCACCATAGAGAAGGAGCGATATATTAGACAGTTGCCCAACAAGCGAATTTTGGGTTTCTATTTCCACGTATGGGTCTATCAGAATGCAAACCATACTAAGAGCGAGCGCATAAATAAGTTTATGCGTAAGATTGGTGAGCCCCCGGTTTTGCTCGACACGGCGCTTACCGAGCGCTCGGTGCAGAACTTGCAAACCTATCTTCATACACGTGGCTACTTCTCGTCAAGTGTAAGCTGTAAGATTGACACGTCAACAATTAGACGACACAGGGCAAAAATAACATACTCGATAGAGCAGGGTCCTGCAACACGCATAGACTCAATGAGTTATAACTTTAGAGATACATCATTGCGTGGGATAATACTCGCCGACACCACAGCATCGCTTATCAAGCGTGGCGACATCTTAGATGAGTCGGTATTGGAGGCGGAGCGTAACCGTATTGCCACAATGCTAAACAACAATGGCTACTACGACTTTACGGCAAATAGCATATCCTATGATGTCGATACCATAGGGCGCAGGCTAAATGCTGCGGTGTGTATGGTTGTAAGCCCTCTGTTGGCGGGCTATAATGCTGAGAGTGAGCCTGTATGGGAGGATCATAGCATCTATCGCATCCGCGATATTAATGTCTATCCTACCTACGACCCGATGTTCCGCTCGACAGGGGGATTTTCGCCTGAGGCACAGGTAGATACAACGCTATTCAATGGACTTACAATTATCCGCGATTTGAATGCACCATCGCAGTTGCGAGGTATTGTTCTGCGTCGTAATGTTATGTTGGTGCCAAACCAGATATACAACGCTCAGCAGGTGTGGAACACCCACAAAGAACTTGTGTCGTTGGGATTCTTCCGTAGCTCTAAAATAGCCTTCGAGCGCGTGGCAGATAGCCTTGCTGTCGCAGATAAGTATCTCGATTGCAATATCTACGCTACGCCAACGCTTAAACAGAGTATGAAGGTGGAGATGGAGGCATCCTCGACATCCACGTTCCACGGCCTTAGCTTCACGCTTGGTTACTCGAATAGAAATATGTTCCGCGCTGCGGAGTCGTTCGATGTATCTACACGCTTCGGTTTCGAGTGGATGCGTGCCCGCGATGTGGCTAAACGTAGTGCGCAGGAGATAGGCGTTACGGCGGGACTCTCGTTCCCACGTTTCCTGATCCCCTTCCAGCTTACCACACACCCAAATATCGCCAAGCCGCGTACACGCTTGGAGTTCGCGTTCGACTATCAGAATCGTCCATATTATAGCCGTAACATCTTCACCGCCCGATGGGCTTATAGCTGGCAGCATGGTAGCCGTGCCTCGATGGTGTTACGACCTGTCGATATCAACTGGATTAGCGTGCAGAGCATCGACGAGACATTCCTCAAAGATATGGATAACCAATATTTGAAGACCTCATTCGAGTCGCAGCTTAATGCCGGTCTCTCGCTATCGTGGATATATAACACTCAGCGCTCCGATTTCGACCAGAATGTAACAATCATACGCGCAAACGTGGAATCGGTGGGTAATACCCTCCAACTTCTTACAACTGCCTTTGGTGAGCCAGATAAAAATCCAGACTACAACAAAATCTTCGGCGTTCGCTTTGCGCAGTATGTGCGTGGTGAGGCGAGCATAAGCCATAAGATAGACCTCGGTAATAAGATGGCGCTCGCAAGCCGCTTCTTCAGCGGTGTGGGTGTCACCTATGGCAACTCAAAGGGTCGCTCCATTCCGTTCGACCGTATGTTCTATTGCGGTGGAGCCAACTCGATGCGCGGTTGGGTGCCTCGTACCCTAGGCCCTGGTAATAAGCCCGAACTTAAAGATGTAATCTACCCTTCGCAGGTGGGTGATGTGCGCCTTGAAGCCAATTTGGAGTACCGCTTCCCGCTATGGTGGATTTTGAATGGCGCGGTCTTCTTTGATGTTGGTAATGTGTGGTATTTGCGTGATACTGAGGATAGTAACCCTGAGGAGGTGTTCCACTTCAACAGCTTCTATAAGCAGCTCGGTTTCAACACAGGTCTTGGTATTCGCCTCGATCTATCCTACGTCATCCTCCGCTTTGATCTCGGTATGCAGATTCATAACCCCGACCGTCCCTATGGCGAGCGTTGGATAGATACTTTTAATTGGAATAATACGGCGTTGAACTTTTCGGTAGGCTACCCATTCTGATTTCTCACGATAAGCCGCAATCTGCGGCACATCCCAAAAGATCAAACCACTCAGGGCTGTACTTTGTGTACTATCCCTGAGTGGTTTCTTTTGCGATGCACCACATCTTACGACTTCTCCTGAGAAATATTTCTTGTGATAAGGGGCACATCTTCGTCCTATCCTAAACAAAATATTGTGGGCTGTACGTAGAGTACTATCCCACAATATTTTTTATTACGATAGAACAAATCTGACCCCTTCTGACAATAAAATCATCTCGTGTTTTTCGGCTTGCTGCCTAAATCACAACATTGTCGTAGCGCGCCTCCACGACAGACCAGTCGACTACGTGCCAAAGCTTCTCTACGGCATCTTTGCGGGCGTTGCGGTAGTCAATGTAGTATGCGTGTTCCCAGACATCAATGCAAAGTAGTGGTATAAGACCATCCATTAGCGGTGTGCCGGCATTGGGCTTCGAGAGGATATAGAGCTTGCCATCGCTATCCGTTGCAAGCCATACCCACCCCGAGCCGAAGAGTGTTACTGCCATCGCGGTCATACGTTTTTTAAGTTCATCCACCGAGCCAAACTGCTCGTCTATGGCGCGACGTAGCTCGCCCGTAGGGTGGTGCTTAGCCTTAGGCGATAGCCCCTCGAAGTAGAAGACATGGTTCCACGCCTGCGCGGCATTGTTAAATATTGCACCATCGCTACATGTTATAACCTCCTCCAAAGGCATACCTCGGTAGCGTGTGCCCTCGGTAAGCTCGCCGAGTTTGGTGACATAACCTGCATAATGTTTGTCGTGGTGGAAGTGCATCGTCTCAGCCGAGATATATGGCTCTAACGCATCATAGGCGTATGGCAGCTCCGTAATCGTGAGCAATGACGCCGCAATAGTTCTAAGTGTCATAATCAGTTACGTTTTAAGATAATAGTACTCCTACTGATACAACAATAGAGCCAAAACAAAGAGAGTGAATAAGAAGTGTATTTTGTCGTTCTTTGTTGATATAACAGCGCATCTACTTCCGCTAACGAATTATCTCAGCAATGGGCAGTACGCCAAAGTACAGCCCATCGCCTCGAAATTCGCCGAGCGTTGTATCTGCACTATTCTCTCAACA
>JAZOSJ010000030.1:0-12679 GCA_045657045.1 Alistipes sp.
CTGCCGAGAGTTTTAATGCAAAAGTAAAGGCTTTCAGAAATCAGTTCCGCGGTGTAAGTGATATACCATTCTTCATATATAGATTAGCTACAATTTTTGCGTAACTTTTCTACAGCACCACCGGAATTCGGGACTGATCCGATATACCATTCTTCATATATAGATTAGCTACAATTTTTGCGTAACTTTTCTACAGCCCCACCGGAATTCGGGACTGATCCGACACTTCGAGGTTCGGGCTATGTCGGGTAGGGGCTCCACGGTGTCGAAACGATACCGACCGACAACAAATGAAAAACCCTCTGAAACGATGTTTCAAAGGGTTTTGCTTGATTTTGTCCTCAAAACTTTTGGACTTTGAGCGGAAAACGAGACTCGAACTCGCGACCCCAACCTTGGCAAGGTTGTGCTCTACCAACTGAGCTATTTCCGCAGTTTTTTGTGACTGCTGCCTTCTCAGGCAAAAAAAAGACAGCTGCTTGAACTGTCTGATTTTTGAGCGGAAAACGAGACTCGAACTCGCGACCCCAACCTTGGCAAGGTTGTGCTCTACCAACTGAGCTATTTCCGCAACACTAACACCTTAAAATTTTACGATTACAACCTTTTCGATTGCGAGTGCAAAGGTACTACATTTTTTTAATCCTGCAAATTTTTTTTGCAAAATTTTTATATTTTTTTATTATCCCATCTTATATCTTCCATGTTAAACGCTGCTAATCACTTGACGTACTGTATGTTAATTGATACATATCATTTCTGGCCCAATATTGATTTTTTTTCGCGCAAGAAAGTCGCAGTAGCACCACGTTTTGCTATATCGCACCCAATTGTAGGGTAGCAATAACCGAAAACAGTTTTGCTTGTTTGGGAATTTTGGGGTCAGATCACTTATCGTAGCGTGGGTATTATTTTTAATCCCCGTGTATATAAACACCGTCATCGCGAAGAATTGTATTTACAGACATTGTCGATAACCTCAAACTTGCCATGCAATTCTGCGGCGCTCTATCGTTCTTATAAGTCCTATTGATACGCAATGCTTACAACCTACAACGAAGTTAAACAATGGCATATTTCCACGTCGGGGCATAGATGCTTTTGCATCCCTTACCCTCTCTTATGTCCCTCCTTGAAATGACGAGTCTTTTCTGTTCTATCTCGCCAACCACAACGGCTCACTGCTGGCGATTGCCAAGAGTAACACAAAAAGAGACCTGCCCGATGGCTTCGAGCAGGCCCTCTCTCCAACGGAGAAACACCCAATAAAAACTAAAAGATTTCTTCATTTATGAGCCTTGTGCACCATTGTGCGTGAGGCTCTAATTTCATGGTGCAAAGATGTGGGGAAAATTCCAAGTCTGCAATAGCCGATTTTAGGGAAATTAGCGGGTTGCATATCCCATATTATTGGGATTTGTTAGGTTGAAAAATTATCGTTATCTTTGTAACCATATTAAGCATAACAACGATAAACGATATTGATACTCAATGAATAAGAGTCTAAATAGAGCATATCTTCCCACCTTTTCGCCGGAGATGCAGCTCTTCGAGCTTGTGGAGGCTGCGCCATCAGTGCTCTCTATCTTCTCGCGTCTCGACATTCGTCTGCCCTTTGGCGATATCTCTGTGGAGCAGATGTGCAAGCGCGAGGGCTACACCACAGAGCTATTCTTGGCACTCTGCTCGATACACGCCTCTGAGAACTTTCAGCCCTCGACCGAGCGACTTACGGTGGAGATGCTACCAGAGGTTATTGGCTACCTGCGTGCCTCGCATCGCTACTATGCCGAGAAGATGTTGCCACATACATCGGCACACTTGCAGGAGATATTGGAGCAGTGCGACAGCCTGTCGCGCAGTATGTTACGTCGTTTCTACGACGACTATATGGCATATATTGTCGACCACTTCCGCGCCGAGGAGGAGCATCTTTTCAGCGTTATAGACAATGCTGCGGTGCGCGAGGCTGACCTTACGCTGCTCGATATGCCGCACGATGATATTGACGATAGGTCGAACGATATAGCCTCGCTTATCTTCAAGAGCCTACCTGAGGATGCGCCTACGAAGCTACGCATCATCACCTTAGAGCATATATACGCCTTGCGTGATGACCTGCGCCGACATAACAATGTGGAGCGATATATCCTCAAACCATTGGTGGACAGATACCTTAAAACGGGCAAGCTATGAAACTACAACGAGTAGCCATCGTGGAGAGTTCCGCAATTATTGCCGAGGGTATAGCTACGATACTTGGGCGAACAAGCAGGGTCGATGTGGTGGGCATATACGGCACTATCACCGATGTATTGCCCCTTGTTGCCGCAGCAAAGGTGGATGCCATTATCGCAGATGTAGCCCTCTACCGCCAATTGGAGGAGTGTAGTGAGCTTGATGACATTGCCGTTATCGGCATCCAGAGCGCCTTGTGTAGCGAGGAGGTCTTACGTAAGTTCAATGCGATAATCACTACGCACAGCACGCAAGAGAGCATCGAGCGCACTGTATGCGATACCATCGCCATGCCTAAGGAGCGCGATTACAGCGATAGCCACGAGCTTTCGGAGCGTGAGCGCGATGTATTGGTGCTTGTGGCGCGCGGTCTTACGAATAAGGAGATAGCCTCGGAGCTTGTAATCTCGCCCCACACCGTAATCTCGCACCGCAAGAATATCGTGCATAAGACAGGTATTCGCTCGGTGGCGGGCTTGACGGTTTATGCAGTACTAAACAAACTTATTGATAGCGAACAGTTATAATGAAAACAGAACTTTGTGCATACTCCGTAGAGGCATGCCGCATCGGAGCTAAATTGGGTGTTGACCGCGTGGAGTTGTGCGCCTCGCCTGCTGAGGGTGGTGTAACGCCGTCACTCGCAACCATTGAGCGTGTTGCTCAGATTAAGGGCTTGGATGTGAGCGTTATGATACGCCCTCGTGGTGGCGATTTCCTCTACTCGGATGATGAGTTTCAGACTATGCTCCGCGATATTGAGCACGCGCGCAAGGCGGGTGCTACGGGCGTAGTATTTGGCGTCCTTACAGCCGATGGTAAGGTCGATGTTGAGCGTACGCGCGCCCTTGTCGAGGCGGCGGGAGAGATGGAGACTACGTTCCACCGTGCTGTAGATATGACCGAGGATTATGTCGCTGCTGTAGAGGATGTTATAGCGGCGGGATGTAAGCGTATCCTCACCTCTGGTGGCTACGACAAGGCTATCGAGGGCAGGGATAATATTGCTCGTGCCGTGGAGATTAGCCGTGGTCGTATTGAGATTATGGCGGGTAGCGGTGTGGTGGCTGCAAATGCTAAGGAGCTTATAGCGTTGGGCGTTGATGCGCTCCATTTTAGCGCTAAGACCATGGTCGCAGGAGGTATGCAGTACCGCAACCCACGCATCTCGATGGGTGGCACTGCGGCGGTAGATGAGTTTGCAATTCGCACTGTCGACACGGCAGAAGTAACAGAAATATTAAAGGAATGTTCTATAAATTAGTAAATTAAGTATAACAATAGGAGGTTTTATTTTTCGGTCGCTGTTGTCTCTATTTCGGCATCTTTCTTATCTTTTCTCGGTTACTATGCTCGCATAGTGCCCTCGAAAGAGATAATAAATAAGCCCAAATATCCTACAAAATCAACTCGACCTAATTTATAGAAACTCCCTAAAACTTATAAAGTGATGAAACTAAGACTTTTACTCTACACTTTGGCGAGCTTTGCATTGGTGCTTGCCTTTATCTTGTGGCCTGCGGAGACTACGCCTTATAGCCACACCGAGTGCCCTGATGGCGATGCTGAGCTAACAGCGATTTTGGATGCTTCGGAGCGTGGCGATGTACTGCGTGAGCTGCTTGCCCAGACCCCAGATGCCCAGAAGTGCGATATGGAGTTCCTTATTAAGAATATGCCAGATTTCGACCGCGAGGGTATTGATACAGAGTTGCTTAAAGAGAATGTGACCTACGCAAATATCGTCCGCGAGAAGTATGCGTGGGCCAAGGCTGTGCCAGAGGATGTATATCTCTATGAGGTGTTGCCTTACCACGTTGTTGACGAGGTGCGCGATGCTTGGCGTAAGGAGCTATACGAGCTATTTGCGCCTGCGGTAGATACCTGTGCTACGATGTATGAGGCGCTATGCGCTGTGAATGCTAATATCCCACGCCTTACGGGCGTTGACTACAACACCAAGCGCGAGAAGACTAACCAGAGCCCTAAGGAGTCTATGCGCCAGGGTATGGCATCGTGTACAGGCTTGGCGATTTTGCTTGTTGATGCATATCGCGCTGTGGGTATCCCTGCCCGCTTTGCAGGTACTGCCTCTTGGCATGACGACCGTGGTAACCACAGCTGGACCGAGGTATGGCTCGACGGCGAGTGGCGTGTTACGGAGTATTACTTCCCATCGAAGCTCGACCATTTGTGGTTTATGCCTGATGCCTCGAAGGCTGATGCTAACAACCGCACATACGCTATCTATGCCACCCGCTTTGGTAAGGCCGATGATTGGTTTCCTATGGTGTGGGCTGATGGCGATATGGAGGATTGCCCTGTCGATATGCTTCCACAAATCGTTGGCGCAGAGAATGTTACTGAACGCTATAAGGCTCTTGCATACGAGCAATATACACGCCACATCGAGGCAGGTACACATACTTTCATCAAGATAGCAGGTTACAAGGAGTATGGCAAGACTGAGCACTCTGACGACCGCGTAGCAATGGGCGTAGACATCTTCCACGGCACAGAGCAGATGGGCGGCGGTCTTACGGCTGGTCCACTCCGTGATATGAACGATATGTTCTCGGTGCTTGTGGAGAAGAACCGCAGCTACGAACTTCGTTACTACAACGCTGCTGGCGAGCTACAACGCCAGAATGTTGACCTCGGCGAAGAGCCTGTAGCTGTGGAAATCTACCTAAATAAGTAACATTCCGCAACCCTGTGCCCCAGGTGAGCAATGCGCTTGTGAGTCACCACGTAGCGCCAGAACTGCGCAGCAGTTGTTTGGGGAGATGGGGCATTGGTGCTTGCACAGAAATGCACTATCCCCCAAACTGCAAGTCTGCCAAGAGACTGGCGCATAACACAAAACCTGAGATATAACAAAAAACGCTACCCAAATTAGGTAGCGTTCAGAGGTCTGAAGCGTGCAGGAGATTAGAGTTCATACAACTTCATTAGGCATCATAATATGGTTATAAGATGTCCGAACAATGATTTTTAACACCATTAGACTTCATTAAACTTTGCTACATCCTTAATAAATTTAGGCGTAAAAAAATTTTTACGCTTTTTTTTATTTTTACTCTTGTTTTTTGAAAGCAGACTCTTATGTTATACTAAACAAATAACGTATGAAGTATGCTATTAAATTCAGACTTGACATCAAGAAGAATGTCTATGTATCAAAGAGGACTGTCAATACAGAGCCTTACTATCAGATTAGTGCAATAATCACTATCAACAAAAATCAAACTATTCACTACTACACTGGTTACTCTGCTCAAAAATCCGCTTGGTTTGGTAGTCCTGCTGAGGCATCCAACGGTGATGGCAACAGAACCTATGGAATACACAAGAACAACTACGCTAAACACAAAAGTAGCTTGGTGCTGTATTCAGTGGTAAATAAGAAATTGGATTTGCTTGCAAGCAGATTGGCTATACTTTCAAATGAGAGAGAGACTATAACCCGTGATGAGCTTATAGAGATTCTTGACAAGGAGATAGGCAAGAAGAGAAAGGTGGTTGAGACTGAAATATCACAATCCACAATAAATAGTGATGATGCTAATCAGCTATGGGCATTAGGAGAGTTATTCTATATGGATAAATCTGTTTCGTTGGGTAGGCAAAAGACAAGGATGAATGCCATTCACCACTTCAAGAATTTTGAGATTTATCGTAAGAGGGGAATAACATTTGCCCAGAGCAATATGCGTCTAATGACAGAGTTCCAAATATACCTTATGCAAGATGAGGGAGAACTAAACGATAATAAGAAGAGCAAGGCACATCATACAAGAAAAAAGGGAAGAAACACCATTGCAAAGATACTCACAACTATTAAGTATTTTTACAAGTGGTGCAGGGTGCAATATGAGGTTGATGATATGGGTAATGTTGCAGACTATAAAGTTCCAGCTGAGAGGTATGGTGACCCCGTCACACTTACACTGGAAGAGAAAAGAAGACTTCTTGAAGTAGACTTGGGGGATGAGTGTTTGGAGTACACAAGGGATATGTTCTACTTTCAATGCTCTATCGGTTGCCGTGTATCTGACTTCTTTAAGCTGAAATATGAAAACCTAATTTATGATAATGATCGTTGGTGCATTCGTTATAGACCAAACAAAACCAAAGAGTCAAGCGGCTTAGATTGTAGAATCCCTCTGTCACCCCAAGCTCTTGCCATATTAGAGAAGCATCATAAGGTTGATGCGGTGCCTAAGATGTCATTGTTTGACTTTCCTAAGCACTCACAAACATATAATGATAACCTAAAGAGAGTTTTTGAGAAGGCTGGCATTGATAGGGTTGTAGTAACATATAATGCCTATGATGAAGCTGAGTATAAACCTCTATATGAGTTGGCAAAGAGTAAGTTTGCCCGTAGTTCTTTTATTGATACACTTGTAGGGCAAGGTGTTGGTGATAATATCATAGCAACCATGAGCGGACACACTGCAGGAAGCAGGGCATTCCACCGTTACCATAACTCACTTAAGAATAAACAACAGAATGATGCAGTGGTACTCCTTGACTAATCATCTTGGAGCGCCAACCCCTATTTCAAAAACAATGGTTTAGAGTGGTTATTGAATATTATCTATTTCAGTATTTTGTAAAATGCTGATTTAGATAATATTACCGTTTTTATGAATATTCATTTTTGTATATAAGTGAATGTCTAAATAAAAATCCGAATATCAATGTTACTTGATACTCGGATTTTAATAGGGGCACAGTTTAGCTATACATACTCATCATTCATAAAGTATTGACTATTGAGGGAGTCTTCAAGTTCAGCCCTTAAATCCCCCTTCTTACTAGTATACGGTATAATCAGCACTGGTGTGATTAGTTTGTTTTTAGCTTAATAGATATATAGCCTCCTGATAAAAAATCACTTAATAATAATGTCTTATCATTAGAAATGACTTTTGGTGGCTCTCCTCCAATAAACACAAATTCCTCTTTATGATTCTTTTGTCGTGTGACGACATAAGTTTCCCCAACAATTAAATTTACAGTACTACACATAATTAACTCTATTTATAATATTCATCTTTAAGTTTTATTGTAAGGCTGGTGGCGAAAAGCCACCAACCATTATGAATTGTTAAATAGCTAAATAGCTAATTAAAAAGCGAGGACTGCGCGCACATTATTATTTTCTGTGTGTGATTGTTCCCTGCTCTCTCCCCAACCAAAGATATATAATAAAGCTTTGGCATAACCATATTTATCTCTTTCACCATCAGTAGAAGACCAGTACATGCCAGCGATTGAAGTAAAGTCATTAGCTAGCATAGTAGAATTTATACTATCCAAATTTACATATATCTTACTTAATTCAGATAATGCAGGTAGATACCAATCTGCTCCATAGTTGGCGGCCCATGCAAATGCTGGATAATAATATTCCCAGTTGGATAAACTTTGAATTTTTATCAAATTGGCCTTGCCATCGTACACATCATTTGCTGTTGTTGCACTAGAATTTTGTGCCCATATTGTAGATGTTTGCTCTACTGATACAAGTTTGCCATTTAAGCCATTATTTATTATTTCATAAACTACTCCTCCATTAAACCAAGGAATATATTGCCCTACTTCATAAGGATATCCATATTTATTACCATTTACATCTTCAACAACCATTCCTTGCATATCAAACTTGATGTAATCATTACGTTTCTTACAGTTCTCCCAGATGGTTATTGCTGATAGATTAGCATTGTCCTGCAAGTTTACTTCCACTAAATTATTATTGTTTGAAAGATTTATATCTGTTATGGCTAATCCTGTAGCAAGCAATTTAGTCAATGATACATTTTCGGATAAATTTACCATTGAAACCTGTTGATTATTATTTATATTGAGGTATGTCAACGCAGTATTATTGCGGACATTCAATGCAGATAGGAAGTTGTTTGCGACATCAAACTCCTCAAGAGCAGTATTAGCAGTAACATTGATGCGTGGCAATTGATTGTTGCTGCAATATAGTTTAATAAGTGAAGTATTATTTGACACATCAAGTGATGTAAGTTCATTGTTACTACATAGGAGAGATGTTAAAGCCTGATTATTGGTAATATCAAGTGTTTGCAGCTTACACTGCTGCACATCGAGTATTTGTAGGTCAGTCAGTGCAGATACATCTACACCCTCCAATACGCTATTGCCTGACAACGTTGCATTTATTGCTGGCGAATGGAATACCAATGATGCGAGCTCAGAGTTGTCTGTAACAGTTACATCCGCAAATTCTCCATAGAATTCTATAGTTGTAAGTGTAGGGGTGTTCTTAACAGTGAATGATGTGAACGGCGTAAACTTAGCTGAGAAATAAAGAGTTTCTGACTGTGTGTAATTGTCTATACTGATTGCAGTATTATTGATTGCATTGGTGGTCACGCCCTGCAAATTGAGATACTCCAACGCTACACAGTTATCAAGGTTGATATGCTTGATAGGATTGTTGTTACAAGTTAGTGTGCGGAGGTGTGTAAGGTTTGGCAACTCAATAGTGGTAATTGAGTTATTTGCACAGTTGAGGGTTACAAGGTTAGTACAAGCCTCCAAGCCTGTAAGGTCTGATATACCCTTGCCAGAGCAGTTTACCATAGTGATATTGTCAGACTCAGCAATAGAGATTTCACCGTCACCATCATCATCGTAGTTGTTCACAAGGTATGCCTTAAGTGCTGTATCGGGGATAACAAGACCACCGTTGTTGAAGTAGATATTGGTAGCATCATCCTTAGTGATGTCAATAGCACCATGCTGTGCAGAGTCCTTAACCCACAACTTAGCTAATGCTGCATTGTTAGAACAGTCAAGGGTGTTGAGCTTAGAGTTTGCACTAACATTCAAGGATGCTATATTGTTATATGAGCAGTTCAAGGTCTCAATAGCAGCACACTTAGCAACATCAAGAGTAGCAATGTTGTTGTGTGAACAGTCAAGGCTCTGAAGCTTTGTGAATGTTGATACGTTAAGGCTATTGAGCTGGTTGTTTGCACAGTCAATATCAGTGAATGGGTTGCTACCATAATGGATGTTTGCCAACTGGTTGTCACGGCAATTAAGTGTTACAAGGGCTACGTTCTTTGTAAGGTCAAGAGCAGTCAGGCCATTATCATTACACTCAAGAGCTGTAAGAGCTGTGTTCTTGGTTACATTGAGTGCAGCAAGGTTATTACTACCGCAATACAACTCCTCAAGGAGTAACAAGTTGGTTAGGTTGAGTGTTGCAATGTCATTGCCTGTACAGTTAAGCTCAACAAGTGCCTTGTTCTGTGCAACATTGAGTGAGCCTAATGTATTGTTTGCAACATTTAGTGTAGTAAGGTTCTTAGCTGCACTAACATCAAGTGTGGTTAGCTTATTGTTTGAGGCATCAACAGCGGTAACAGATGCTGGAAGCATCAATGAAGTAAGACTGTTGCTACCAACATTAACCTCTGTGAGCTTTGTGTTGCCACTCAAGTCTAAAGATGTAATGCGGTTGAATGAGCAATCCAAAGTCTCAAGGTTAGAGAAATACTCGATACCAGCCAAAGACTTAACCTGAAGCAATGAGGCTGAGATGTCAATATTGGTAATGCTCTGTGCCTCCTCCAAAGAAATCTCATTATCTCCATTAGTATCAAACTCGGTAGTAAGGTATGCCTTGAAGTTTGCATCAGGGATATAGATAGTGTCTGTAGTCCAAGGTACTATATTCACATAGTCAGATGTGAAGTCGTTGTAGCCATTAGATACCTCCAAGCGTACATTTGCAGAAATCTCACCACGGAAATAGCTTTCACTTAAATTAGAGCCTGATACCACAACAGTAAGGAAGCCATTAGCAGCCTCAACACTCTCAATTCCGAGTGCCACAAAGTCACCTGCAGCTCTTGTCTGAGTATATACAGCCTTAACATTTAGTGCAGACTCCCATACCTCAGCAACCTCCTCAGCACAACTTGCAGGACGGAACTCATATTTAAGTGTAGCGGTACCAGCAGTGATAACACCAGCAGAGTTAGTGTAGTACATTGTAGCATTACCATCATTGTACTCTGGAACGTATGAGATAGACTGGATGCGTGCAAGGATAGCTGCAATCTGCTCCTGTATATCAGCAATGTCAGACTGGATGTTATAGATAGCAACCTTAATGGTCTTTACCTCCTTCTCAAGAGCTGTTACACGTTCAGTAAGGGCTGCTATGGTATTGTTGATAGTGGCTACCTCATTGTCAATACGGCTGTTGATAGTGGCAACCTCAGTAGCTATCTTATCTCGGAGTTGTCCATCAAGGGTACTGATAGCAGTAGTAATAGCCTCAGTGTATGCTGCGGTAATCTCCTCCTTAGTTGTTGCCAAGTCGGTGCGGAGCTGTGCAATGGCTGCAGCATTATCAGAGATAGCCTGGGCATTGTTGTTGATAGCAGTTGCATTCTGTGCTATAAGGGCTGCATTAGTAGCTATGTCCTCTGCATTCTTTGCAACATCCTTCTCAAGGTTGGTAATAGCACCCTTGTTCTCCTCTATAAGTGCAGCATTATCCTCGATAAGGGTTTTGTTCTCCGCAATAAGCTGCTCGTTGGCTGCTATGTCCTCACTGTTCTCTGCAATAGCCTCGGCATTAGCCAAAATCTTTGCACTGTTCCCTGCAATAGCCTCAGCATTGGTAGCAATGTTACTCTCTGCTGTGGTCATATCATTACGCAATGCATCAATGAGTATCTTGTTTGCAGAAATCTGGCTGGTAAGGTTGTTAGATAGTGTATTGATAAGACCCTCAAGGTAACTCTTCTGTGATGCAAGGTCTCCCTCCAGCTCACTCTTTAGGAGAGCTAACAAGGCATCTGTCTCGGCAATAGTATAGTATCCTGTAAGCTGCTCATTTACCCACTCTCTCATAGAACTCTCCAAGTTGCTAATAGAGGTAGCAATGGCAGAGGTATATGCTGCTGTAATCTCACTCTTTGCAGTTGATATTGCAGCCATGTAGTCAGATGCAATGCCAGATATAACCTCAGCTACTAGCTCATCTTTGATAGGCTCAATAGCAGTAGCTATCTCTTCTGCAATACTCTCTGTGAGTCTCTCCTCAAGAGCCTCTATAGATGAATTAAGGGATTCAATGTTCTGTTTGATAGTAGCAATGTCTGAGGCAATTGAGTTGTACTGCTCAAGGGTTGCAAATGTAGCAGTTGCCCAGTCCTCGGTGTTCTGAAGCTCTGTGTTCACATACTCCTCCAATGTAGTAATCTTTCCCTCCAACTCGGTATCCTTAGCCTGGAGAGTAGCAATAGTTGAGTTAATCTGAGCCAACTCAGCCTCCAAAGCAGTCTTTGTAGATTCAAGTTGAGCCAATATGTCTGCTTTAGCGGTATTTAACTGAGCAACCAACTCTGCCTTAAGTGCATCGTCAGAAGCCTCTGCATCAGCAATAGCCTTGTTTAGTGCAGCCTCCAACTCATCAATATCCTTGTCGGTATTTGTTATCTGCTCCTGGAGGTTTGTTGCGGTAGTCTGCAATGATTTGATATACTCCTTGAGTTCTGCATCAGTCTCACGGAGTTGAGGCAGTGTAGTGTTGATAGCCTCAATCTGCTGGTTGATTGTTGCAATCTGAGTCCCTTCAATTTGGTCAATGCGGTTCTCAAGACCATCAATGCGGTTTTCAATCTTCTGGCACGATGGCAATAACATTGCCACCATTACCAATAGAGCTAATAGCTTTCTCATAGTAATATAAATTTGAAGTTAAAATTGTTTCAAACTTTATTACCATACAACTCCTATACGGTGGGTTATATATAAAAAGAAAGTGTGGAGTTGATTTCGTCTATCAAAATGGAGGTTGTGGAAAGACCTGACAGTAACAAACGAATACAATGCCCCACACTTGGATAGTATGGGTACATGCACAGAAAGTGCACAGCCACATAGCTATACAAGAAATGAGTGCTGTTCGTCATCCTACTGTCTTGAAAACTTCCACATTTCCATTTTAGGACATCGAAAACACTTTCAATATGTTTGCTATTTATCCAATAGCACTACAAAATTAAAAATATTTTCTGAAACGAACAACACTCAAGGGGCATTGTTTAGGATATTTAGCTTAAATCTCTAAAAATCCAACATATCGTATGTCTCTAATAATTCATCTTGACGGATGCCCAGGTATATCTTAGTGATGCTGACAGATGAGTGGTTGAATAACTCACTTAGTCTCACCAGTGCAAGGTTAGCATTCTCTCCAGCACTCTCAAACACTTTTCTGCCAAAAGTCTTACGCATAGTGTGAGTTGAAAAGTTCTGAATTTTAAGGTTGTAGTCCTTCTTAATCTGTTTTAGGATGGTGTTGATGCGTTGGATGGAATATACACAACCCTTTTGAGACAAGAAGCATTTTTCGGTGTCATCCTCAACCCTC
>JAZOSJ010000031.1:0-7669 GCA_045657045.1 Alistipes sp.
GCTTGTTTGCAAGGAGCAGACTCTGCGTTTAAGGGAGGTTCTATAAATTAGGTCGAGTTGATTTTGTTGGATATTTGGAACAGATTTCTTATCTCTTTCGAGGGCGCTATGCGGGCATAGCAACCGAGGAAAGATGAGAAAGATGCCGAAATAGACACAAAAGCGACCGAAATATAAAATACAACCTCCTATTGTTAAACTTAATTTACTAATTTATAGAACATCCCTTAATACGAATATCCCCTTTGGTCCCCTTTAGGACGCTTTAGGCCTTTTTCTCAAAAAAAGGCAACGCCTTTTCAGTTTTGTTTTTTCTCCATTCATCTGTGAAAAATAACCATTCATCTGCGAATGGTGTCAATAAAATGTTGAAATTTAGACGAAAATATTCGCGAAAATATTTTGTAAATTGTTGTGAATGATATACATTTGCATTTATTATTGTGGCTTATAGTTCGTGTTTTCTTGCAAAAAAGACAAGAGAATGCGCGGTGAGTTAGTCGCAGACAATAATGTAAGATACTAATTATAAATAACTTAAATAGTAAAACAAAACTTAAAATGAGAAAGCAAACAATCTTTAATGAGGAGTATGTAGCTCCTGAGTTTGAGGTTATCTCAACAATGGTTGAGGCAGGCTTCGCACTCTCTGCAAACATCGGTGAGGCAGAGGAGGATAACTATGGTGATTTCTAAAAACTATTGCAACGATGAAAAATTTGTTTAAGAATTTGATGCTTGTTGCAGTAGCTGCAATGGCATTCACTGCTTGTTCACAGGATGTTAACGAGGTGAACAAGGTTGAGAAGAAGACCGTTATTAGCGGCGTTCTTAACATCGAGAACGATGATACTCGTTCTGGTTTCGTAGGTAAGAACGATGCTGGCGATGCTTATGTATCTGAGTGGGATGGCGATGAGTATATCCGCCTATATTTCTCTGATGGTACATCTAAATGGACTAATATTGATGCTGACGGAAATTTTGAGGTTGAGTATTATGGTGAATCAGTCTCAGGTATTAATTTCACTGTATGCTCTCCTGATGATATGTGGATTAATCAGGATCAGTATATGATTCCTCAGGAGCAGGTGCCAAGTGCTAATTCGGTTGACCCTTATGCCCATATTTTGAAGTCTGAAGCAACTGCTATTGTTGATGGTGTTGTCTCTATTGCGATGTATCATGCTGTAGCTTATGGTAAGATGACGGTTAA
The DNA here is from genome assembly GCA_045657045.1 of Alistipes sp. Taxonomy (GTDB): domain Bacteria; phylum Bacteroidota; class Bacteroidia; order Bacteroidales; family Rikenellaceae; genus Alistipes. Next base: position 1,217 of record JAZOSJ010000031.1, read on the forward strand.
TGTGCCAGAGGGTTTTGAGATTGAGACAGTAGATGTATCTTTCAATGATGGCACTACTTATACAATCTATGCTGATTATGTTGAGAATAACACATTCTGGTTTGCAACAGAGCCAGCAGATGTTACAGAGTTTACAATTACCGCATACGCAGAGGGTGGTTCGGTGCTTACAAAGAGCGTGTCTAACCTTGCTGAGGGTGATTTGCGTTTTGTAGTTGGTCGTGTCTCTACATTTTCGGTTTCTAATCTTGTTGCTCCTGTTCAGCCAGAGGAGCCTGCCGCTCCTGCGTTTACAAGTGCAGAGGTTGCATATGATGATGGTGCTGAAAAGTATATTACATTTAATTGCAACAATGGTGCTCTTCAGTCGTTGACTATTGATATTGCTAATGCATTTGCTGAGAATAATACCATGTTGCGAGAGGGAACATATACACATGATAATTTTATGCAGGATGGTAAGATTTTTGCAGGCGATAGCAATTATGGCTACAATCGCTTGTATACAATTAGCATGACGGTAACTTATGTACCAGAGGGCTATTACATTGTTTTCGAGAATGTTAGGGAGTATTACGATGAGTATATTTTGTTTGAGCGTGCTACATATACAGGTGCTATTTCAGGTCTTGTAACGCCAAGCGTAGGTGGTGGTGATGAGCCAGAGAACCCAAGCGATGGTAGTGGCGATGAGTCGGATGGTTTGTATGACTCAACATACGCATACGTTTATAATGATTATGGTAGTACAGATAAGGAGATTATGTTCGTAGCAGAGGATGGTCGTGGTTTGCGTATCGACTTCTATGATGTTTACAATAACAACTGTCTTGTTCCTGGAACTTATAGCTTTGTCGGTGATAGCCGTATGTATCCAGGCTGGTGTTACTACTACGCAGATGTGAATGAATCCTATACTTCTAAATTGACAGATGGTAAGGCTGTGGTCTCTATTGAGGATGGTCAGTATAAGATTGTCTTTACAAACATGGCTGATGATTTTGTCGTTTGGTTGGAAAAATTCACATTTAAGGGTTTGATAGAGGGTCTTGATATTCCATAATTTAGTTGCTAAGTGATACACCTTAGGCAAAGTTAGTGGGCAGAGTCAGTGCTATATTTGACTAAGGGAAATACTTATGATATTATCCTTTTCAGGGCGGTCTTCGGATCGCCCTGAGTCGTTTTTACAGTTTTCCTAGACTCCCCAAAAATCCCCAGTAGCAGAGCCTTCCAATCGGGAGGCTCTGATTTTTTTTGAGGGGGAGTTTCGCTCAGGGAGCGAAAAGCTGAAACTGAAGACAACAGGGAGTTAGAGAGAGTAGGGAGATTAAGGGAGAGCAGAGAGAGCAGAGAGAACAGAGTGGTTCTAATTTTGTTGCAAAAAAAACGGAGTCTCTAAAAAAGAGAGCTCCGAATACTGTTGATTATTATCTTCTGTTTCTTGCATTAAGTCTTATTTGCGTCATTCGCTCTCTAAAACCACCCACCTTTGCAAAGTTCTCACTCACCTTATTTATATACTTAGTAATGAGCGTGATTGCCTGTCTAATAAGCACTACAGCCATATTTGCGACAACCTCATCTGTGCGACTCTCTGCAAGATTGACAAAAAACTGAGAATCGCTATGCTCGACGCCCAATTTTGACATTGTCTTCATCTCCTCAGAGTTATCCTCCCACAATTGCATACCACGCACCCTCAGATAATCTTTATAATCCTCCAATAGTTCTAAGAGACTACCTCTTGCAATATTAAACAGTTTCAAACCGCTCTCCTTTGATGTGGACATATCTGCGTGTCCCTCCACTATATTTTGCTTACCTGAGCGGGCTGCTTGTATCATCTGGTCATAGGTGCGGTCGCGCTTGTCCACAAAGCGACTGCAGAAGTGAAAGGTAAGATCGTAGATTATAACAGTCTTCTGATAACAAAGAAGATTTGAATACTTTGAGTTCCAGATTATTTTATCATTCGTTTGCATTGCATAATATTTTCGACGAAGTTAGTAATAAAAGTCTAACAAGACAAAATTAATGACAAAATTTATTTCTAAAATAAAAGAGATAACAATAAACAGGCTATCAAATTAAATATCTTCTCACCGTCCTCTCTGTTCTCTCTGCTCTCTCTGCTCTCTCCCTTAATAACCTTTAATAACCCTTAAATACCCCTACTAATTGGAAAAATCAAGATTTTTCCCTATCTTTGCGAGGTAAAGCGTAAAAACAACTAATAAACAATAAAACTATGCAAGAACAACAGCCTAAAACTTCGCTTCCAGAGAACGCTTATCGTGAGCTTAACAAGGGCGAGGAGTACAACCCAGTGATGGGTGCTAAGGAGATGCCTGTGGAGGTGACTCCTTATTCGGTGACTATTGGTATTCTTATGGCGGTGCTATTCTCGGCTGCCGCAGCCTACCTTGGTCTTAAAGTCGGTCAGGTATTTGAGGCGGCTATTCCTATCGCCATCATCGCCGTGGGCCTCGGTCAGATGCGTGGCAAGAAGAATATGCTCGGCCAGAACGTTATCATTCAGTCTATTGGTGCATCGTCGGGTGTTATCGTGGCGGGTGCTATCTTTACACTCCCTGCGCTCTACATCCTCGGTCTTGATGCGCAGTTCTATCAGGTATTCCTATCATCGTTGCTCGGTGGTATCCTCGGTATCGTATTGCTAATTCCTTTCCGTAAGTATTTCGTAAAGGAGATGCACGGCAAGTATCCATTCCCTGAGGCTACGGCTACAACCGAGGTGCTCGTTTCGGGCGAGAAGGGTGGCTCACAGGCTAAGATTCTCGTGGCTGCGGGTCTTATCGGTGGTCTCTACGACTTTGTTGTCTCTACATTCGGTGCGTGGGTATCGGCGCTTTCGACACAGATGTGGGGTTGGGGTAAGGTCTTGGCTGCAAAGGTTAAGCTTACCTTCGGTCTTAACACCTCGGCTGCGGTACTTGGTCTTGGTTATATCATCGGTCTTAAGTATGCACTTATCATCACCGCAGGCTCGGCTCTTGTATGGTTCTTTATCGTGCCTTTGGTAGGCTCGTTCGAGAGTGTTGTGGATGCGCAGGCTATGGTGGCGATGCTCGGTATCACAAACGAGAATATCATTGCTAATCCATCGTTGCTCTTTACGCCTGAGAACCTTTACACCTACATTGGTCGTCCTATCGGTATCGGTGGTATCGCTATGGCAGGTCTTATCGGTATCGTGCGCCAGGCGGGTATCATCAAGAGCGCCTTGGGTCTTGCCGTAAGCGAGTTCAGCGGAAAGAAGGCTGCGGCAGATGAGCCACGCACACAGAAGGATATCTCTATGAAGGTTATCCTCTCGATTCTTATCGCTGCCCTTGCAGCTACATTCTTCTTCTTCCAGTTTGGCGTGCTTGGCAACTGGATGCAGACAGCAGTGGCGTTGGCTATCGTATTCGTTATCGCATTCTTGTTCACTACCGTAGCGGCAAATGCTATCGCTATTGTAGGCTCAAACCCTGTATCGGGTATGACACTTATGACACTTATCCTATCGTCGTTAGTGCTTGTATCTGTGGGTCTTGAAGGCGAGTCTGGTATGATTGCGGCGCTTGTAATCGGTGGTGTGGTTTGTACTGCGCTCTCTATGGCGGGTGGCTTTATCACCGACCTCAAAATCGGTTATTGGCTCGGTACAACACCTAAGAAGCAGCAGACTTGGAAGTTCGTGGGTACATTCGTGTCGGCAGCTACTGTTGCAGGTGTGATGATCATCATGAACGAGACATACGGCTTTGTGGGTGAGAATGCCCTTGTAGCGCCTCAGGCAAATGCTATGGCGGCTGTTATCCAGCCTCTTATGATGGGTGGTGTTACGCCATGGTTGCTATACGGTATCGGCGCAGGTCTTATCCTCGTGTTGACCCTTATCAATGTGCCAGCGTTGCCATTCGCACTTGGTATGTTCATCCCTATGAACCTTAATGCTCCACTCGTTGTCGGTGGTCTTGTGTCTTGGGCTGTTAACCGCCACAAGAACCCTGAGCAGGCTAAGGCTAACAACAACCGCGGTACTCTTATCGCATCGGGCTTTATCGCTGGTGGTGCTCTTATGGGTGTTGTAAGTGCTATCCTTGCATTCCTTGGTTGCGACTGGATGTTGAGTGGTTGGGCAGACTCTATGGGTGCTGTTTACCTCGGTATCGCAGCATACGTGGCCATCATCGCTTACTTTATCTGGCACTCGCGTAGAGCAAATATTAACGAATAATAACTGAAAACTGAAAAGGGAAAACTGAAAAGTGTGGTGTCTGCGACGCGTATATATAATTAGTAATGAGTAATTAGTAATTAGTAATGAATGGTGTCTGCGACGCGTATATATAATTAGTAATGAGTAATTAGTAATTAGTAATGAATGGTGTCTGCGACGCGTATTTATAAATCTCGTGCGAAGCACGCCTTACTTTTCACATTTCAGTTTTCACTTTTCACCTTAACAAAGATATAATATGGATCTAAAAGAGCGTTTCTTGAAATATGTGTCGTTCGACACGCAGTCGGACGAGTCAAGCTCATCGTTCCCATCTACCGATAAGCAGTTGGTGTTGCTCCGTCACCTAAAAGAGGAGCTCGAAGCTATCGGCTTGAAGGAGGTGACGATGGACGAGTATGGCTATGTTATGGCGACCCTCCCTGCAACTAAGGGTAAGGAGACTGCGCCTATCGTAGGTTTTATCTCGCACGTAGATACTGCACCAGATATGAGCGGTGCAAACGTAAAACCTCAGATTTTGGAGAACTACAAGGGTAATGATATCCTCCTCGGTGGCGATGTATGGATGCGCGTTGAGGAGTTCCCAGAGCTCTCGTTCTTCAAGGGTCACACCCTTATTCACACCGATGGTACTACGCTTCTGGGTGCTGACGACAAGGCGGGTGTTGCCGAGATTGTGACAGCTATGGAGTGGCTTTTGGCGCACCCTGAGGTGGCACACGGTAAGATTCGCGTGGGCTTCACGCCAGATGAGGAGATTGGTCGCGGTGTAGACTATTTCGATGTTAAGAAGTTCGCTGCCGATTTCGCATACACTATGGATGGTGGTATGGAGGGCGAGTTGGAGTACGAGAACTTCAATGCCGCGGGTGCTAAGATTACTATCTCGGGTCGTAACGTACACCCAGGTATGGCAAAGAATAAGATGATTAACGCCATCGATATCGCTACCGAGCTTAACGGTATGCTTCCTGCGGACCAGCGTCCACAGTTTACCGAGCATTACGAGGGTTTCTTCCACTGCGTGGGCATCAAGGGTAGCGTCGAGGAGGCGGAGATTAACTATATCATCCGTGACCACGACACCGAGAAGTTCGAGCAGAAGAAACAGCTTATGGAGAGCGTGGTGGCATTCTTGCAGCGCAAGTATGGTGACAAGGTGTTGACACTCAATATGCGTGACCAATACTACAATATGCGTAAGATGGTTGAGCCACACCCTCAGGTTATCGACAAGGCTAAGCGCGCTATGATTGAGGCGGGTGTTAAGCCTCTTGTTAAGCCTATCCGCGGTGGTACCGATGGCTCACGTCTCTCGTTTATGGGTCTACCTTGCCCCAACCTCTTTACGGGCGGTATGAACTTCCACGGACGCTATGAGTACGCCTCGCTAACAACGATGCAGAAGGCGATGAATACTATCATTAACCTTGCACGCATCTGGGCAGAGTAATTGGTTAATGAGTAGAGAGAAATTAGTAATTAGTAATGGTTAAAAGACTGCGCCTTTTGTGTGGTTTAATGATTACACAGTAACTCATAGAAACATACAGCGTCAGCTGTCGCTTGACACAAGCGAAACTATTACTAATTACTCAATACTAATTACTAATTAGATTATGAATAACCAATACGGATATATGAGAGTGGCGGCGGCGGTGCCTCGCGTACACATCGCTGATGCACACCGCAATGCTGAGGGTGCTCTCAAAATTATGCAGGATGCCTTCAACGAGGGTGTCGAGATTGTGGTGATGCCTGAGCTATCGTTGGTGGGTTATACCTGTGGCGATATGGTGCTTCAAAATAAGTTGCTCACCGATGCCGAGCGCGCATTGGAGTGGCTTATGCAGGAGTGTGCCGATATTCCTACTATCGGTATCGTGGGCTTGCCTGTGGTCTTTGCTGACCGCCTTTACAACTGTGCTGCTATCTTCGGTCAGGGTCAGTTGTGGGGTATTGTGCCTAAGAGCTACATCCCTAACTATGGCGAGTTCTCGGAGCTTCGCTGGTGGGTATCGGGATACTCGATTAAGGATCGTATGATTCGCTTTGCGGGTCAGGAGGCTCCATTTGGTAGTGACCTCTTGTTCGACCTTCATGGTGTAGAGTTCGGTGTGGAGATTTGCGAGGATATGTGGGTGCCTGTGCCACCATCATCAATGAAGTCGGAGGCCAAGCGGTCTTAGGAAGACAAA
>JAZOSJ010000032.1:0-4732 GCA_045657045.1 Alistipes sp.
ACCCCTTATCACAAGAAATTATTTCTTGGGAGAAGTCGTGAGATGTGGTGCATCGCAAAAGAAACCATCCAGGGATAGTACACCTAAGTACAGCCCTGGATGGTTTGAGCTTTTGGGATGTGCCGCAGATTGCGGCTTATCACAAGAAATTAATGAACGAAGTGCTCAAGAGACTTCATAATATTACGCGAGTGAAGAACAATAGTCTTTGTCTCGGTAAGTATGTTGAAAAAGAGCATATTAGCAGATGACGAGCCACCGGTGTCGCGGAGACGGCGGAGCTGGTTCTGCATAACCTCGTCGATAAGGTCAAACATCTCATCACGCTTATTAAGCACATCCTCCATCTGCTCGAAGGTACGAGTGCGAAGCATCGTGTTAATCTCGCCAAAAATCTCCTCTACGCGGTCGTTGATACGTTTAAGGTCGAAAACCTGCTCCTTCGAAAGACCTGAGTGGTTGTTATCTACGTGTTTGTAGCATGGACGTGTGATATGTAGCAAAGCCTTGCTGGTCTCAGAGATATAGTCCACAACCTGAACATAGTAGTGACCCGTATTTACATCGCTATCTTCAAGGTTGCGAAGAAGTGGTAGAAGCTCGTACTTCTGCTGACGTGTAGAGTGGTAGAACTCCTCAGCCTCGCGCACCATATCGCGAAGAACACGGCGATTCTCCTTAAATACCGCCACGATAGTGCGGTCGTAGATCATTGTCACCTTCTCCATCGAAGAACATACGTGCTCAGTATAGCTGATAAGCGCCTCCTCAGGGCTACGTTTTAGAGCATCACCAATCTTTGCCACAGCAGACTCCTCAGGCTCCTCATCCTCCTCCTTCTTAGTGATATTGCTCTTGATGATAAGAAGTAGGCAAATAGCTGTAATCGCGATAATTGCGATAGTACCGCCATATACAAGCGCAAGGGTTACAGCAAGAGCGATAGCAAAACCACCCAAGGCAGTAATAAACCAACCCATAATAACGGTAGTTACGCCCGTGATACGATATACGGCACTCTCACGACCCCAAGCACGGTCGGCAAGCGACGAACCCATCGAAACCATAAACACAACGTATGTGGTTGAGAGCGGCAATTTAAGCTGCGTACCGATAGAGATAAGGATTGCCGCAGCAGTAAGGTTTACCGTAGCACGGATAAGGTCGTAGTTAACATCGCCACGCTCCTCCTCCGAAAGCGACTCGAAGCGCTCGTTAATCCAACGATGCACAGGCTCAGGAGTAATAGAAGTGAGGAAGTTGTTGAAGCGGAGCACACCACGCACAATACCACGTGAAGCCACCGTAGCCTCGCTATTTGTTGGCACCTCCTCGCTCTGTGACGATAGCTTACGCTCGGTCTCGATAACACGCATAGCCTTCTTCGAGGTAAAGAGCGTGATAACCATTACAAGACCCGCAGCACACATAATCAAGAAGTTCGCCTTCGTAGGATTTGCCAACGCCTCCATAGATGTAGGGAGCGAATCGGCAGCGTGTGCAATAACATATGAATCGTAGCCAGCGTATGGTACACCAATGAAGTTCACAAGGTCGTTACCCGCAAATGCCAACGCCAAAGAGAATGTACCTGCAAGGATTGAAACACGCAAAATATTGACGTTGAAGCGCTGCAAAATCCACAATAGAGCCGAACTACCAAGCCACAACAATAATAGCGCAGTACCTGTATTATCGTTTACATAATCCTTGATTACCTCAGGGATAAGTGTAGTACTCTTCAAGCCCTTAAACACCGTAAAATAGATGATACCTGCAAGGGTAATACCGCACCAGAAAGCACCGTAACGGCTGAAAATCTTATGGTAGCGGAACGAAAAGATAAGACGCGAGATATACATCAACAAGTGACCCGTGAAGAATGCCAACACTACCGAAAGTAGGATACCCGACACGATGGCAAGGGCATTACCTGAGTTGATAAACTCGCCAAGTGTAGCATCCGTAGTGCCTCCCCATATATTATATAGTGCAAGCGCCATTGCCGAGCCAAGCAAACCGAAGACCAACGACACGGTGGTAGAGGTAGGCAGACCGAGCGAGTTATAGATATCAAGGAGAATGATGTTCGAGAGCATCATACCAAGAAACAGAATCATAATCTCCTGATAGGTGAACATCGCTGGATAGAAGACACCACTACGCGCCACATCCATCATACCACTCGATGTCATAACACCGACCATAACACCGATACTTGCAATGGTAAGGATAACATTTTTCTTTGCCGCCTTAGAACTAAAGGCCGAATTGAGGAAGTTAACAGCATCGTTCGAAACTCCCACAATAATACCCATAACCGCGAGAAGCGCGAGGGTAATGACTATAAATAAATCCATAAAACAAAAATTATTCCACGACAAAGATAAAATTTATATGTTACAATTGTGTTACAAATTCATTAAATAACTCAAAATTGCATCATTCCGTGCAAAAATATGCGGTCTATACCTATTTTGCGGTGTCAGATTTGTATGATTCATAAATTATCGTTATATTTGTAGGTCAAGGCTAAATGGCGTTATGTATAAATATAAGGTAATGGTTGTTGACGACGAGGAGTCGTTGTGTGAGATTCTTAAATTCAACCTCGAAAAGGAGGGATATGAGGTAGAGACGGCAAATAGCGCCGAGGAGGTGCTAACGATGGATTTGCGCGGTTTAGACCTTATGATACTCGATGTGATGATGGGCGAACTCAGTGGCTTTAATCTCGCAGCGATACTGCGCAAGCGACCTGAGACCGAGACCCTGCCGATAATCTTCTGCTCGGCACTCGATGGCGAGAGCGACAAGATTAAGGGACTCGATATTGGCGCTGACGACTACATATCAAAGCCATTTTCAGTGGCAGAGGTTATGGCGCGCGTACGCAGCGTATTACGTCGCTCGGCACATCGCGCAGAGCCACGCGAGGAGATTGCAGATGAGAATGTTATCAGCTTCGAGGGGTTGGTGGTGAACAACTCCAACAAGCGTTGCACGATGGATGGCGCAGAGGTGTCGCTTACGCGCAAAGAGTTCGACATCCTTGTATTGCTACTCCAGAACCGCAATACGATACTCTCACGCGAGCAGATTATGACACGCGTATGGAGCACCGAGGTGGTAGTCCTTGACCGCACTATTGATGTGAATATCACACGAATGCGCAAAAAATTAGGAAGTTACGGAAATCATATTATAACAAGAACAGGATATGGCTATGGATTTGAAGAGTAAAAAGGGATTTAGCTACCGCGGTAGTATGTATCTTATTCTCACACTGCTTGTTATGTCGCTTATCGGCGGCGTAATCATATACCGTCACTCGCTAATATCCCATATCAAGGGCAACAGCGCAGTGCAACTCGATGACGACATCTTTGTTAGCATCATCTTTATCGCTGCGGCTACCGTCGTGGTATCGCTATTTCTTGCTATACGCATCAACCGCAATATCAAAAACTTGGAGCGTTTGGCATTAGCCATGGAGCGCGGCGAAGAGAAGGAGTCGATGCCAAAATTTGCCAACGACGAGTTGGGCGATATTGCGCGCCATATTATCGACCTCTACGGTCGTCTTAGCGAGGCTTCGGAGAGTATCAAGCGCGAGCACGACAAGGCACTGCATGAGGAGCAGGAGAAGTTGCGCATCAAGCGTCAGCTAACCAACAACATCAACCACGAGCTTAAAACCCCTGTGGCGGCAATTCAGGGTTACCTCGAAACGATGACCACATCAAAGGATATAACCGATGAGGAGCGCGATGCCTTCATAGCTAAGAGCTATGCTCACTGCCAGCGTCTTACACAGCTTCTTACCGATGTATCGACAATTACACGAATGGAGGATGGCAGCTCACGCATCGAGCGCGAGATGGTCGATCTACGCAATATCGTGAACGAGATAGCATCAGAGGTGGCGCTACTACCCGACGACAAGCGTATGCGCGTAAATATCGACCTACCTACCCCAATGCCGGTATACGGCAACTACACGCTTCTAATGTCGATAATCAAGAACCTAACGGATAATGCAATAGCATACTCTGGTGGTCGCGACATCTATGTTAAGTGCTTGGGCGAGAGCAATGGTATGTACACCATCTCGTTTGCCGATAACGGCATCGGTATCGAGGACGACCACATCGACTACATCTTCGAGCGTTTCTATCGCATCGACAAGGGTCGCTCACGCAAGCTTGGTGGCACAGGCCTCGGACTATCTATCGTTAAGAACTCCATCCTCTTCCATGGTGGCGACATCTCGGTTGCTAACCGCAAGGTGGGTGGTCTTGAGTTCACATTCACACTCCCCAAAGCGTAGATAGAATCAGAGACAACTGAGTTATAATAAGTAAAATGGGTTAAATGATTGGCATAAACGCCACATTTAACCCATTTTCTTATTTATCAGGCCACCACTCTCACCTGCTTTCTCCAGCGCAGGTAACCTGCTATGGCGAGGATGCAGTAGAGCGTATATAGTCCCGCTGTGATGGGGATGCCCTTATAGAGATACAATCCCACGCTAATCATGTCGACCACGAGCCACACCAGCCACTGCTCGACCAGTTTACGCGAGAGCATCCACATAGCGACGATGCTCAACGCCGTAGACATGGAGTCGAGCAGAGGCACACGACTATCGGTGCACTCAACCAATAGGAAGTAAATCACCACATGTAGCACAGCATATACAGCCGTAAGAGGTAGCACCCAACTCTTT
>JAZOSJ010000033.1:0-2994 GCA_045657045.1 Alistipes sp.
ACTCATCTTTGTGCGGGTGTTTAAGCGGGTTTAGAAGTTGTCCGAGGCGAACCACTCAGCATAGGATGTGGCAGTCTCGTGAAGACGCAACGAGTATAACTCAATCTCCTCGGGTAGCGCACCCAAGAGGCGCTCCGCGAAGTCGGCGAGCATATTCTCGCACGTAGGCTGGTAGTCGGTGAGCACCACACGCGAGAAGTTGTAGCCGAGGTTCTGGCATACCTCCTCCGCCATGGGCGTATTACGCATCATGAAGGCGTGGTCGAGGCGATTTACAATCTGCTCGTTTACTATGCGCTTCAAGAGACCGAAATCCATCACCATACCCATCTTAGGCGACTCGGGGTCGCTCTGTGGCTCACCCTTGATAGTCACAAATAGACGGTATGAGTGACCGTGAATCTCGCGACAAAGGCCGTCATAGCCCTCCAACATATGCGCCGCCTCGAAGGTAAACTCTTTGGTTAGTCTAATTACCGACATTGTATAATGGTTTTATTGTTATAACTCTATGGAATCTTATCCCACAAAAATAATATATATTTTTGAATAGAGCAAAAGAGAGGGTTATTTTATAAGGAAAGGGAGGTCATAGAATTTAAGGAGATAAGGGAGATTAAGGAAATTAAGGAGTTTAAGGAATATAGGGAGGAAGTAATATATTCTGCCAACACTCTCACTATATTCCCTAAATTCCTTAAATTCCCTAAACTCCTTATTTTCCCTAATCACCCACCACCTAATTTCGTACCAGAAGTCGTGAGATGTGGTGATGACCAACCTACATCAGCGGTTTACCAATTTTTCGTCAGAAGGGGTTAGGCTTGGTCTATCGCAAAAGAAATCGCCCAGGGATAGTACTATGATGTACAGCCCTGGGCGGTTTACTTTAGTGATGGGCCTAGAATGACCCCTTATCACGAAAAATTACTTCAAGACGCCAAGTTTCTTACCAACCTTGATAAAGGCCTCAACGCAACGGTCAAGCTGCTCTGTAGTGTGACCTGCAGAAACCTGAACGCGGATACGTGCCTGACCCTTTGGAACTACTGGGTAGTAGAAACCTGTTACGAATACACCCTCCTGCTGGAGCTCTGCTGCGAAGTCCTGTGAGAGCTTAGCATCGTAGAGCATAACAGCGCAGATAGCAGATACTGTAGGCTTGATGTCGAAGCCAGCAGCAACCATCTTAGTGCGGAAGTGCTCAACGTTTGCAACGAGCTTATCGTGAAGTGCATCGCTCTCCTCGAGCATCTTGAACATCTCGATAGATGCACCTACTACTGCGGGTGGCAATGAGTTAGAGAAGAGGTAAGGACGTGAACGCTGACGGAGCATGTCGATGATCTCCTTGCGGCCTGTTGTGAAGCCACCTACAGCACCACCAAATGCCTTACCGAGAGTACCTGTGAGGATATCTACCTTACCACGGAGGTCGTAGAGCTCAGTGATACCGCGACCAGTCTTACCAAGTACACCTGCAGAGTGGCACTCGTCAACCATTACGAGAGCGTCATACTTCTCTGCGAGCTCGCAAATCTTGTCGAGGGGAGCAGCGTTACCATCCATAGAGAATACACCGTCAGTAACGATGATGCGGAAGCGCTGTGCCTGAGCCTGCTTCAAGCACTCCTCGAGCTCTGCCATGTCTGCGTTAACATAGCGGTAGCGCTGTGCCTTGCAAAGACGTACACCGTCGATGATAGATGCGTGGTTGAGGGCGTCAGAGATGATAGCATCCTCAGCTGTGAACAAAGGCTCGAATACACCACCGTTAGCATCGAAGCAAGCAGCGTAGAGGATAGTATCCTCAGTGCCGAAGTAGTCAGCGATAGCCTTCTCCAACTGCTTGTGAATATCCTGGCAGCCGCAGATGAAACGTACTGATGACATACCGAAGCCACGCTCATCAAGAGCCTTCTTTGCAGCATCTACAAGACGCTGGTTGTCAGAGAGGCCGAGGTAGTTGTTAGCGCAGAAGTTCACAACGGGGCGGTTAGCTACATCGATCTCGGCACGCTGTGGAGACTCGATGATACGCTCAGTCTTGTACAAACCGGCAGCCTTAATCTCTGCCAACTCATTCTGCAAATGCTGCTGAAATTTTCCGTACATGGTCGTAAAGTTTTAGTTATTGTGTTAAAAGATTATTCGAAAATTAAGCACATGGCTACAATCAACTACAAAGATACAAAACAATTCTTAAGTTTTGAAATAAAAGACCGACTTTTTTGGGGTCGAGAGTGCAAAAATAGGAAAGCAGAGGGTAAATATTTAATGAGTGCAAGAAATTAAGGGAATATTGTGCAACCAAGGATGTTGGTGGTGATAAGGAATTTAAGGAGTTTAAGGAATATAGGGAGAGAGCACATAGTAGCAATCTACAGAACCACCCCTCCCTAATTTCCTTAATTTCCCTAATCTCATTAATTTCCTTAACCCTCCACCGCGATTATCACCACGACCTAATTTCTTGTCAGAGTGGTGTAGTAGTGGTGCATCACAAAAGAGACCGCCCAGGGATAGTACAGAGTAGTACAGCCCTGGGTGGTCTACTTTTAGGGATGTGCCGCTAACGCGCCACTATCACAAGAAATTGAATTTGGTGTCAGAAGGGGTTAGATGTGGCCTCGACATGAAAATAGCCAGGATGGGACATACTAAACGTATTTCCCATTCTGGCTATTGATTGAGAGGTCGCAGATGACCCCTTATCACACCAAATTACTCTTCGTCGGTGTCTGTGTAAGCCTTCAAGAGCTTATCCTGTACGTCGGCAGGAACCTGCTCGTATGATGCAAACTGCATTGTGTATGTAGCAGCACCTGAAGTGAGTGATGACAATGATGTTGAGTAGCGGTAGAGCTCTGCAAGAGGCACGCGTGCGTTGAGGCGGTCGAAGCCCTTATCTGACTCCATACCCATAATCATAGCACGGCGGTTCTGAAGATCGCTCATAACGGCACCCATGTACTCACTAGGAGTGAGGACCTC
>JAZOSJ010000034.1:0-11676 GCA_045657045.1 Alistipes sp.
AACGTGTAGCATCAGCGCACAGCAGGATAAGGGTGGCATCACAGCAGAGATGATGCAGCAAATACGCAAGGGACATAGTGGCAGCGAGGCAGAGAAGGCAGCACGCAACGCATTGGCTATCAACTCTGTAGCCGAGCTTAGCACAAATGCCGACAACCTCCGAATGATTGACACTCACTTCTCGCACCGAGTAAAGACTAAGGGTATCACCGACCAGCATCAGTCAGGTCGTTGCTGGCTCTTCACAGGTCTTAATGTCTTGCGTGCCAAGATGATTGATGACCTCGATTTGCCATCGTTAGAGTTCTCACAGAACTACCTCTTTGTATACGACCAGTTGGAAAAGTCAAACCTCTTCCTACAAGGCGTTATCGACACTAAGCACCTGCCTATGGATGACCGTCAGGTGGAGTGGCTGTTTAAGAATCCATTGAACGACGGTGGTCAGTTTACCGGTGTTTCGAACCTCGTTATGAAGTATGGCGTTGTACCTGCTGAGGTTATGCCAGAGAACTATCAGTCGAACAACACAGCGCAGGTGGGCAACCTTATTAAGCTCAAGCTCCGCGAGTTTGGTCTTACACTCCGCGAGCAGAAGGACCGTCGCTCGACCGTAGCTCTTAAAACCGAGATGTTGAAGGAGATATACTCGATGCTTGTACGAGCATACGGCGTACCTCCTACCGAGTTTGAGTGGACACGCCACGACAAGGATGGCAACCCTATCGAGACTAAACTCTACACACCAAAGTCGTTCTATGCCGAGTATTTTGGCGATATAGACCTTGAAAACAACTTCGTGATGGTAATGAACGACCCTACACGTGAATACCACAAGCTCTACGAGATTGAGTACGACCGCCACGTCTACGATGGCGACAATTGGGTCTACCTAAATCTCCCTATCGAGGAGGTTAAGGCGTTGGCTATCGCCTCTATCAAGGATAACACTGCAATGTACTTCTCTTGCGACGTAGGCAAGTACCTACTCTCGAAGAAGGGTACACTCGACATCAATAACTTCGACTATGAGTCGCTTATAGGCGTTGAGTTTCCTATGAACAAGGAGCAGCGCGTTCGTACCTTTGCAAGTGGTTCATCACACGCCATGACACTTATTGCGGTAGACCTCGACGATGAGGGCAACCCTAAAAAGTGGATGGTGGAGAATAGCTGGGGCGCAAACTCTGGTTGGAAGGGCAACCTTATTATGACCGACGAGTGGTTTGAGGAGTATATGTTCCGCGTGGTTATCGACAAGAAGTATATCCCTGCCGAGACCCTTAAACTCTTGGAGCAGAAGCCTCAGATGCTCCCATCGTGGGACCCTATGTTTGCTTACGAGGAGTAGCGTATGGTACAGGAGATAGAACGCAAGTTTTTAGTTGTGGGCGAGTATAAACACCTCGCCCACACTTGTTCACACCTTGTTCAAGGCTATATCGCCTCTGGGCGTCGTACTGTGCGTGTACGCATTAGCGACGACAGAGCGTGGCTCACAATCAAAGGTCCATCTATGGATGGTGGACTCTCGCGCTTCGAGTGGGAGAAGGAGATTGAGGCAAAGGAGGCTATGGAACTTTTACAACTCGCCGAGGGCGCACTCATAGATAAGTGCCGCTACTTGGTGGAGTACGAGGGACACACCTTCGAGGTCGACGAGTTCCACGGCGACAACGAGGGTCTTACGATTGCCGAGGTGGAGCTATCCTCCACCGACGAGGCATTTGCCCGCCCTGAGTGGCTCGGCGAGGAGGTAACAGGCATCAAGCGCTACTACAACTCGCACCTCAGAGCCAATCCATACAAGGAGTGGAGCGATGATGAAAAGTGAAAACTGAAAACTGAAATTATCAAGGTCATTCTGAACGCAGTGAAGAATCTCGCGGTGAGTGCAGACCTTCAATCCCCGTATAGACCTTGAGACCCTTCGCTATGCTCAGGGTGACAGCGTAAATAATATCGTATAAATAAAATATCGCGGGATAGTACACGAAGTACAGCCCGCGATATTTTGCATAGGATAGGACGAAGATGTCCTATATAAATCGGAAATTAGAAGTTGTAACCTACAATTGCATCAGCATAATCACTCCAACCCTGCGCACTCTTATACGCCTCAACAGATTGTGTTGGTACGTATATCTTACGTTCTGGAGCATTATCATCAAATGTTCTCCAAAAACCATAGCGATATTCAGCTTCTGGAGGAGTTATTGCTTTGCAATATACACTTTCTAGTTTTTCGCAATATGAAAAAGCATATTCAGCAATACTTGATACATTTTCACCAATAGTAATATTTTGGAGACTCTTACAACCTGCAAATGCATTACTTCCAATAGCAACTACATTATCAGGAATATTTATATTTATCATATTCCAGCAAGAAGCGAAACCTTGTGTATTAATTTTTGTTACACTATTAGGAATTTTAACACTAACGAGAGTGTAACAAAAATTCAATGCATCGTAGCCAATCTCAGTCAAATCTGTTTCAACTTTAATAATACCCATACCATTTGCGTATTCATTTGATACGATTGACCATCTAAGAGATGAACCATAAGGCTTAGTTATTTTCCCATCTGTAGTGGTATACCATATTTCATTGCTAGGCATTTCTGCATTCCCAACATATTCAGATGGTGCCGGATTTTGCACAATGTTTATTGCGCGGCTCTCATTATTAGACAAGGTTATTTGAACAACTCCGTTTCTTATTTCGTTCGTTTGATTTTGGTCGACCGTAATATAGATTTGGTGCTTACCATTGCTTCCATTTGCTGGGTTTACACTTATCCAATTAGCTGAAGTTGTTGTCTCCCACTTTAATTTTGAATTAAATCCGATAATTTTTGTATCTTTAATCATTGGATAGCAAATAGGAACTGCTATATCTGTTTCAAATCTTAGATTTGAATCTTCGTTTTTCTTGCAAGATACCACTGCAATAGCAAGCGCAATTAGTAGTAAATAACGTCTCATAATTGTTAGTAGTTTTTACCATCCGCACCCCGATAGCTATTTATAAATACAAAGAAAGCGTGGTGCTGAAAACTTATTTTAGGATTACAGGCGTAGGATACCTTACAGATAAAATAAGCAACAGACCCACGCCATACCCGAATACAGGATATGACGCAGGAAGATGTTCGCCTACTCTCTCCGTTAATCGAATTTCCTACGTTCGTAATCCGAGAATAAACTTACACTTTCCGCGTAAATAATATGTCACTACAAATGTAGTAAATATTTTCATTCAGTGTACTCCTTTAAACCTCTTTTTTTGGTTGTTGCTATACATAACACTGTGTAGCATCCACTTTTTCAGAGATACAAAATTGGCGCAATATCCTATCATAACCTATATTGAGGCCAAACTATTTAATTTATGATATGAAAAGTGTACTTTATATAATTATTTGCACTTTGACAATAATTATCAAAATACAAGACGATTTACTATATTTAGCAAAACAAAAAACCGTCTCTCGCTAAAAGCAAAAGACGGTTGATAGTAATAAAATTATTTACACAACCCTACGCCACAGAGTGCTTCACCTCCTCGTAGAACTTAACATAAGCCACCTGGTAGTATGGGACTAACCAGAGCATTGGGATAAAGAGTAGCACTGATGACAAGGTGGCCAAGCAAAGGTAGCCAAGCGACATCAAGAAGATCTGCATCTTATGTCCATCCATAAGGCGCATACTACGGCAGATAGCCTCCTCGGCAGTAAGCTCAGGATTATCCGCGAGGATATATGGCGCAAGGAAGTAGGAGCACGCCTTAACGACACCTGGCACAAGGAACAACAACGACCAGAGGAAGGTATATACCCACACAAGGATTCCCAAGCCCATACTCTTCCAGTAGAACTTAGCATTGAATGCCGAGAATATATCCTCTACCGATACGCTCTTAGTGCCACGCACAAAGTGCATCATCGTCATCACAAAACCCAAAGCCAATGGGCAGTAGACAAAGAGCACCAATGGGAAGCTACATCTTGTAAACGTTGCAATAAGGCAGAATACCAACGATATTACCACCATATTTGTCCAATTACCCTCCATATGAGTTTGGACATCTTTTCTAATTTCAGGATTTGTTCTCATAGCTCTATTTTTTTACATAAAATTTATCCAAAATAAACATAATCACAACCCACACCAACGTTACCACTAAAAGCACCGTCTCGCTCGTCTTAAGGAGCATACACACCCACACCGAGGCGGTGATAACAATAACCGACAAGCTGGTGACAATCCTTAGTCGTGGGAGGTTGTAGCGTGCCTTCTTCTCTGCAGAGGCTGTGTTATAGCCCGATATTAGAAAATCTCCCAAGCCAAACAGCACCAACAAGGCTAATACCAAAACCACAACGGTACACGCAATACTCACAATTAAATCAACACTCATACCTATACATAATTTATTTACGGTGCTTCTTACGCATACGCATCAAGGCAATCTCCTGCTCAGAGCGGCGACGAATATAGCGATAGCGCAACGCACACACAAGCGTAACCGCCCACATAAAGAGCGAAGAGATACTTACCTCAGTAGCAAGCCCCAAGCATACATCCTTATCGCCACCAAAATAGAACACCCACGGAAGCAGCGACCAGAAAAGAGCAAGAAGAAGCGATGCCCACAATGCTCTACCCCAGCAAGGGCGAGGTGCTAAGCGCCTAAACTTGAGCACCATACCCACAAGTACGACCAACGCCGTAGCAATAAGCATCAAGCCCTTTCCGTATGGCAATGACTCAAAAAATGAGTCGCAACAAAAAGGCACAATCAACGAGCAACACATCACAACATCGCCCAAATCTAACTTGCCATCTTCAGGTCTCTTACCCAGACGACGCATAGCCTCGGAGCGAAAACCTACAAGGCGAAAACGCCATATACTATATCTCCGTTTCATCCGTTTGCCCCTCCTTCGACTTTTTAGCGCGAGGCTTGCGCCCATTTTTGCGCAAGGCCTCAGCAATTATCCATTGCAGCTGACCATTGGTCGAGCGAAACTCATCGGCTGCCCACTTCTCGAGAGCATCCATCGTCTCGCCATCAATGCGAAGTACAAAGCTGCGTGTATTTGACTCCTTCGTAGCCATAAACAGATACTAATTTAGAGATTAGTTATGTAGCGTACCAGTGTTAACCACAGGCTGTGCAGCCTCATCGGCACACAACACCACAAGAAGGTTGCTCACCATAGCCGCCTTGCGCTCCTCGTCAAGCTCCACGACCTCCTCAGTCGATAGACGCTCAAGGGCAATCTTAACCATCGACACAGCACCCTCTACAATCTTCTCGCGAGCCGAGATAATAGCATCAGCCTGCTGACGGCGTAGCATCGCCGCAGCAATCTCTGGCGCGTATGCCAAGTAATTAAGGCGCGCCTCCACAACCTCGATACCTGCAATTGAGAGGCGGTCGTTAAGCTCGTCTGTTAGACGGTCGTTAATCTCCTCACCACCCGAGCGGAGTGTCACCTCATTAGGCTCGCTATTAGTATTCTCATCGTAGGCATACATACCTGCTACCTGACGCAATGCCGAGTCGCTCTGCACAGCTACGAAGTTCTCCAAAACGTTCATACGAGCGTTAGAGGTATTAAGACCCACGCCCTCTGGTGCATCAATCTCGAATACTGCATTATAAGCGCCATCGTTCTTAATCTTCCACACCACAACCAAGCCAATAAGAATTGGATTACCCGCCTTGTCGTTAACCTTGATAGGGTCGACATTGAGGTTGCGCGCACGCATCGAGAGCTTCTTTGCCGACATAAATGGGTTAATCCACCAGAAGCCATTTTCGTAGAACGTACCGCGATAGTTACCAAAGAAGAGCAATACGCGCGACTCATTAGGTTCGAGCATCATAAAGCCTGGAATCATCAACGTAGCAACAATAGCCACAATAATAAGAGCCGTCACGCCCAAACCTACGCCTATAGCCTCAATACTTAGCGCATAGCATAGATAGGCAAGAACGCCCCATAAAACCAAATTGATAAGTAGAGCCACAAAACCATTGAGCTTGCTACCCGAATAAGTAAAGTTCTTCATAAACGATAGATTTTAGCTGTTAAATAATAATATCATTTTGATATCACAAAGATACAACTAAAATTTCGGATTTTGCAAATTTTATACAAAAAAAATAGAGCAATCTGTAAATTATTTTTCAGACAACTCCATCTACATCGATTAAAACTCTATCGACTATATGCTACCTATTGCAAGCAGTATCATACCGATAAGTATCAGTGCCATATCAAGAGCCTTGCTTTTAAGGTTCTTTTCGCCAAAAATTAGGGCTGCACATACAAACGATACTACAACCGAGAAGCGGCGCACCATCGAGATAACAGCAATCATCGAGCCATCCATATCTATGGCGTGGTAGTAGCAGAAATCGGCAAGCGAGACAAAGATAGAGATTAGCGGTATCGCCCACGACCAATGAAACTTGTCGACACTGCGGCGAGGATACCATATAATAAGCAGAAGCAGTGTCATAATGGCGAGCTGATAGATACTAAACCAGCTCTGGACAAACATAGGGTCGAGCGAGTGCTCCGATATAATATACTTATCGAAGAGTCCACTCACAGCACCGAGCAGCATAGCCACAAACATTGCTATGGCATGGCGGCTCGAAAAGCTCACATTATCCTTCTTGCTACTAAGCGAAAGTAGATACAACGAAGCTATGGTGAGCAGCACACCAGACCACTGCCAGATATTCAACCTCTCGCCAAAGAGCAACACTGCACCAACCAGTACCACAACGGGGCGCGTGGCATTCACCGGACCTACGATGGTAAGTGGCAGGTGCTTCATTGCGTAGTAGCCACATATCCACGACAAGAGCGTTATCACAGCCTTAACCGCCACCAAAACATGGCTAAATAGCGTTGTAGGCTCGTAGCTTAGGGTCGTATCGGCAAGGATACCAAGCGAGAGCTCCGAGTCGAGGACAACAGGGAGAAATAAAATCGAGGATATAAGCGTATTAAACCACAGCACTGCTACTACGGCATTGCCCATAAGCGAACGCTTCTTAGCAACATCGTACAAGCCGAGCATCAGTGCCGAGAGAAAGGCAACACCTACCCACATTCTCTAACCGAAGATTAGCAAATTGAGAATCAACGCCACACCATACGCCACACTTGCAAGGGCGTTTAGCGTACCAAAGGCGATACCTATATTACGCTGACGTGTCGGTGTTACGAGGATATGCTCCAAGAGGAGTATAGCAGCAAACATTGCACACCCCAACCACGCAAGCCACGACTGCGGTTGAAGCGTAGTATAGGTTACAATCATCGAAACACTTACAACGTGAAGCAAGGCACTAATCACAAGCGATGTAAAGGCTGAAAAGTGCGAAGGGATAGAGCACAAGCCACGCTCTCTATCAAACTGAGCATCCTGCAAGGCATATATTATATCAAAACCTGCCGACCAACACATAACACCAAGCGCCAAAATAATACTTGCAGTAGTAATCTCGCCACACACGGCTATCGTAGCACCTACGGGAGCAATACCCAACGAGATACCAAGAACGATATGTGCCAACGAGGTAAAACGCTTGCAATAGCTATAAAACATCACCACGGCTAATGCCACAGGCGAGAGCCAGCCACAAAGCGGATTGATGGTTGCGCTAACGATGATAAACAGCACCGCATTAACTGCAATAAACCACACAGCCTCGCGCGATGTTATCTTACCCGCAGGAATCTCACGCATCGCAGTACGTGGATTCTCGGCATCGATAAATCTATCTGCCCAGCGGTTAAAGCCCATAGCGACATTACGCGCAAAGACCATACACAACACCACCTGGACAAGCAGCACAGCCCACCAATAGGGCGCACTCCGAGCAATTAGCTCCGACGAGCTATTCACCGCATAGACAAAGGCAAGCAGAGCAAAGGGCATCGCAAAGATTGTATGCGAGAACTTAACCAAGCTTAGATAATCTCTAACTTTCGACATACCCCTACTCAATATTTAGCTCACTCTTTAAGACCTCCATTAGCCACTGCGGTGCTCGCTGTGGACGACGTGTCTCCTTATCAATAAAGCCAAGTGTGGTAAGACCAGAGGCTATATCTCTACCATCCTCACCCTTGATTTCGTATCGGAAGGTCATACGCGCCATAGGCAACTCATCGACCTCGGCACGCACGCTAATAAGCTCATCGTAATAGGCTGGCTGGCGATACTTAACCTGCACCTCGACAATAGGCATCATAACACCCCTACGCTCCATCTCGGCGTATGTCAAGCCCGCAGCACGCAACCACTCTGTGCGCGCCACCTCGAAAAACTTAACGTAGTTCGAGTGGTGCACAATACCCATCTGGTCGGTGTGGTGATACTCCACACGTATCTTCGTCTCAAAGCTATTCATTATCGTATGCGATCAAATGAACGTACCGTAACCTCATCCTTGAACGTAGCGCGGGCGGCCATAGCTGTCAATACCAACGACACGATAGGCATAACAGCTGCCCAGCCCAAGTGGCGATGCTCAACACCTACACCCTCCAAAGCATTAGCTCCCGCAAGGTAGAAGTAGATGGCCTCGAACACCAAGCAACCCAACAAAAGGACAATCTCCACAGCACACAATCTAACCTGCAACATTCTACGCTTAAACAAGAAGATAGTTACCAATGGAAGCACTGCGGCTGCAACCATAAGGATGCCCATCCATATAGTACTCTGCGACTCGGCAACAGAGCTAAGCGAGAAGGCAGACAAGGTAAATATATCGCCCGTAGATACGGTAAACGATGCAACGGGGGAGATAAGCGCAACGCCCATAAGCGCCGCTGCAATAAGAAGATAGAGTGACTGAATACGCTGAATCATAGTATTTTTCTTTTTAATTATTAATCTAACTTTTTATCAATAAGGTAATTATTTCTATCCGACGAGCGGCGGTTAATCAACTCCGCGAGGAAGCCAGCAAGGAAGAGCTGAACACCTACAACTACCGCAACAAGAGCCAAGTAGAAGAGTGGCTGCTCGGTAACACCGCGCCATACAAGACCATTAGCCTGAGCAACAATCTTTTTAACGATAACCCACACCGTAGTTACACCACCAAAGAGGAACATCAATGTTCCAAGCGAACCAAACAGATACATTGGCGAGCGACCAAAGTGCGACATAAACGACACCGAGATAAGATCCAAGTAGCCCTTGACCATTCGTTCAATACCGAACTTCGAAACGCCATACTTGCGCTCATGGTGCTCTACGACCTTTTCACCAATACGCTTAAAACCAGCGTGTTTAGCAAGAATTGGGATATAGCGATGCATCTCGCCATAGACCTCAATGCTCTTAACCACCTTGCGGCGATAGGCTTTAAGTCCACAGTTAAAGTCGTGGAGCTTAATACCTGACACCACGCGCGCAGTGAGGTTGAAGAACTTGCTTGGCCAACGCTTACTAATAGGGTCGTAGCGGCGCTTCTTCCAGCCCGACACAAGGTCGTAGCCCTCCTCCAAAATCATACGACGCATCTCGGGAATCTCATCTGGCGAATCCTGCAAATCAGCATCCATCGTAAAGACAACCTCGCCCTCAGCCATCTTAAAGCCCTCGTATAACGCCGCCGACTTACCATAGTTTCGCAAGAAGCTAAGACCCTTGATTTGAGGGTATTCTGCCTTTAACATCTCCATCGCGCTCCACGAACCATCCGTAGAGCCATCGTCGATAAGGAGAATCTCATAACTAAGGCTATTATTTGTAGCTACCCTATCTATCCACTGCACCAACTCTGGCAACGACTCCTCCTCGTTATAGAGTGGTACAACAACCGAAATATCTAATTTACTCATAATATCTACATTTTAGGCAGACTACTTCTGCTCACGCATACGGCGCACACGGCGCGAGTTGACACTTGCAATAATAAAACCTGGGATGGCACCCATGATTGCGTAGGTCTGCAACTTACCAAACACGGTTAGCAACATCGAAGGCTGCTCCACGTAGCGTAGCTGATCGGCATACTGCTCAAATAGGGATAGATCTGATGCCGACATACCCATATTCATATATATCTGCTGCAACTGCTCGATACGCGCAACAAGACCCGCGATATAATCACCATATCCCATAAACGACACATAGAGCGTATCAGCAACACCTACCAACACTCCCGACAACATCGAAGTAAGGAAAATGTAGGATAACAAGTATGAGTATGTAGCCACCATCTCCGCAGGCACAGCATCAGCCCTACGACGTGTAAAGCGCGCCAACATCCAGACAAAGACTACGCACGCCACAAGCCACTCGATGCAATATATAGCCGAGGCTTTAAGCAGCGCCATATCACTGAATGCCAACAGATAACGCTCAAAGATATAGGATAGCGACATCACACCACCCAAGATAGCACCCGAGCGCAATACATCCGACCAAAACACTTTGTTCATAATAACTCTATTTTCTTATTTTTAACTTATCCAACGCACGGTGATACTCCTGAGCATTCTTGTTATGCTCCGCGAGTGTTCGCGCAAAGTTATGACGACCATCCATCTCGGCACGGGCGCAGAAATAGAGATAGTCGTGCTTCTCATAGTTCAACACGCCTTCGATAGCCGCCATATCGGGCATAGCAATAGGCGTTGGAGGGAGACCCGCATACTTATATGTATTATATGGCGACTCCACGCTCTTATGCCTATCCAAGACACGACGTATGGTCGGGTCACCAACAGCATACTTCAAGGTTGGGTCTGCCTGCAAGAGCATTCCTTTGTTTAGACGGTTGATATATACACCTGCGATACGTGGCATCTCCTCCTTAACGTTTGTCTCCTCGTGAACAATCGAAGCGAGGGTCATAACCTCGTATGGTGTCATACCCAACATCTGCAACTTCGCTTTCTGCGCATCACTCGCCCAGAACTTATCCGACTCGCGCTTCAAGCGCCATATAAGTGACTCGGGGGTTATATCGGCATATACCTCGTATGTATTCGGCAAGAATATCGAGAACATAGCCTCTGCGCTCTTAAAGCCCATATCCTTGATTATACTCTCATTGCGCAACGCAGCGACCATCGCCACCGAGTCAGCATCTATCTGCATCGCTATTTTTGAAGCAAGAGCCTCTGGTGTGCGGGCATTATTGATAACGAGGCGCACACTATTATCAACACCAAACTTCAACACACGCGCCACCTCGATAACACTCATACCCTTATTAAAGGTGTAGGCTCCAGACTCTATTCCCCTATCAAGATTGATGCGCTTGGCATACAACTCCAAAGCAATAGGATAGGCTACCGAACTTTTCACCTTCGCAAGCTGCTCCTTATAGCTTTCATCCTCGCGTAACAACACTGTAACACGCTCCTCGACAGCCGCACCATAAAACATTTGATATGCCCAAAGTGCCGTAACTGCCACAATAACAATCAATACGAGTATAACAACAAAAAATTTTCTCTTCATTTTCATCTTTTTATTTGCAAAGATACATTTTTTTTGTACTTTTGCACTCGGGTAAGTCTTATACGACCAGCTCCTGCAGAACTCCCCCAGGCAAGGAATTGAGCAAGGGTATGCGGTTGTAGCGGTGCGATATAAGTAGCTTACCCTTTTTTT
>JAZOSJ010000035.1:0-28259 GCA_045657045.1 Alistipes sp.
TGCAGGTGATGCAGACTGCTTGTTGTTCCCTAACCTTGAGTCAGGTAACGTATTCTTCAAGGCTTGCTCTAAGTTTGGTGGCGCTGAGTTGGCAGCTATGGTTGCAGGTCCTACTGCTCCATGTGTGCTTACATCACGTGGCGACTCAACTAAGACTAAGTTGTACTCTATCGCTTTGGCGTGCTTGTCAGCAAAATAATTTAACCATAAAGGAGATTTAACAATGGCTTATAATATATTAACTATCAACCCAGGCTCTACATCTACTAAGGTTGCGTTGTTCGAGGACTTGCAGCAGGTGAAGGTCTTGAAGCTCAGCCACTCGGCAGAGGAGATTGCACGCTTCGAGACTGTTGCGGACCAGCTTGATTGGCGTTTGGAGATTATCCTCGGCGAGTTGAAGGCTGCGGGTATCGAGCTATCATCGTTGGATGCTGTTATCGGTCGTGGTGGTCTTATGCGCCCTATCGAGGGTGGTGTTTACCGCGTTGGCGAGAGTATGATTGCCGACCTTAGCGCACCTAAGCGCCAGCACGCCAGCAACCTCGGTGCTTTGATTGCACGTCGTATCGCTGATGAGGCAGGTGTTGAGGCTTATATCGCTGACCCTGTTGTTGTTGACGAGTTGCAGGATATGGCTCGTGTGAGTGGTCTTAAGGAGCTCCCACGTCGCTCTATCTTCCACGCTTTGAACCAGAAGGCTATTGCTCGCCGCTATGCTAAGGAGGTAGGTCGCCCATACGAGGAGCTTAACCTTGTAGTGGTACATATGGGTGGTGGTATCTCTGTATCGGCACACTGTCAGGGTCGTGTTATCGACACTAACAACGCCTTGGATGGTGATGGCCCAATCGCACCAGAGCGCGCAGGTTGCTTGCCAGCTGGCGACCTTGTAGACCTCTGCTTCTCAGGTAAGTATGAGAAGGCTGAGATTAAGAAGATGCTTGCAGGTAAGGGCGGTCTTGTAGACCACGTTAACTGCAACAACGTTCAGGAGCTCAACGAGGTACGTGCTGCTGCAGGTGATAAGGAGGCTCGCTTTATGCTCGACACTATGTCATACTCTATCGCTAAGTTTATCGGTGAGATGGCGGTTGTGTTGAAGGGTAAGGTAGACGCAATCCTTCTTACCGGTGGTATCGCTTGGAACGACTGCGTTAACGACATCATCGTTGATTACTGTAAGTTCCTTGCACCTATCAAGATCTACCCAGGTGAGAACGAGTTGGAGTCACTTGCTGAGAACGCTCTAAGAGTACTTAAGGGCGAGACTGCTGCCAAAGAATATTAATAAAGTTACCTGTTCGGCTCTTTTGGCATCTACCTTGTCAGCCAAATGCTCATTTACGCTTCAGTAAACTCCGCTTTGTCTGACTGCGAGCAGCTTCAAAATAGCCACAACATCTAACTTTATCCCCTATATAAAGTAAATTTTATAGGATGAAAATTTTGATTATCAACGGGGCGAACCTCAATCTTTTGGGGCGTCGTCAGCCTGAGATATACGGTCGTGAGAGCTTCGAGGACTACCTCGAGGCTCTTCGCGCACGTTACTCAGAGCATACCATCGACTACTATCACTCCAATATCGAGGGTGAGATTGTCGATGCCTTGCAGCGCACCGAGGATGTCTACGACGCTGTGGTGCTAAATGCTGGGGGATATACCCATACATCGGTTGTGATACGCGATGCCATTGCTGCTATCGCAACACCTGTTGTGGAGGTGCATATCTCCTCTATCCTCGCACGCGAGGAGTTCCGCCACGTCTCGCTTCTTGCTCCTGTTGTGCGTGGCTCGATTATGGGCTTTGGTATGGAGTCCTATCGTCTTGCCGTGGAGCATATCATCGGTTAGCATATGGCTGAGAAGAGGTTGGAGAGCAAGGTTGCCTCGGGCATAGCGTGGAGTTTCTCGGAGAAGCTCCTCACGATGCTTATACAGATGGTCGTGAGTATCATCGTGGCGCGAGAGCTTATGCCAGAGGACTTTGGCATTATGGCTATTTTGACCTTCTTTACCTCCGTTGCCTTAGCCATTGTGGATAGTGGCTTCTCGCAGACCCTTATCCGCAAGCAAAACCCCTCAGACCAGGAGTATAAATCTGTTCTTGGCTTCAACGTAGCAGTGGCACTCATTCTCTACGCCGTGCTACTTGTTGTAACCCCGTCTATTGCTAATTTCTACGGTCATAGCGTGATTGCTAAGGTTGCACCGGTTCTATTCTTGGTGCTTCCGATAAACTCGTTGTGCGTGGTGCAGACGGTGATGTTTACTAAGGAGTTTCGCTTTGCTCTGCTCTCAAAAATAGTATTTATATCGTCGCTTATAAGCGGTGTCGTGGCTGTTATAATGGCAGTCGCAGGGTGTGGAATATGGTCTTTGGTGGCGCAGCGACTCTTGATGATGGGTATTAAGGCGGTTGCCTTCTGGGCAATGCGCCGTTGGCATACCGATGCCCGATTTAGCCTTGATGCCCTAAGGGCGATGATGCCATTTAGCCTGCGTCTGCTTGCTACCGATTTGATTGCCTCTATATATAATAATGTAGCGCAGCTCTTTATCGGCAAGATGCACTCCACAACAATGTTGGGCTACTACTCTCAGGCGCAAAAGCTCAAAGACCTACCCGTGACCTCTACCGTGCAGGCGGTGCAGGGTGTTACCTATCCTGCGCTCTCGGAGCTAAACACCGATGATAAGAAATTTGGTGATGGCTACGAGCGTATTGTGCGTATGCTTGGCTTCGTACTCTTTCCCGTGATGCTTGGCTTTGTGGCTATTGCCGAGGATATGTTTATGCTGTTGCTTGGCGAGAAGTGGATGCCTACGGTGCCATACTTCGAGATTTTGGCACTCTCGGGTCTCTGCTATCCGCTGGCTGTTGTTGCCTACAATGTATTGAAGGTGCGAAGCGACGGACGTGTTATTGTCGGCTTGGAGGTTGTTAAGCGTGTTATAATGACCGCGGTGCTATGCTATACCATCCCGCGCGGTGTTATGGCTGTGGCGTGGGGTATGACGGCGATGGCAGGTGTAGAGTTTATGCTTAATAGCGCTGTTGCTGTGCGCCTTGCTAAGGTTGGCGCAGTGCGCCTTGTAGGGGCGTTGTTGCCGTCGTTTGCTATCGCTGTGGCGATGTACTTCGCTATCGTCGCTATAATGCCTTATATCGCAAATATGGGCATTGGTCTACGCCTTGTGTGTGAGATTCTCACGGGTGGCGTGGTCTATCTATTGTTGGCTGTTGTCCTCCGCCTAAGGGCTTTGACGGAGGGTGTGAATATCCTACGCTCGCTGCTTACTAAAAGTGCGTAAAGCCCTTTAATTCTAACTCTGTGGGCTTGCCGCCCTCTAACCACTCTACATACTCCGTGTCGGTAATCTCGCCAATCTTGGTGAGTGTAGTCCCCGTAGCCTCATATAGCCCCTTTGCAAGGCTCTCGAAGCTCTCAGGCGCAACGGTAAGAAGTAGCTCATAATCCTCGCCTCCCGTTGTGGCGTAGCGTATATCGTAGTCGGTAGGGATTGTGTTAAGCTCGATGCGAGCACCCACCTTAGATAGCTTTGTTATGTGGTTTATGTCTGATGCTATGCCATCCGAAATATCCATCATGGCGTGTACCTCCTCGCGACTACCTAAAAATGCGCCCTCGCTGACACGTGCCTGCGCTCTGCGGTGAGCCTTAGCAGCTGCGGTGTTAAGGTCGCCAAACATAATGTCGACCAAGCCCTTAGATGATATGCCGAGCTTGCCAGTTACACATACTGCATCACCTACCTTTGCGGCGCTACGGCGCTTGATGTTGGCTAATGGCGCACGACCTATGGCAACCACGTTGATGGCAATCTTATCGCGTGAGGCTGTGGTATCGCCACCTACTAAGGCTATCCCCTCGCGCTTAGATGCCTCGTAGTATCCGCGCATAAATTGTTGTGCCCACTCGCCCTGTGCCGACTCTGGAAGGGCGATGCTTAGAAGCGTTGCCACGGGCTTTGCACCCATCGCTGCCACATCTGAGATATTTACCATTAGGCTCTTTTCGCCCACCTCCTCAGCTGTAGATGCACCGCGCAGAAAGTGAATATCCTCGATAAGCATATCCGTAGTCATTACCAACGCCTCATCGCCCATAGGTAGCACTGTGCAGTCATCACCAATAGGTTCAAATCCAGAGTGGGGTAGTGTGCCAAACATCGCGGCAATATCTCCGATAAATCCAAATTCACTCTTTTTCATAGCGCAAAGGTAGCAAAAAAGAGTGTGCCCCCAAATAAGACACACTCTTAATTTATATATATTGTATATATATCTTAGATCTGGAAACGATATGCTGCGCGTACGGTGTATGGCTTGCTCTTATAAGGCTCAAGGCAAACAACGCTATCCTTCATAAAGGCAATAAGCTCTATAGAGTCGTGTGCAGTCTCGTTAGAAGACCAGTAGTAAGTCGAAACGAAAGGCATACCACCATTATCTGTGAGTATCTTGTTGTACTTAGCTACGCTTGCGTTGTTAAAGTCGTGTGTACCCTCAGATATAGCGTCCCACATCCACTGCAACTCCTGTGATGATGGCATAAACCAACCATCACCGTGCTCCATACACCACTTAAAGGCAGGGTAGTTGTTGATGTCGCGAACGCCACCATCAGCCTTAGAGATGTTAGGATCGAATGGATCGTATGTGTTCCACTCGCCCTTAGAGCTAATGCAGTTACACATCACGTTCTCTGTTGACCACTGCAAATCTGCCTCGTCCATAGAGCATAGATATACCCAATTGTAGCCTTTGTTGTCGCTCTTAATTGCATAAATCATACCCTTAGTGCCGTTAACATCATAGATCTGACCAATCTCATACTGACCTGCGACAGCTGGATCGTATGCATCAACGCTTACGGTGTTAGAGCGGTTAGTCTCCTCGTAGATAGCGTAGAAGTTGTATGTGCCAGGAGTTGTTGTTGTAAACTCGCCATTTTCTACTACAAGGCCAGCAGTGGTCTTGATTGTGCAAGATGCTGTTACATCCTCCTCGCCGTATGTTGCAGTAAAGACAACCTTATCTGAGCCATCAGCCTTAACGCGCATCTTTGATGCTGAGAGCTCCAATACCTTCTGTACAGACTCGTATGGAGTTGCAGTAACGTTGAATGGTGCAGAGGTGTGACCATCGAACTCAGCAATAAACGAGTAGTCGCCAGCAGTGATTGTGTAGAATGTGTTACCCTCGATTTCCAAGTTGTTGTTAACCTCGGTGATAGTGCTTAGAGAGGTTACATCCACATCTTCGTACATAACGGTGAATGTTACGGTGTCAGTGCCATCTGCTACGATGCTCTGCTTGTCGCCAATTAGCTGGAATGTTGGTGCTGCAACAGTGGTAGCAGTAACCTTAACGCGCTCCGAGCTCTTGTTGCCGTAGATAGCGGCGAACTCATACTCACCAGCCTCGGTTGTAGTAAAGGTATTACCCTTTAAGAATGAGTTGTTGTTAGTGCATACAATCTGTATGTCGCTATTGCTCTTTTCGTTTACCAAGGCGGTAAATGTAACGGTATCAACGCCGTCGGCAAGAATCTCGCTCTTATCGGCAGTTAGTGAAATCTTAATCTCCTCGTTGTTAGGAGTCTCGACAAGCTCGTCGCACGCGGTGAAACCGAGTGCGAGAGCTGCGATAGCAAATATTTTAAAAAATCTCTTCATAGCCTTAATCTATTAATAATTACTCTGCGTTATCAAACATCTCAGGAGTTACGCGTACGGCAAACTGTGTTGGTGTGTACTCGCTATTCTGTACCTCGAAGAAGAATGCGTAGTCATCCTTAGGGTAGCCTTTAAGCGATATAACAACACCCTCCTCTGTCTTAGCTGTAGCCAAAGTATCCTCAGACATTGTTGTTCCGTACTTAAACATTGTGTTTAGCTTAGACCAGTCGTTAGGATCCCAGTTCTCAGGAATGCTGTAGTTGGCATATAGCTGACCACCAACCTTCAAGAGTATTGCATCCTCGCTTGTCTTTACTACGAACTTGATGTCGTAATTGAGACCACTCTTAACGATTATAGGCTCAGATACCGATAGCTCGGCTTTAGGGAGTGTGCGCTCCTTAGTCTTGAATTCAACAGCAACATAGTTGTAGTCGTATACCACTGTTGGGTCGCTTACCTCAGGATCCATATAGAACATAACTATAACGTACTCAGTGTTGCCATTCAATACCTCATAGTTGCTAATCTCTGAACTACCTGTCTGACCCTGGCGCTCATGCATAAATTGATTGAAATCGTAGATAAAGATCGACTGCATCAAGTTGTTAAGAGCCCAGTAGCTACGCATTACAATATTTCGTGATGGCTCCGTTGCCAATGTCTCCTCGTAGCTCTTCTTAGTCCAGATATAGTATGTCCAGAATGACTCCTCGCCCTTTGTAGGTGTTACCTCCAAAGTGAAGCCGTATGATGTTGGTAGCAAGTGCTGGTATGTAAATAGAGAGTTTGGATCTACTGGCTCACCCTTAAGTGTTTTAAAAGCATGGCGGAATATCTTAACAGGCTCCAGCTCATTATATACAGCCTCTATGTTCTCTATGTTAAATGCCACTGCAAGGTAATCTGTCTCTGGAAAAAGCTTGCAGTTAAGTGTTGTAGGACCACTTGTGATGTAGTCGCTGATGTAACGATTCTCGGCAACATACTTGAACACCTCAAGGTCGTTGTTGTAGATGCCCATAGCAACAAGCTCCTGCTTTGTAATCACGCGGAAGCAATACTCGTTTACACCGTTAGGTGTTGCTGTAGCTACAGCTGTATCAGCAGTGATGTCTGTAACCTCAATCTTAACCTCAAAATGCTCTGGATCGAGTGGCTCCTCAGAAGCCTCGGTAGTAAACTCCTTGCGTGCAATTGCAGCGGTCTCGCTAACAGCAAATGCTACAACAGTGTAAGCTGTTGCAGGCTTCAAACCGCTCTTGTTCAAAGTGTATGCACCCTTGCGTGGACGGAAGTCCTCTGAGTTCAAGCACTCGTCAATGATTGTAGCGACGCTCTTTCCTGCAAGGTCTGCTGATGCAATAATATCCAAGCAATATGTTGCATTAAGATCTGATGGTGTAACTAAGACTTTGATAGTCTTCTCGCCAATCTCCTCCTCGCTGAACGTGAAGGTCACCTTTGGCTTAGCATTTTCTGGCACCTCGTCATTGCCACAACTTACAGCAAATAGCGCCACAAGCGCAATGCTAAAGATTGATAGAAGTCGTTTCATTTGGTAAAATAGTTAAATAGTTAATATTATTAAAATTTCTTATTCCTATGGATAAAATACATCCAGCGCAAATATAATAAATTATTCCGTAAGAGGCAATATCACCAATAAATATAGACATAAAACACATAAATATTTAACAAAATTTGCATTTTCATCTACTTTTTATTAACTTTGTATCGTAAACGGAGAATGATAGTCTATTTCTGTGGTGAAATAGACCATTCTATAAAATGCTAAACTAATGAATAGTAAGACTCAGCGACTCTCGATAATTAGAAAGATTATTCGTTCGGAGTATATCTCTTCGCAGGAGGAGCTTATCGCTCGCCTTGAGGAGTGTGGTGTGCAGGTGACACAATCTACGCTCTCGCGAGATTTGAAATTTATGCAGGTTGCCAAGGTGCCTCATAAGGAAAAAGGCTATGTTTACGTGCTTCCGAATAGCGCAATTGCGGATCATCAGATATCAACAAATATCACTGATAACATCACGCAGGTAGCCATCTCTGGTAACCTCTGCGTTATAACCACAAAGCCAGGTTACGCAAGCGCGATCTCTGTTCCTATTGATAGCAAGGGTATTCCAGAGATTCTTGGTAGCGTTGCAGGTGATAACAATATCATCCTTGTCCTCCGCGAAGATTTCAGCAAGCCGAAGTTGATGGCGGAGTTGACGATGCTGTTTCCGTCCATCGCCAACCTTTAATTTCTTGTGATAAGGGATACATCTTCGTCCCATCCCAAAAGTAAGACCCCTCGGGCTGTACTACTTGTACTATCCCGAGGGGATCTTCTTTTGCGATAGAACAAACCTGACCCCTTCTCCCAAGAAATTGGGTTGTGGTGCTTGGGAAAGTTTGTGTTATGAGTTCCGATGGGTTCCGATGAGTTCCGATGAGTTCCGATGGGTTCCGATGGGTTCCGATGGGTTCCGATGGGTTCCGATGTTTTTATTAATGATATCGCTCTACTCATAGTAACCCATAGTAACCCACTCCCTAAAAAGGCAACGCCTTTTAACGATTACTAATTACTAATTACTCTCTACTAATTACTAATTATTTCTGCCTCTTTGAGTTTGCCTACTGAACAATATAATCCTCCTCCTCAACGAGTGTATCCTTGTGATTTAGGAGTGTATCGTTGATTTTTACGATGATATTCTCCTTCTGTGTTAGGCAGTTACCAATGATTGTTGTTAGGTAGTTGCGGCTAATAGGGATTTGAGTATCAAAGTCGATTGTGCGGATAGGCTCAGTCGTATTTTCCTTGTCGTATACAGCCATACTGAAGCTTACAGGCTGCTCATTCTTCTCGCCCTTGTTAATCGTGCGCTCAGCAAAGATATAGTCGCTAAAAAGCACAAAGCCAGATACCTCTTTGCCCTCCTCGGTTGTGCCTGTGTATGCCTTATATGGTGCAGGGTCTACCGATAGATTATATTCGTGTGCTTCGCAATTGTCTGAGATAGAGTTCGATACAGCGTTGAACACTCTATACACAGGGTTCTTCTCGGTGTCGAACTTAATATCTACCTTCGATAGTGTAGAGTAGCTGCTAATCTCGTCGTAGTCTATCGCCACTACGCGCAACTTTGCCATTGGGCGTGTAAGCTCAGCATCTAAGGTTACAGCACCCTTAATCTCCTGAGTGAGTGAGATATGGTATGCATCCAACGCCTCCTCCATAGCTCGGTGTACATAGTCTGCCTTGCGCGAAATCGCCCTAAGGTTTGTGGTGTCGTAGAAGAGGTCCTCCTTAGAGCCCTCAACAACAAAGTCTGCCCAGATAACAAACTTGTATGTGCGGTTAGGCACCACCTGAATCTTGAAGTTGAAGCCATCGGCATCGTAGTCGTCGGTTGTTATCACCTGACGCTTGTAGATAGGCTGCTCAGATGTTGTGGTAGTTGTACCAGAGGTCACAACCTCATAAATTTCGAGGATGTATCGTAGGTCATACTCCTTCCACATTTCAACATTGTTGTTGAAGTTGTCGATAGCACCCAAGGCGCTATCGAGTACTGAGACCTCGCCACGTGTTGAGTTCATCTGTGGCGATGTCACCTTCAAAACGACGTCGACATTGTTGTCTTTGCCAAAGATATTCCAGCAATTGTTCTCGCAAGAGACCATCAGCGCTGCAGCCATCACTAAGCTAAGTATAATCTTTTTCACGATATGTAGTATTTATTGCGTTAACTAATTGTTATCCAACCGACTCGAATAAATCTTGGCGCAGAGTTACTCTCCGTAAGATTGCTATTCGCGAGGTTTTGATATATTACAGAGCAAATATAGTGATAATTTGTCAAATGACAAACACTTTTTTCAAAAATCGACCAAAGATTGTCTGAAAACTAAAACGCAGAGCCGATAAGGTCGCCCTGAGTGGCTTTGAGCGAGCGCATCTTCGCGATAAGAGAGTTGCGTAGCTGGTCGGGACGAATGCCGTGCAAGGGCGAGTGAACGAGTAGCTTGCGTGGAGCGAGGGAGCTAAGTCGCTCGATGGCAATAGAGGGGTCGAGGTGTCGTATTACGTCGCAGAGTAGGGCTGTGTACTCCTCTGTGTTGTAGCTGTTTGCGAATATAAAACGTTCGGGGTGGCTGGCAAACTCGGATGCCATCGCTGTGTTGCGATAGATTTGGAGCTGGTGAAACTTGATAAAGTCCAATCCAAGGGCGTTTATCTTGTCGACGCCAGCGATTATGTCGTTACGACTTTCGTTCGGAAGACCCAATATAAAGTGCCCTCCAACATCCAGTCCGCGAGCCTTGCTTTGGGCTATTGCATCTATGGCGCATTGGAAGTTGTGACCGCGGTTGACGTGGCTTAGGGTGGTGTCGTAGACCGACTCGATGCCATACTCAATGGCGATATATGTCTTATGGGATAAATACTCCAAAATATCGAGTATTTCGGAATTGAGGCAATCAGGGCGTGTGCCAATTATAAGTCCCGAAATTTGGGGGTGTGATAGCGCCTCTTTATAAATTTTGTAGAGGGTGTTGCTATCAGCGTAAGTATTTGAACCTGATTGTAGATATGTAATATAGTGGTCGGCTTTGCGGTTGCGC
Source organism: Alistipes sp. (assembly GCA_045657045.1). GTDB lineage: Bacteria > Bacteroidota > Bacteroidia > Bacteroidales > Rikenellaceae > Alistipes. The sequence goes on from JAZOSJ010000035.1 coordinate 10,348, forward strand.
GCAAGGTGAAATTCGATAGCCCTATTTATCTGTTCAAACAGAGAGTTGCACTCCCTGCAATAACTTGGCGAAAATGCCTCGTTAAGACAAAAAGTGCAACCCTTGAATCCGACCCTTCCATCGCGGTTAGGACAGCTAAGTCCAGCATCTATGGCGAGCTTCTGTATGCGTCCGCCAAAGCGTTGGCGCATAACCTTGCCATACTCCAAAAATGGGGCTTCTGGACTCATCGCTGAAGCTGTTATAGGTCTTGTAGTCGAGCAACGGGCGATACGCTAAGGTCGCTAAACTCGCCCGCCATATAGCGGTAGTAGCCTGCCGAGGCAATCATTGCGGCATTGTCGGTGGTGAACTTCAATTCTGGGAGGAATGTTCGCCAGCCACGGCGCTTGCCTGTCTCGGTGATGCCGTTGCGAAGAGCTGAGTTTGCTGATACTCCACCTGCGATAGCTATATCCTTGATTCCCGTAGCCTTAGATGCCTTGATAAGCTTATCCAAGAGGATGTCTACAATTGTCTTTTGTAGCGATGCGCAGAGGTTGGCTTTGTTCTTCTCCACGAAATCTGGGTCCTTCGTTACGGCATCGCGCAAGGTGTAGAGGAATGAGGTTTTAAGTCCTGAGAAGGAGTAGTCGAACTCGCCCTCGACGTGAGGCTTGGCAAATTTGAATGCCCCAGCATCACCCTCCTTTGCAAGGCGGTCGATAATAGGGCCTCCTGGGTAGGGTAGTCCCATTACTTTTGCGCACTTATCGAAGGCTTCGCCTGCGGCATCATCTATCGTTGTGCCGATAATCTCCATCTTGGTCGGAGAGTCAACTCTCACAATCTGTGTGTGACCACCGCTTACAAGGAGACACAAAAATGGGAAGTTGGGGTGTGGAAGCTCTCTATCTGGCAGGTCGACAAAGTGTGATAGGATGTGACCTTCGAGGTGGTTGACCTCGACCATCGGGATGTTGTTTGCGATGGATAGTCCCTTAGCAAACGATACACCCACAAGGAGAGAGCCGAGTAGACCTGGACCGCGAGTAAAGGCTATGGCATCGACTTTGTCGATGGTGATTCCCGCCTCTTTGAGCGCTGTGTCTACAACGGGGATGATATTCTGCTGATGTGCGCGTGAGGCAAGCTCTGGGATTACGCCGCCATACTTCTGATGTACTGCCTGTGAGGCAATTACATTCGATAGTAGGGTGTGATTGCGGAGTACCGCAGCCGAGGTGTCGTCGCAAGAGGACTCGATGCCCAATATTGTAATATCCATAATTAAGGGATGTTCTATAAATTCGTAAATTAGTTTTCGTTGTCAGGGAATTTCTTTTCGGCAGCTTTTGAATGTAGAAGGTGTTTAAATTTTATTAAATGAATTTTCTTGCTACTATTATCTGTTTCGGACTCTTTGAGTTGCTTTTCGGAATCTTTCCATTTGGGATATTTGAAAATAGCCCGCTATTATCTGCATATCCTCAAATGAAAATATCCTCAAAAATCACCCTCAAATAGTCGCGAAATAAAATTCAAACAACTTCTTTTCGGCATCATTCTCATCTTTCCTTAGTTACAATGCTTGCATTGCGCCCTCGGAAGAGCTGAGAAATCTCCTCGAAATAATCTTCAAAATCATCGCGACCTAATTTATAGAGCCTCCCTTAAACTTTTTTATCAAAATCTTTTCTATTTTAATAGAAAAATTATTACTTTTGTAGGTTAATTGCTGTAAACGCAAAAACACGAAAAAGTAATTCAATGCGCAAAGGTATAAAAATATTGGGAAAGGTGGTATCGGCAATCATATTGTTGTTGATATTTTTGCCTATTGTGGTTACCCTTGTGCTAAATGTTGAGTCGGTGCAGAATGCTGTGGTGAGACAGGCTTCGCACTACGCCTCTGCCCATTTGGGTACGGATGTCTATGTCGACGGCATCGACTTCGACCTCTTCTCTAAGGTGCGTGTTCGTGGACTCTATGTCGAGGATTATAATCAGGATACGTTGCTCTATGTCGCCCACGCCACAGCTACGATTGATGGTCTGAATATCGTGAAGGATGGTCTTAGGTTGAGCAATACGAAGATGTATGGCGCGAAGTTCTACCTTAGGGAGTTGCCCTCGGGAGAGATGAACATACGTCCTATTATCCAGCAGTTGCAAAATAGCGAGGGTGGTGGCGATTTTAGGCTCTACATCGAGGATATTGATGCCGAGAACCTTGCATTCTGTCTTGAAAAGTTGGCGCATCGTAACCCTCGGTATGGTGTCGATGTGGCGAATCTGCACCTAAGCGATATGAATCTACATCTTACGAATTTCGCGGTGGTGCGTGGTGCTGTGTGGATGGATATCGAGCGTTTGTCGGCAAGAGACCGCTCGGGCTTCGATATTCAGGAGCTAACATCACATCTCTATGTCAACCAGGGTGAGATAGCCTTCGATGGCTTGAATCTTGTGACGGAGTCCTCGTCGTTATACTCTCCAAAGTTGGAGCTAAGGGGCGATAGTTGGGTTAGTTATAGCAGTTTTGCCCGTGATGTTGAGTTGACAATGGGCTTTGAACATTCGCAGCTATCGACAAGGGATATTGCCTATTTCGTGCCATCGCTACACGAGCACGACGTGGAGGTTACAAACCTCTCGGCTACGGTTGATGGTACGCTCAGTGATATGGAGTGCAAAATTAAACGCGCTAAGATTGACCGAGATATAGAGCTTGCGCTAAACTGTCGTGTCGATGGCTTGCCAGATTGGCGCGAGGCGCGATATGTTGTAGGCGTAGAGCGACTCTATACCACGGCATCGGCTGCGGTCTCGTTGGCAGAGCGCTTGTCGCCAGGAGTAATATCGGAGCAGGTGGCAGGTGTGGCTGAGCGTGTGGAGTGGGTAGATATGAGCGCAACGTTGGGCGGTGTGCTTAGCGATTATAGAGTTGAGGGTAATATACAATCGGGTGTTGGTGAGCTCTCGGGCGATGTGATTCTACGACGTGGCGAGGGTGAGCGTGTTGCGATTGTTGGTAATGTGCGAAGTGTCGGCCTCGATATTGGCGAACTTGCCTCGGTGGATATGCTTCACACCATAACCTCGAATGTCACATTCGATGGCTCGGTGGGTGGAGCAGATAGCGGTGGTATCATTGGCAATGTAGGTGTTAACGTGGAGAGCTTTGGCTATGGCGGATATATCTTCTCGAATATCGAGGGTAGTGGACAAGTCAATGGTAATAACTACTTGGCAAACATCAAGTCGTACGACCCAAATCTGAACTTTGACCTGCGTGCAGATGTCGCTCTGGATTTCGAAAGTCCAACCTATATCGCCTCGCTTGCTCTGAGACATGCCGATTTGCACGCTTTGGGTCTTAACAAGCGCGATAGTGTCTCGGTGCTATCGGCAAATGTCGGTATCGACTTGCAGGGTGTGATTACCGAGGGTGTAGATGGCTACATCAGCGTTGCCGATATAGTCTATGATTATCCGCAGGGAGAGTTTGTCGAGGATAGGTTGAAGGTGGAGTTTGAGAAGCAGGGGTACTATAAATCTATCCTGCTTGACTCCGACGTTGTTACTATTGCATACGATAGCAACTCTTCCTATTTAGAGGCAGCAAACTACATCTATAACGCCCTTAAACACTATGCTCCATTGCTATACAATGGCGAACGTCCGTGGGTTGTGCCATACGTGAGTGGTGGTCCTAATGACTACACTGCGCTGAATGTTCGCGCTGGAGATAATATAAACTCGTTGCTGCAAGCCTTTATTCGAGGTCTTGTTGTAGCGCCAGATACCTCGGTGGATTTGAGGTTTAACCCTACGGGTAATGCTATTTCATTGCGCGGCGAATCTGAGGCTGTGGAGTATATGGGCTGGATATTGGCGGATTGGCGATGCAATGTAAATAATAGCGATAATCCTGATTCGTTGAAGGTGGTGTTCGATGCCGATGCTCTCTATATGGGTACGCGCCCTATAATGCCAAATCTAAGCCTCAGTGGTGGCGTGTCGAACAATATGATCGATGTCGAGGCTAAGTTCAAGGATAAGACCCCCGACGGTAACTCTGCTTTGGTGGCATTGAAGTCCGAGTTGTTGCGCGATGAGCATACCCACCAGCGCCGTGTCCATATTGATGTCGCTCCATCCTATTTCTATAACTCGGAGGAGCGTTGGAATGTCACCTCCGAGGGTGTGGATATTGAGCCTTCGAGGGTGAGTGTTAACAACTTCCTCGTATCACGTTCCGACCAGCACCTTGTTTTGGATGGTGTGATGTCGCGCTCGCTGAACGATGCTGTGTGCTTGACACTCGACAACTTTGATATATCTGGTTTCTCGGTATTGCTCGAGCGCATAGGCTACACGTTGGGTGGTGTGTCGAATGGATATGCTGTTGCTAAGTCGGCGTTTGGTAACCCTGAGATTGAGGCCTCGATAGCCGTAGATAGTCTTAGTGTCAATGGCATTGCCGTTGCGCCACAGCTTATTACGTCGAATTGGGATAACGCTACCAATAGTGCCCATCTTGTGGTAAAGGATAGAGGGCTTAATAAGACGGTGCTGGATGGCTATTACAGCCCTAATGATAATAGCTATACGGCAGATATTGTCGTAGGTAATGCCGACCTGAACCTTCTAAAGCCATATTTGAAGAGTGTGCTCTCGGACATCGAGGGTAGGGCAGATATATTTGCAAATATCGAGGGTGTGGGTCGCAAGGCTGTGCTCTCGGGTACGATGTTGGCGAACTCATTTGGTGCAACGGTTAACTACACCAAGGTGAGATATAAGGCGCCGATAGCAAAGTTCAAGATGGAGAATAACCACCTCTTGGCATCGCGCATACCACTTTATGATGCGGATGGCAATATGGGTCATCTGAGTCTGGATGTTGATCTTGGCAATTTGAAGAATGTGACCTACGATATTGCTGCTGAGGTTAACAAGATGTTGGTTATAAATACTACGGCAAGCGATAACGACACCTTCTATGGTCATGTCTATGCCACGGGCGAGGCTACGTTCAGGGGAGATAGGCGCGGTACGGAGATGGATATTGATGTTACGAGTGCCGATAACTCGAAGTTCTACTTGCCACTGCAACGTAAGGAGGATGTCTCGTATGCCAACTTCGTGAGGTTTGTGGAGCCCGATGTCGAGAAGATTGATACAGTGGACTTCTTAACACGTCTTATGATGGCGTACGAGAGACGAACTAAGGAGGAGAACCCAACGACGAGGTTGATGGATATTGATGTCAATGTCAATGTCTTGCCAAATATAGAGATGCAGCTTGTTATCGACCCTACGATGGGAGATATTATTAAGGCTAAGGGCGCAGGTGAGCTGAGTATGCATATCGTGCCAGAGGCGGATATATTCGAGATGCACGGCGACATCAAGATTTCGGAGGGTACATACCTCTTTACGCTGCAAAATATCTTCAACAAGCTCTTTACCGTCGTGCCTGGCTCGTCGATACATTGGGATGGCAACCCTAAGGATGCGGAGGTTAATATCGATGCGGTATATAGCACCAAGGCATCGTTGAGTCCATTGGTTGGTAGCTCAGTGCAGGGCTTCGACACCTCGCATGCTGTGCCTGTGGACTGCTATATCAAGCTTACCGATAAGCTCTCGTCGCCAACGCCAACCTTCGACATCAAGATACCGAACGTAGCCCCAGAGATTCAGACTATCGTGCAGTCGGTATTGAACGACCAGCACGCCATCGCTACGCAGATGTTCTGGCTCTTGACCGTAAATAGCTTCTCGGCAGATGATACCGGTGTTACTGGAGCCTCAATCTCTGCTACCACGGGCTTTGAGCTTCTCTCGAACCAGCTAAGCAATTGGCTCTCGGGCGAGGACTACAATATCATCTTCCGCTACCGTCCTCGTAATAACCTTGCGGGTGATGAGGTGGACTTCGGTTTCTCGAAGAGCTGGTTTAACAACCGCTTGGTTGTGGAGTTGGAGGGTGGTTACCTCTCAGATGCCTCGGCGCAGGCGATGCAGAAGGCTTCGAACTTCGTGGGTGAGGCATTTATCACATGGCTCATAGATCCTGAGGGTGTGTTGCGCTTCAAGGGCTTCACGCAGACCATCGACCGCTACGGCGAGAACCAGGGTATGCAGGAGTCTGGAATTGGACTCTACTACAACGAGAGCTTCAATACCTTTGCCGAGTTGAAGCAGAGTCTTAAACAGCGTTTCGGCAATAAGGACTATCTGATAAGCCCATATATCAACGTCTCGAGACTTGTGCGTAGAGAGGACTTGCCTCGTGTGATGATAGATACTAAAACTCAGGATGTTGCGTTAGATAGTGTAGAGCGCGACACACTGCAAACAGATGAAATAGAATAAAATGATAATAATTAAAAAGGTTAAAATTTACTGTTATGAACATCTTAACTACTAATCCTTTGGCGCAGAGTGCCGAGGAACTTGCACAGACAACTGTTGATTCACTTGATGCTATCGAGGGTGCAACGGAGGCAGCCGAGAGTCTATCTATTGGCTTCTGGGAGCTCTTTATGAGTGGTGGCTGGCTTATGTGGGTCCTTGTGCTTTTGGCTGCTGTGATGATTTTTATCTTCGTGGAGCGCTTTATCGCAATTCGCAAGGCGACGCAGCTCGATAACAACTTTATGAACCGCATCCGCGACTTTATCTCGCAGGGTAACATCGGTGCTGCTATCGACCTTTGCCGTCGTACCGATTCACCTGTGGCTCGTATGATTGAGAAGGGTATCGAGCGCATCGGTCGCCCAATGGCAGATATTCAGACCTCGATTGAGAATGTTGCAAATGTTGAGGTTGCAAAGCTTGAGTCTGGTCTCCCTTGGTTGGCATCTATCTCTGGTGGTGCACCTATGATTGGTTTCCTTGGTACGGTAGTAGGTATGGTGCAGGTCTTTATCTCGATGTCAGCAAATACCTCTGGTGCTATTGAGCTTGCACAGCTATCGGCGGGTATGTACGTTGCGATGGTTACTACCGTGGGCGGTTTGATTGTGGGTATCCCATCATACTTTGCACACAACTACCTTGTGGCACGCATCGAGCGCCTTGTATTCAGAATGGAGGCTACAACCATCGCCTTTATGGATATTCTAAACCAGCCTGTACAAAAATAGTTGAGCTATGGCAATAAAGCGAAGTTCTAAGATAGATTCGGCGTTCTCATCCTCATCGATGACCGACCTTATCTTCTTGTTGTTGGTCTTCTTCATTATGGCGACAACGCTTATTAACCCGAATAATGCTGTTAAATTGACCCTCCCTTCGTCATCGAGTTCGGAGGGCGATCCAGCGATTATAACCTTGTCGGTGGTGGGTGATGATTCCAGCCCATCGGGTTTCCAATATGTGATTAACCGCGGCGAGAGATATACCGATGTTCAAGATGTGGAGAGTGCGCTACGTCAGCACTATGCCGAGTATTCGGATCGCCCTGCGGAGGAGCGACCATATATTTCGTTGCGTTGTGATGAGAAGGTTACCGTAGATGTGTTGGTCGATATTATCGACCTTACACGTGAGCAGAAGTATAAAATGGTGTTAGCCACAAAGAATAGATAATGGAGTACTACAATCAAAATGATCGCAAGGCACGTCGATATGCTTTGGCAATAACGTTACTACTATTGCTGTTGTTAGCGTTATGGCTTAGTAGGGCTGTATTGGAGGTGCATCTATCGAAGAAGGAGGTTGCGCCTATTGAGGTTGTCTTTGAGGAGTTCGAGGAGGAGGAACCAGAGAAGCCTGCCCAGGAGCAGGAGGCGCCTACGGATGTGCGCTATGACAGATCTACGGCACATGTTGAGGAGGCCTCTTTCGAGCAGCAGGAGCAGACTGAGGGTGCTAAGCCTGAGACGCAGTCGCTCAATACGAATGCCCTTTTCAAGCCCGTAGTGGGTAATGTCGAAGAGTTGCAAGCAGAGGGTAATCGCCTTGCCTCGAATGGTGAGCAGGAGTCGAATCGTGGAGATATGGGTGGCTACAACCTTGTTGGTAGCGACCAGCTGGACGAGGGCCTTCAGGGCCGTGGTCTAAGAGAGGGCTTGCCTAAGCCTCGCACTTCGTTCAATATGACGGGTCGAGTTGTGATCTATGTCCACGTCAATAGTGCTGGTGATGTTATCTCGGCTGTTGTTGAGCAGCGCGGTACTACAACATCGAATGGCTCGTTGCACGATTTGGCAATAGAGGCAGCTATGAAGGCTAAGTTCAAACCAAGCGATGTGACCGTGCAGAGCGGTTGGATTACATACGACTTTAAGGTTAAGTAATGAGACGCGGAGTAATGCTTTTGCTTGCTATGGTGGCGCTTGCGATGCCTGTGAGCCTATATGCTGATGAACCTAAGGGGGCAGATATTGAGCTCGCGGAGAAGATTATCGACTTGGGCGTGCTGGCACAGGATGACGATAAGCAGATTATACGACTCACGTTTCGTAGTACAGGAGATGTGCCGTTGGTTGTTACCGAGGTGCGCACAAGTTGTTCGTGTACGACGGTAAAGTATGGCAGAAAGCCCGTGATGCCAGGTGAGGAGGGTGTTTTCACCATTACGGTAGACCCGAAGAAGGCGCCTAAGGGCAACTTTTACAGGGTGTTGCAGGTGCACTCCACTGCTGTCGGCGGAGTTCAAAATATTACATTAAAAGCAGAGATTGAGTAAGTTATGGAGATAAAAAGAGTTGTTTTCAACCCATTCAGAGAGAATACATACTTGGTGTGGGATGCTACAAACGAGGCTATCGTTGTAGATGCGGGTAATATGTCCGAGGCGGAGAACGCTATGTTTAAGGAGTTGATAGCTTCGCTCGGTGTTAAGCCCGTTATGGCGGTAAATACCCACGGACACTTCGACCATACTCAGGGTGTGAAGTGGCTCAAGGAGGAGTATGGCGTTAAGTTCGCCTGCTCGTCAAAGGATAGGTTTCTTATTGAGGCCTCGTCTGGCGGTATGGTCTATGGCTTGAAGTGCAACGAGGTGCCAGAGATAGATGTCGACCTTGATGCTAACGAGAGCATAAAGTTTGGCGATACTGAGTTGCGCGTTATCAAGACCCCAGGACATACGCCTGGTCACGTGGTGTTGTTTGGCGAGGCTGAGAGGGTGTTGTTTACGGGTGACACGCTCTTTAAGGAGAGTATCGGTCGTACTGACTTGCCTGGTGGCGACTACTCGTGGATTATGAAGTCTATCTTGGAGGAGGTAGTGCCTCTTGGCGACGATGTTGTCATCTACCCTGGTCATGAGGATAGCTCGACTATCGGTCACGAGACCCTCTACAACCCTTTTATTACGGAGGTGCTAAATAACGAAATTAACTACAAAGGTTAGAGTATGCGCATAGATATTATATCCGTAGTACCAGAATTGTTGTCCTCGCCTCTTAATGAGTCGATACTTAAACGTGCTCAGGAGTCGGGTCATGCCGAGATATATGTTCACAACCTCCGTGACTATACTGACGATAAGCGTCGCACGGTTGACGACTACCCATTTGGTGGTGAGGCTGGTATGGTGATGAAGATAGAGCCTGTGTTCCGCTGTATCGAGAAACTTAAATCGGAGCGCGACTACGACGAGATTATCTTCACCTCGCCAGATGGTGTTACCTACAACCAGCGCGAGGCTAACCGTTTGTCGTTGATGAAGAATATCATCATCCTATGTGGTCACTATAAGGGTATCGACTACCGCATCCGCGAGCATCTTATCACTCGTGAGATTTCGATTGGCGACTATGTGCTTACCGGGGGAGAACTTGCGGCGTGTATCATTGCCGATTCTGTTGTGCGTATCATTCCAGGAGCTATTGGTGATGAGGCTTCGGCTCTCACCGATTGCTTTCAGGATAATCTGCTTGCGCCACCTGTATATACGCGCCCTGCGGAGTTCAACGGCTGGAAGGTGCCCGATGTCTTGCTCTCGGGTAACTTTGCCGAGATTGAGAAGTGGCAGGATGAGCAGGCGTGGAGTCGCACAAAGGCACTGCGTCCAGACCTTATCTCTGATAAATAGTATATATATAGGTATCGAAGATGTTGTTACACGATAAACTGAGAGATTTTAGGGTGATTCTTGCCTCGGCATCGCCACGCCGTAGGGAGCTGCTCTCGGCAACGGGTATAGAGTATACACTTGCCTCGAAGTTCGAGTGCGAAGAGTCATATCCCTCGACGTTGGATGCTTTGGAGGTTGCTCCATATCTCTCGGCATTGAAGAGTGTGAGCTATCCTAATCCGTTAAGTTATAACGATATACTTATCACGGCAGACACTGTTGTAGTGCTTAATGGCAGGGTGCTCGGTAAGCCTCAGAACGAGGCTGAGGCGCGCAGTATGCTTGCCGATTTGTCTGGCTCGGAGCATACCGTGGTTACGGGTGTTACGCTTCGTAGTGCCGAGCGTGAGCATACCTTCTCTTCGCGGAGTGTTGTGCGCTTTGCAGAGCTTACCGAGGAGCAGATAGAGTACTACGTGGAGAGGTATCGCCCGATGGATAAGGCGGGTGCATACGGTATTCAGGAGTGGATTGGCTATGTCGGCATCGAGGGCATCGAGGGCTCGTTCTACAATGTTATGGGTTTGCCCGTGCAGCGCCTATGTAAGGAGTTGGAGTGCTTCATCGAAGCATTGCCCTCTTGTTATTTGTAAAAATCTAAATATTAAATAGTTATGAAGAAAACGTTACTACTTTTTGCGTTGCTTTGTGCGACGTCATTTTCGGCTGTTGCCGACAAGGGTATGTGGCTTCCGTCGCTTATTTCGAGCCGCATCAAGGATATGAAGTCTAAGGGCTTCAAGCTCTCTGCGGAGGATATTTACTCGATTAACGAGGCATCGTTGAAGGATGCTGTTGTCTTGTTTGATGGCGGCTGTACAGGTGAGATTGTATCGGAGAAGGGTCTGCTTCTTACCAATCACCACTGTGGCTACGATGCAATTCAGGCGCTGTCGTCTGTTGAGCACGACTACCTTACCGATGGCTTCTGGGCTAAGAATCAGGGCGAGGAGTTGTACTGCCCAGGCTTGAAGGTACATATCCTTGTGCGTATGGAGGAGGTTACTGAGCGTATTGCTGCGGGTGAGACGAAGGAGGATATTATTGCAAAGGCTCAGGCTGAGGGTGTAGGCTACACTGCAAAGGTGGAGTCTATGTACTACGGTAATATGTACTACCTCTTTATCTATCGCGAGTTCAATGATGTGCGCCTTGTAGGTGCGCCTCCAACCACTATCGGTAAGTTCGGTGCCGACAACGATAACTGGATTTGGCCTCGTCACACGGGTGACTTCTCGGTGTTCCGTATCTATGCTAACGAGAACAACGAGCCTGCGGAGTATAGTGCTGATAATAAGCCATATAAGCCAGCTCGTCACTTTGAGATTTCCACCAAAGGTATCAAGGAGGGTGACTTTACTATGATCTATGGTTTCCCTGGCAACACTCAGGAGTATATCACTTCGGATGCTGTGAAGTATGTTGCTGAGGTTGCTGATCCATTGAAGATTGACCTCCGCACAAAGCGTCTCGATATTATCGGTGAGGCACAGGCTAAGTCGCCAAAGACACGTATTCAGTATGCTGCAAAGCAGGCAAACATCGCTAATGCTTGGAAGAAGTGGCAGGGCGAGGTTAAGGGTATCAACCGCCTCGGCACTGCGGCAAAGAAGATTGCATACGAGGAGCGTTTCCGTAAGGAGAATCCAGATAAGGCATACCTTCTCGATTCACTTGCGGCAGCCTATGCACGCAATGAGGAGGGTTATTTCAACTACGAGTTGTACTCTGAGACTTTGCGTGGTATCGAGATTCAGAATGCTGTGCGTATCGCTCTAAACCAGAAACTTAGCGACGCTGAGAAGCAGGCTATGGCTGAGACTTTCTATAAGGACTTCGATGTAAACGTAGACCGCAAGATTGCCGTAGCTATGCTTACCGAGTATGAGAAGTATGGTACGTTTATCTCTTCGGAGTTGCGCTCGTTGTTCGAGCAGTATGGTGGTGCTGAGGGCTATGCTAACTATCTCTACGATAATTCGTTGCTTGGCACTATCGAGGGCTTCAACGTGGAGAATGCTAAGGTCGATCCTGTGGCAGAGTTTGTAGCTGCAATTACCCCTATCCAGCAGCGCGTTAAGGCATATACATATCGCAATTTCTCTAACCACCCAGACATCGAGCGTTGGTTCCGTCCATACGTTAAGGCATTGATGGAGTGGGATAAGGAGCGTGCCTTCTTCCCAGATGCAAACCTTACGTTGCGTGTAGCTTACGGTAAGGTTGCGGGCTATGAGTATGCCGATGGCGAGTGGCACCGTCCACAGACCACTTTGGAGGGTATTATCGAGAAGGATAACCCTGAGATTTACGACTATAATGTGCCACAGGCTCTCCGCGATGCCTACGCTACTAAGGAGTATGGTCGCTGGGGTATCAACCTAAATGGTAAGTACACCGTGCCAGTATGCTTTATCGCTACTAACCACACTACTGGTGGTAACTCTGGTTCACCTGTTCTTAACAACAAGGGTCAGCTTATCGGTATAAATTTCGACCGTACATGGCTCTCAACAATGTCCGACATCGAGTTCGACGAGACCCTCTGCCGTAATATCATCTGCGACATCCGCTATGTCCTCTTTGTTATAGACAAGGTTGGAGGTGCTGGTTGGGTTGTGGATGAAATCCTCCAGTAATTTCTTGTGATAAGGGGTCATTCTCGACCTCTCAATCATTCGGCTGAATGGGAAATACGCTTAGTATGTCCCATCCAGCCGAATTTCTTTATCGAGGCCAAGCCTGACCCCTTCTGACAAGAAATTAGGTCGTGCAACCCGGAATGTTTGTGTCTGTTTCGCTTTGAAAAAGCGACAGCTACGCTGAAAGGGCCTAAAGTGGAAAATTTCTCTTTCAAAAAGGCATAGCCTTTTAACCATTACTCACTACTAATTACTCATTACTCATTTTCTTTAACAGCCTTTATATCCTCAAACCCGAGAAATATCGTTAAATTTTTCGGGGGGGGGGTAATTTATTGACCTGAAAATAATACGATAAATGTTTGGATTGAGAGAAAAAAAATGCTATATTTGTCGAGAAATTATGGGTGCAAAATTGCATTTTTATCGACGAGAAATCGAGAGTGTAAATTTGTAACTTGTTGAGTGTTATGGTTTTTGTGTGTGGTAGTTGCACGCAAAATATTTGAGATAATTCAAACCGGTGCCGTATTGGCTTCGGGGCTTTTGTCGCCTTTTATGGTGTACAGGAGTGAAATATTTGCGAAAAAGATAATTTTTATAACAATTTTTTACAATTACATTAACTAATTTTTTATGAAAAAGCTTCTATTACTTGCAACATTGGTACTCGGCGTAGTATCATGTATGAAGGACCAGTCTTTGGAGGCTGGTAAGGGCGGTGAGTCAGATTTCGTGCTTTCAGTAGCACTTCCATCTGAGGCAACCCGTGCTATTGGTCAGAGTAGCGCTCTTGGTGCTATCGACAACCAGATTGATCTTGAAAACACCTATGACATTCGCTATGTACTTGGTGTTTATGACGCTAAGGGTAACTTGGCAAAGAGACTTGATAAGTACGAGGATAAAGCAACTGAGACAACTTTCGCTCTTCGTCTTATCCCAGGTCGTGACTACCGTTTCGTAGTTTGGGCAGACTTTGTATATGAGGGCTCACAGACAGCTCTTCACTACAATGTTGAGGATCTTACAAACATTAAGCTTATCGGTGATCAGAAGGCTATGGATGAGACCCGTGATGCTTACACCAGCTTTGTTGATGTTGAGAAGTTCAACGCAGCATCTACTGTTGAGTTGGAGCTTAAGCGCCCATTCGCAAAGTTGCGCGTTGTTACTAACGATATGGATGAGCTTTACACTCAGGCTGTTCTTAAGTCTGGTAAGGTTGTTTACACTCAGAAGGTTTACACTACTTTCAATGCACTTACAGCAAAGGCTGGTGATCTTAATAGCGTAGAGAAGGAGTTCCTTTACAACGATGCTACAAGCTATACAGAGAATGCTGCTGATGAGAAGACTTTGTTTGCTGACTATCTTTTCGGTGCTGAGAACGATGTAATCTACTTCACTTTGGACATTGTAGACGAGACAGAGTTGCCAATCGATCAGGTTGTTTTCAATACAAATATTCCTGTTAAGCGTAACCACTTGACTACTATCTACGGTCCAGTTTTGACTGATGCTAACAACGTATCTGTTAAGATTGATGATAACTTTGCACAGCCACAGCCTGAGACTGTTATTGAGTACAAGGAGGCAAGCACAGCTGAGGAGCTTGTTGAGGTTTTCGCTGACTTGACTGAGTCTACAACAGATGAGGAGGTTCACATCGTTCTTGGTAATAATATCGACCTTGCTGACCTTGCTGCATCATTGTTTACTCGCGCATCAAACAGCGTTTCTGTAACAATCCCAGAGGGTAAGAATGTAACACTTAACATTAAGGACTATGTTGTTACTGGCGTAGATAATGAGACTGCAAGCTTCGGTTTGTTCAATATCGCTCCAGGTGCTAAGCTTACTATCGAGGGTACAACTGGTAAGATTCAGTTGACTGCTACACAGAATCGTGGCTGGAATGCATACTCATCTGTTGTTTCTAACCAGCGTGGTGAGTTTGTACTCAACGGTGGTACTATCGAGCACCTTGGTGGTACTGATATGGCTTACGGTCTTGATATTCTTACAAACACTGGTGCTGGCGATGCTAAGGCAACAATCAACGGTGGTGTTGTAAAGTCTACATATCGTGCTGTTCGTCAGTTCCTTAATAGCACTAAGGCTACTGCTGAGCTTGTTGTAAATGGCGGTACTATCGATGGTGCTAACAATAAGTCTATTTGGATGCAGAATGCAAGTAATCGTGTTAACCCTGGTAAGCTTGTAGTTGGTAAGGATGCTAACTTGTATGGCGATGTAATGGTTTCAGGCGCAGGCGCACCAGAGTTGGCTATCGAGCTTTCTGTAGCAGTTGAGGCTCTTAAGGACAATGCTACTGTAATTCCTTCAAGCATTCCTGCTGGCTATGCTCTTTACGTTAAGAATGGCAACTGGATTTTCGAGAAGGGTGTAAAGGTTAATGGTAACGATGTTGAAATCTGCAATGCAGCTGGTCTTAAGTGGGTTGCTTCGCAGGTAAATAGCGGTGCTGACTACTTCGCAGGCAAGACTATCGTTCTTACAGCTGATATCGACCTTAACAACGAGGAGTGGGCTCCTATCGGTTCTGCTGAGAAGGATCACGGCTTTATGGGTAACTTCAATGGTAATGGTTTTGCTATCAAGAACTTGAACATCACTAACATCGCTCTTGATGCTGATGGCTATGCTTATGCAGGTTTGTTCGGTATAACTGAGGGTGTTGATAAGGACAACCAGAACTACATCAAGAACCTTACAATCGAGAATGTAACTATTGAGACTGAGGGTCATATTGTAGCTGCTGCTATTGCATACCCATACTACACTGCTTTGGAGAATATTGTTGTTAAGGGCAATGTATCTATTAAGGGTGGTGACTACACTTCTGGTGTTTTGGCTTACACACGCCGTTGCGTTGATGCAAAGAACATCTCTATCGTAGCTGAGAATGGCTCAATCGAGGGTAATATGACTGTTGGTGGTGTTATCTCAGATATTCAGATGAACGGTGGTTTGACAGCAAACTACTCTAACTTCTCTGCTGAGAACTTGACAATCAAGGGTGTTATGCACGTAGGTGGTATCTCTGGTATTCTTTCAAAGCAGACCCTAAATGGTGCATCAGTAAAGAATGTAACTATCGTTTGTGACGATGCTCGCAAGGGTAAGATTTCTGGTTCATTGGGCGAGGACTCTGCTATCAACGGTGTTGTTGTTGAGAACGTTGCTGGTGCTTATAATCTTGTAGGTGCTACATACAAGGAGGGTACAACTCACACTTTGACTGTTGACGGTGTTGTTTACGAGTATTTGGCAAACGGTACTTATATGGTTGACGGTGTTGTTGCTGTTTCTACTGCTAACCAGCTTGTATCTGCTTTGGCAGAGGGCAATGACGTATGCTTCGTGACAGATATTACTGTTGCTGCAACTAAGGGCGGTTACAACAAGGCTGGTATTCTCCAGAACAAGGCTCAGACTATCGATGGTAACGGTTACACACTTACTGTAACTGGCGCTGGTGCTACTTGGGATTGCGCTATCTACACTAATGGTGGTACTATCAAGAACTTGACAGTTAAGGGTGCTATGCGTGGTATCTTCACTGCTGGTCAGAGCTCAGATTTGAATATCGAGAATGTAGTATTCAAGAATGTTATCTATACTTTCAATTCTGATGGTAAAATGCCTGCTAACCCATTCGGTGTTTACGTTTCAGATTCTGTTGTTAATGGTTGGACTTCACACTCAAATATGCACTCAGAGGTAGTTTATACAAACTGCTCATTTGGTGAGGGCTCAGGTTACAAGTATTGCCGTCCTTATGGTAAGACAGAGTTCGTAAACTGTACATTCTGCGCAGGTTACACTGTTGATCAATCACAGACAACAGAGATTACTTTCACTGATTGTACATTTGAGGAGTAATTAAACCTCTTAATACGTTTTGCGCTCGGTCTTGTGGCCGAGCGCATTTTTTTTATACGGTTGAAAGTGTTTGCTATTGTGCAGGGGCGGTGATTGTGGCGGAAATATTCTCGCCAGACCATTGGTTAATCATATAGCGGTGCTTGAAGACAATACGTCCACCATACTTAACCTTGACATCCAATTCGAAGGGTCGCGTTGCACGCACCATCTGCTCCTCGGGAAGGGTGTGAGGTATTATATATATATATAAGGTAAGGGCATCTGCCTCCACGCTCTGGAGCTTGATCTTGCGATTTTCGTCGTAGTCCTCGGGAGGGTAGGTTAGCTCCGAGCCTACGGGTGCTACCTCGCAAAGGTGTTTGAGTATCTCAACCTGCTCGCCTTCGCGCATAACTTTTGCCATAACAATGGTGTTATAGCGCCACAAATCCCTAAAATTACTCTCTATGGAGATAGTAAAAACTGCCATAACCAAATATTTTTACATAAAACTTTGCTACAAAAATAGTAATAATTTGCAGATTTTAGTTTTTTGTCGTAAATTTGCAAACTATTTGTGCTGAAATGGAGCAAATTGGATTGTATAAGATAGCCTACAAGGGGCTTAAGAATGGTAGCTATGACTTTGATTTCAAGGTAGATAACGCACTTTTTGAGGCGTTCGAGACCGAGGAGATCAAGGGTGGTGACTGCGATGTACGCGTAGTGCTCAACCGTAGCGAGTCGATGTTGGAGCTTTCAATTAGCATCGACGGTGAGGTTATTTGCGAGTGTGACCGCTGTTTGGAGGATTGTCCTATCGCTATTGAGTATGATGGCGACCTTGTTGTGAAGTTCTCTGATGAGAGCGACTACTACGATGGCGAGGTGATGTGGATTTCACCTTCGGAGGATATGCTTGACCTTACGCAGTATATCTACGAGAGCATCGTGTTGTCGTTGCCATACAGCCGCGTACACGAGGATGGCGAGTGCAATCCAGAGATGTTGGCATCATTCAGCGCAATAACAGAGGAGGAGTTAGAGGCTCTCGAAGCTAAGGCCGAGGAGGCTGATGTTGTTGGTCTTGACGACTACAACAAGAGTGTCCTCGAGGCGCTGAAAGAGCAAATGGAGCGTAAATAATAGAGTTCGCAATGCGGTTAATCCGTCTAACCGCAAAGCAGAGGTAAAGACAAACATAAAACTTAAAAACTATATTGTAATATGGCACATCCAAAACACAAAGTCTCTTCAACTCGTCGAGACAAGAGAAGAACTCACTACAAGGCTGTAGT
>JAZOSJ010000036.1:0-12322 GCA_045657045.1 Alistipes sp.
CTCGTTTATCGTTGGTGATGGCGGTATAGGAGTGGAGGAATTTTTATCAATGGATATCAACAAGCTATTTTAGCGATAGATATTATGGCTAAATGACGCTGTTTTTATATCTGTTGATTCTATTCAGAAAGAGAGTAATAAGATAGAATTTTCAAATTTTAGAAATCCGAAAACATGAAATACATAGCCACTGCCCTTTTGGTTTTGATGACCATAACTTTTATTGTATGCGGTATCCTTTTGTGGAAGCGCCGTAAGGAGCCCAATGACCATTCGCGCACTATTCAGGCGTTGTTCTGTTGGGTGTCGGCACTATTTGCCACGACGTTTATCTTCCGTACTTGGGCGGGGACTACTACGGCTGACGGAGCATTCTTGGAGCCGGAGCACACCTTTGTTCCCATTTTCATTCAAATGTGCTTTTTCCTCTATCCTTTGGAGGTGATACAGTCCACAATCAGCCGCAGCAAGATTTATGCACTGCTGTTTTCTCCTTTGTTGTTATTGGTGTTTGTGGGTATGTGTGCCGGGATTGAGTTCACTCCGATATACACCTATTCCGACTTGTGGGCACATATCGGGGAGTTCAATGTGCTGTTCCGACTGTTTTCCCTTGTGGTGATGTTGTTCTATGGCTTTACGCTTCTCCTCGTGCCGTATGATTGGCGCAGGTGCAGTGCAAGCAAGCGTCATATCCGTATTTATGCTACGGGATTCTGTCTGATAGGATGTATGTATTTTGCCTTACAGATAACCCACAACTACTGGTTTGCTCTCGGGCATCAGGTGGTGTGGATGGCTTTCTTTGTGCTCATCACTTACTTTGAATTGAGAGAACGCCGGCTTCCTTCGGAGTCTTGGACTATGCCTGAAACCAATGATAGTGTTCCGGTGTCTGAGGAGAAAGGGCTTTGGGATAGAATCATCACGGCACTTGATAACGAAGAGAAATGGCGTGAAGCCAGTTTGAACTTGAATACGCTGTCCGACTACTTGAAATCCAATCGTACCTATGTGGGTGATGCCGTGAAGCAGAATACAGGTTTGACATTCAATGAGTATATCAACCAACGCAGAGTGAACTATATTGTAGAGCAATTGAAGCGTAATCCTGAGACGAGTTTACCGAAGTTGTTTGCTTATGTAGGATACAATCAGCGTACTACAGCGGTCAGGAATTTCCAGAAAATTACAGGTGTCACACCTGCTGAATTCATAGAAAGCATCAAGCAATAAAAGGGTCTGAATTTCGACTAAACGGGCGGTTTGTAGATTTGCACACCGCTTTTGTAGATTTGCACGCAGAATTGTAATTTTGCACAAATCGCATTGTAATAATGCTCTGCCGATAATTTTCCCATATATTCTTTTATACATAACTTTGCACCCAAATCTATGCCTGCCTTCAACGCCTCTGCAAAAATGCGGGAGTGGTTGAAGCGTGGAGATATAAGTGTGCAATAATATAGCAATAACAATAAAAACATTAACAACAATGAAGACTTTCAGAATGATTGGAATGGCCCTGGTGGCTGTGATGCTCAGCTTTACGATGAGCAGTTGTGACAACGACGATGACGAGGTGAATCCTTACAAGGATTATCCACAACTTATAGTTGGTAAGTGGTTCCGTTTTACACCAGAGTCAAGTATATTTATGACTTACGAAGCGGATGGCGCTTTTTATCAAATAGGTTATGGAGAAAGTAATGGATGGAGAGAAAGAATTGGAACCTATCAAATAAATGATAATAGTCTAATCCGCGACTATATTTATGCTGGTAGAAATGAGAACAAAACCGATGAGTTTGAAGTTACAAATGAGAAATTGACCTTAAAAAGAGATGGAAATACTGGTGATTTTGTCCACTACCGCGTAAAAGAATCCTTTGATATCAAGGGTAACTATACCTATCTTAATTCAGCGGTTCGAGTAGTTCCAGCCGAAGGCAAAACCGCACTTCAGTTGCCTGAAGGTGTTCTCTTCCAGGGTCAGAACTATATCCCAGTAGATGCAATGCACGGTGACCGTATTATCGACGTGATGAAGAAGTTCTTTGCTGATGCTACTTTCGCTGCTGATGGAAAACTTAACCACACACTCGATGGTGAGGCAAAGGTAAAGAACTACACCCTGAATGGTAATAACCTTGTCTTCAACCTCTACGAAGGCAGCGATACTTATAAGGTGAATGCAACTTCGTTCCCTGATGAGGATGGCGACCGTCTCTTCATCATCATTCCTAAGCAGGCAGCTTGGTTGGGTGGTATGGTTGACCTCGTAGAGAAGGAGAACGAAGGCTTGAAGCTCGATGCCGCTCAGATTGCCGCACTCGAGAAGGAGTTTATGGATACTTTCGAGACTTTCACTGTGATTTTGAGTCTGAGCAAGAAGTAAGCGAATATCAACACAAAAAAGTTGGTGTGTGACGGGACTACATCGTTCCCTACACGCACCAATTTATTTTATTCATACCGCATCAGCGAAAGATGCTCGATTTCAGAGCCGTACTTTCAAAACTGCTATACAGATTTTACTCGTCGGGAAATGGATTTAACCATAACCTCCATGTAGTCTTCTATGTAGGATTTCGCAATTTTCGTAAAAACAAACACTGAAAATCAATAAGTTAAAAACTAAAAGCGTAGTCCATTTTGCGGACTACGCTTTTAGTTTTTCTTTATAGGCAGTTGGCTCTGCCTAATGTCTCAGCTAACCACGTGTCAAGCAGGAGCAGTTCGGCATCCTCTTGCACAACCTCGCTTAGAAATAGTGCCTCGTCGGCATAGAGTTTCAAAAATTGCGTGTCAATCTCTCCCATAGGCATTCTGTTTTGGTAGTAAAACGTGCCTATGTATAGATATATTGTGCAGCGATGTTAACTAAGTATAATATTTTTCTGCTTAATCATACGGCGGAGGTTGATTAGGGCGTAGCGCATACGACCCAGAGCGGTGTTTATGCTCACCTCGGTCTGCTCGGCAATCTCCTGAAACGAGAGCTTCGAGTAGTAGCGTAGGCGCACAACCTCGCGCTGGTCCTCAGGAAGCTCCTCGACAAGACGGCGCACGGTCTCCATTAGCTCGCTGTGTACGATTTCATCCTCAACGGTGTTTTCGGCAAAGCGCAGCGTGCCCAAGACATCGTAGCCCGCATCCTTTTCGTTAAGCTGACGTCTCGACTTCTCGCGACGGAAGTGGTCCAAGACACGGTTATGTGCGATGCGCAATACCCACGACAGGAACTTGCCCGAGTCGGTGTAGCCACCCTCGTCGATAACCTTTACCGCCTTTATGAATGTCTCCTGAAAAATATCGTCCGCAACAGCATCATCCTTAACCATCATACCGATGTAGCTGCGCACGCGTCGTGAATGACGCTCTATAAGTTCAGATATAGCACTCCTATCCCCCAAAAGGTAGTTATTAAGCAATACTCGATCGCTCAATGTTGTCACGTTCATACTCTTATATTTTAATTGTTCAAGAGCAGAAATGTTTCGATAGGCAAATGCTTTTTAATAGTTAATAAATATCGTTTCTGGATGCAAGATAGAAATTATTTCACAATCTGCAAAATATATTCTTTGTTGGTGCGTTCTTCGTATGTCTACCCTATGAACATAAAATGATAGGCAAACTACGTGCCAATCAATTAGTTATATAAGATATTGACCCAAATGTGCTGGCGGGTGAAACGACAAAAATTGGGGGCGAAATGTTTCGCTACTTTGTGTCGTTCTGGCTGAAATAGTCTAAAATTATAGTTGCACGCTTTGCTCCCACAACCTTGCTTAGTTCCTCCTTCGATGCCTTGGCGATAGCCTTTACGCTTTTGAAGTGCTTGAGTAGTTCATCGGCACTCTTTTGACCAATGCCCTTGATGTCGCTAAGCTCGCTTACAAGGAAGCTATTGCTGCGCTTCTTGCGGTGAAAGGTGATGCCGAAGCGGTGAGCCTCGTCACGAATATGGCATACCACCTTCAATGGCTCGCCCAGACGGCTAAGGTAGTATGGCTCAGGGTCGCCAGGGTAGAATACCTCCTCCAAACGCTTGGCAAGACCTACGATAGGTACGCGCTTTTCAATGCCCAGCTCTTTAAGTACACCGTATGCACTCGATAGCTGACCCTTGCCACCATCGACGATGATGAGGTCGGGAAGCTCAGCCCCCTCGTCAAGAAGACGAGAGTAGCGGCGGCGTACAATCTCGCGCATCGAGGCAAAGTCGTCGGGACCCTCGACGCTCTTAATGTTAAAGTGGCGATACTCCTTGCGCGAGGGCTTGCCATCACGGAATACTACGCACGAAGCCACAGGATTTGTACCTTGCAGGTTGGAGTTATCGAAGCACTCGATATGGCGAGGCTCGCGTTCGAGATGTAGCTCTCGGCGCATATCCTCCATAAGTTTGTCGGTGTGGCGTTCGGGGTTGCGCTCCGCCATACGCTTCTGTAACTCAGCACGATATAGTCTAGCACTACGCAGCGAGAATGCTACCAACTCAGCCTTGTCGCCACGCTGTGGTACGGTGAATATTGTGCCGTTAAATAGGATGGCAGAGGTGGGTATATGTGATACTATAACCTCGCGCTCGAGGGTGTGGTTAAACTCGTTTACTACGTGCTCAATGCCGCGTGCGATAAGCTCCTCGGGCGAGGTGTCGATACCCGTAGTCATACGTACGGTCTGCACCGCAACAATGGAGCCGTGACGAATGGAGATAAAGTTGCAAAAAGCCTCCTCCGAAGCCCCCTCGTTAAAGATTGTAAATACGTCTGCATCAACGATTTTAGAGCTTACAATAACCGACTTGGATTGGTAGTTTTCGAGCGATTTAAGACGCTGCTTATATATCTCTGCAAGCTCGAATTTCAGCGCCCCCGCAGCACGCATCATCTCCCCTTCGAGCCACTGCCTAACGGGACGAAGGTCGCCTTTGAGAATAGACTGCACGAGGGCAATGCTCTCGGCATACTCCTCTTCGGTTTGTAGTGCCTCGCATGGGGCTTTGCAGTTACCGAGGTGATATTGTAGGCAAGATTGGTATTTACCTTTCGCAATCTTTTCCTCGGAGAGGTTAAGTTTGCAGGTGCGCAGTGGCACAACCTCACGTATAAACTCCAAGATGGAGCGCTGTGTAGAGATAGAGCCATAGGGGCCGAAGTATTGCGAGCCATCGCGTACAAGCTGGCGTGTGGACTCCACGCGCGGGAATGGCTCACGACGAATCACTATCCAGGGGTAGGTCTTATCATCTTTGAGTAGGATGTTGTAGCGTGGTTGCAGACTCTTTATCAGCGAGTTCTCAAGTAGCAGGGCATCCTGCTCGCTATCTACGACAATATGCCTGATGTCGACAATCTGTCGCACCATAACGATAACCTTTGCCGAGTGCTCGCGACTCTCGACAAAGTAGGAGGAGACGCGCTTCTTCAAATCCTTAGCCTTGCCAACATAGATGACCTTGTTGTTGTGGTCGATATATTGGTAGATGCCAGGCGAGTGGGGTAGCGCCGCCACCTGCTCTTTTAGATGTTGTCGTATTATCTGGCTCATATATGGCAAATATACGAATTTATTAGGAAATACGCAATCTTGATGGCGTAATTTGCATAATCCGAGAAAAAGATGTATCTTTATACGCTTATAATAATATAAAGGATTATGAAAACAGGTCAAATACAGACTTTGAAGGTGTCGCGCATCTCCGATTTCGGTCTCTATCTTATCGACGAGGAGGGTGCTGAGGTGTTGCTCCCTAACCGCTTTACGCGCCTCGATATGAAGGAGGGTGATGAGGTTGAGGTCTTTGTCTACCACGACTCTGAGGATCGCCTTGTTGCCTCTACCGAACAGCCACTCATCAAGGTGGGTGAGGTTGCCGCGTTGAAGGTGGTAGATAAGAGCATTCACGGCGCATTCCTCGAGTGGGGGTTGTCGGGTAAGCATCTATTCTTGCCTAACCGCAATCAACAGGGTAGCGTTATCGCGGGTCAGAAGACGGTGGTATATATGTATGTCGATGAGCGCACAGGTCGCTGTGTGGCAACAAATAAGATTAAGCCATTTATCTACAACGAGGAGCCTCTAACCGTTAAGGTTGGAGATGAGGTCGATGTATTGGTGGCATTCGAGACCCCTATTGGCTATCGTGTTGTTATCAACAACCGCCATTGGGCGATGATATACAAAAACCAGCTTTTCCGCCCTATTCGTATGGGTGATAGAACTAAGGGTTGGGTGCGTAAGATTACCGAGGATATGCGTATCGACGTAAGCCTTCAGCAGACAGGTCTTGCTGAGGTGGAGACATCGGTGGTTAAGCTCGAGCAGATGCTCAGAGAGCATGGTGGTGTGCTTGGCGTAAACGACCATAGCGAGCCTCAGGATGTAGCGCGCCTTACGGGTATGAGTAAGAAGGTCTTCAAGCGCGCATTGGGTATGTTGCTCAAGCAGGGCAAGGTGCGCCAGACCGAGCACGGCATAGAGACTATAAAGTAGCGCATTATGGCTATCAAGACGGCAGAGCGAGTATCGCGAGATGTTACGGATAACTTCGTCTTTCAGCGTTCGAAGTTGGCGTATGTCGAGGCTGCGAAGCGTGTGCAGGGTCGTGTCCTTGAAATAGGCACGGGTACAGGCTATGGCATCGACATAATCGCCCCAAGGTGCAGTCGCTTCGTAACGATGGATAAGACGCGTAGCGAGGAGCTTGGTGCAATGCCCGCGAATGTGGAGTTTAAGGAGGGTGTTGTACCACCCCTCCCCTTTGCCGATGAGAGCTTTGATTGTGTGGTCTCGTTTCAGGTTATCGAGCATATAAAGCGCGATAAGGAGTTTGTTCGCGAGGTGCGTAGAGTCCTAAAAGAGGGGGGTAAATTTATTATAAGCACCCCCAATAGACCTATGTCCCTTACGCGTAATCCGTGGCACGTTAGGGAGTATACAGCGGAGCAGTTCTCTGCATTGCTCTCGGGGTTTAGTGTGGTTGAGGCTATGGGTGTTGCGGGCAACGAGCGCGTATGGAGCTACTATGAGAAGAATCGTGAGTCGGTGCGTCGAATTACGCGATTCGATATATTTAGGATGCAGTGGTGGATGCCCCGCTGGGTATTGCAGATACCATACGACATCCTTAACCGCCTGAATCGTCGCAGGCTACATAGCAAGAATAGAACTCTTACCGAGAATATTTCGATGGAGGACTACTCTCTACAACAAGTTGATAACAAGTGCTTTGACCTCTTTTACGTGGCAACAAAATGAGACAGCGAATAGCCGTAGTGCAGCGAAATATCGTGTGGCAGGATGTAGATGCCAACCTTTGCGCCGTGGAGCAGATGCTCGCAGGTGTTGAGGCTGATGTTGTTGTACTATCGGAGATGTTTCAAACGGGCTTTGTAACTGAGCCAGAGTGTATTGCAGACGATGGTCGAACGCTATGCTGGATGCAGACTATGGCTGCGCAGTATGACTGTGCCATTGTAGGCTCTGTGGTGGTGAAAGAGTGTGAACGCTACTACAATAGAATGTATTTTGTCAAGCCTACGGGCGAGATGGAGCACTACGACAAGCACCATCTATTTTCGGTTGGTGGTGAGGATAAGCGCTTCACGGCGGGCGATAGACGTGTAGTTGTGGAGTGGCGTGGTGTAAGATATATGTTGGAGGTGTGCTACGATTTGCGCTTCCCGGTGTGGAGCCGTCAGCGTGGCGACTACGACGTGATTATATATTCTGCCCTTTGGCCCAAGCCTCGCAGGGCGGTGTGGCGAACACTGCTACAAGCGCGTGCGATAGAGAATCAGGCGTGGGTAGTGGGCGTAAATAGGGTAGGCTCGGAGCCAGAGTTGGAGTATGCGGGCGACTCTATGGTCATAGATTTTATGGGGCGCATAATGGCAGATGCTGAGGATAGGGAGTGTGTCGAGTGCGTGGAGTTCGATAGTGAGGAGATAGTGCGATTCAGAGAGCGCTTCAATGTGGGCAGAGATGCTGATAATTTTCAAATTATATAAAGAACAATGTTATGAGTACCAATGAGATAGTATTGCTTTTGCTTTCAGGTGTGTTGGTTGGTATAATCAATACCCTCGGTGGCGGTGGCTCGGTTATCACGATGTCGCTCTTTATGGCTATGGGTATGCCAATAGGTATTGCTAACGGTACAAACCGTATCGCGGTGCTGTTGCAAAACCTCTCGGCTACAATATCATTCCTGCGTAAGGGTATGCTTCACATTAAGAGTGGATTGCTGCTTTCCATCCCCGCGATTTTAGGTAATATTCTTGGTGCTATGGTGGCTACCGAGGTTAGTGAGGCGGTCTTTAAGGTCTGCCTTAGCGTGGTGTTGGTTGTTATTCTTATCTACTTAGTCTTAGGTAAGGATAATGAGCAGGTTACGGGTGGTCACGGCTTAAGGATTAAGTGGTGGCACTATATTTGGTTTTTTATTATCGGCTTCTATGGCGGATATATCTATATTGGCCTCGGTTTCCTAATCCTCGCAATCACGATATGGACTATGAATCTCGATATTGTGACAGCGAATGTTATCAAGGGCTTTGTGATATTCCTCTCTACGCCATTTGCCTTGGCGGTCTTCATCTACAACAATCAAGTGGAGTGGGGTGCAGGCTTGTTGCACGGCGTGGGTAATATCATCGGTGCTGTGATGGCATCGCATTGGGCGATGAGCTGGGGTGTTAAGTTTGTAAGATGGTTTACGCTGGCTATTATCGTGGTCTTCTTCCTCGACCTTATGGGGTGGGTGTCGTTGCACAACCTATTGGCTGGTTTACTATAATTTGTTGGAATGTCGAAGCGTGAGATTGTAGTTACAGGTGCGAGGGTGCATAACCTTAAAAACGTGGATGTTGCCATTCCGCGCGACTCCCTCGTTGTTATCACGGGTATGTCGGGCTCGGGTAAGTCGTCGTTGGCTTTCGACACTATCTATGCCGAGGGTCAGCGCCGCTATATGGAGACCTTGTCGTCGTATGCTCGCCAATTTGTTGGTAATATGGAGCGCCCCGATGTCGACCATATCACGGGACTTAGCCCTGTAATCGCTATCGAACAAAAGACAACCAACAAGAATCCGCGCTCAACGGTAGGTACGGTTACGGAGATTAGCGACTTTTTGCGATTGCTCTTTGCTCGTGCCTCGCGTGCCTACTCGCCACATACGGGCGAGGCGATGGTGCGCTACTCCGATAAGCGGATTTGTGACCTTATGATCGAGGGCTTCGATGGTCGCCGTGTAGCCTTCCTTGCCCCGGTGGTTAAGGGTCGTAAGGGTCACTACCGCGAACTATTCGAGACGATGTCGCGCAAGGGTTATATCTACGCCCGCATCGACGGCGAGATATGCGAGATATCGCCAGGTATGAAGCTCGACAGATATAAGATTCATACGATTGATATGGTCATAGACCGCCTTGTCATTGGTGTGGCTCACCGCGAGCGAATGCTCACCTCGTTAAACGAGGCTATGCGCCACGGTAAGGGTACGATGATGCTATACGACTACGGCACTGAGGGTGTGCGCTACTACTCGCGCAACCTTATGTGTCCCACTACGGGCGAGGCCTTCGAAGAGCCACAGCCCCATACCTTCTCGTTCAACTCGCCTAAGGGTGCTTGTAGCGTCTGCAATGGTCTTGGTGAACGAGCAGTATTTGAGATAAGCAAGCTTGTGCCAGATATGTCGCGCACTATTCGTGAGGGCGGCATCGAGCCTCTGGGCAAGCACCATAATAATATGCTCTTCGCGATGATGGAGATGCTGGGTCGCAGATACGATTTTACTATCGACGACCCTATCGAGACCATATCGCAGGAGGGTATGAATGCCATTATGTATGGCGACTCTGAACCTATGACCATCCATCTTGCCGAGTTTAGCACGTCGGGAGGTACGCAGCTATGTCAGTGGATGGGACTCTCGGATTGGATTATGCGCGAGGTAGATGAGGAGTCGAAGCGTGGTGAGAAGTGGCGCGAGCAGTTCCTTGTTGTGGAGACCTGCCCCGCGTGTGGTGGCTCACGCTTAAAGCCTGAGGCGTTGCAGTTCCGTATCGGTGATAAGAATATCGCCCAGCTCTCGGCAATGTCCATCTCGGAGTTCTCGGAGTGGATGTCGCATATCGAGGAGCACCTTAGCGACAAGGAGCAGATGATTGCCCGCGACATAGTGAAGGAGATACGCGAGAGGGTAGGCTTCCTTATAGATGTGGGCCTCGGTTACCTCTCTTTGGCGCGTGCATCACGCACGATTTCGGGTGGTGAGTCGCAGCGTATTAGGCTTGCAACGCAGATTGGCTCTAAGCTCGTCAACGTATTGTATATCCTTGATGAGCCGAGCATCGGTCTGCACCAGAGGGATAATCGCAGACTTATAAATAGCCTTAAAAACCTGCGCGATGCGGGTAACTCGGTTATTGTGGTTGAGCACGATGAGGATATGATGCGCTCGGCAGACTATATCGTCGATGTAGGACCATACGCAGGTCGTCGTGGCGGTAAGATTACGGCGGCGGGAACATACGAGGATATTTGCAAGAGCGATACCATCACCGCGGACTACCTTACGGGTCGTAAACGTATAGAGCCTCCTGCGAAGCTCCGCGAGGGCAATGGCAAGTGGCTTACGATTCGTGGTGCCGAGGGACATAACCTCAAAGGGGTCGATGTCTCTATTCCGTTGGGTAAGTTCGTCTGCGTTACAGGTGTTTCGGGCTCGGGTAAGTCGTCGCTTATAAATGGTACACTGCGCCCAATTATTGCGCGCCATCTATATCGTAGCTACGACCAGCCTTTGAAGTATAAGGCGTTGGAGGGCTTGGAACATATAGATAAGTTGGTGGTTGTCGACCAGTCGCCTATTGGTCGCACACCACGCAGTAACCCTGCCACATATACCAATGTCTTTGCTGATATACGCAGACTCTTTGAGCTTACGCCCGATGCCCAGATTCGTGGCTATAAGGCGGGTCGCTTCTCCTTTAACGTTAAGGGTGGTCGCTGCGAGGAGTGTCGTGGTGCGGGACACCAGACCATTGAGATGAACTTCCTGCCTGATGTCTATGTAAAGTGTAGAGCATGTGGTGGCAAACGCTACAACCGCGAGACTTTGGAGGTGAAGTATAAGGGTAAGAGCATCAACGATGTGCTGGATATGACTATAAATATGGCTGTGGAGTTCTTCGAGCATATACCTGCCATCTATCAGAAGCTGCGCGCTGTGCAGGAGGTAGGCCTTGGCTACCTAACTCTCGGTCAGCCTTGCACAACACTCTCGGGTGGCGAGTCGCAACGTATTAAGCTCGCTACGGAGCTGTCGAAGCGCGAGACGGGTAGCACACTATATATCCTCGATGAGCCAACTACGGGCCTACATTTTGAAGATATACGCCAGCTGCTCGATGTTATCAACCGCCTTGTAGACTGCGGCAATACGGCTATCGTTATCGAGCATAACTTGGATGTTATTAAGGTCGCCGACTGGATTATAGATATGGGCCCTGAGGGCGGTAGCGAGGGCGGAGAGCTCGTTGCCGAGGGCACGCCCGACGATATTATGAAGGTTGAGCGCAGCTATACGGGACAATTCTTAAAGGAATTAGTAAAGAGTAAAGAGTAATTAGTAATGAGTAATTAGTAATGGTTTCGCTCGGGGAGCGAACAGCTAAAGCTGAAGGGTTACTATGGGTTACTGTGTGATTTTTTATACTCATATTAACTCATCGTAACTCATATTAACCCATTCCCTAAAAGGCAAAGCCTTTTAACTATTACTAATTACTCACTACTCATTACTCATTAAATAATAAAGGGCACTTCGTAATCGGAAGCGCCCTCTATTTATATATATAGGTATCGATTACAATGGCAAGAACGCAAGCAAGATACCTGCTGCAACTGCCGAGCCGATAACACCAGCAACGTTTGGACCCATAGCGTGCATCAACAAGAAGTTGCCTGGGTTGTACTGCTGACCAACGGTCTGCGATACACGCGCAGCCATAGGCACAGCTGATACACCTGCTGAACCGATAAGTGGGTTGATCTTCTCCTTGCTGAAGACGTTCATAATCTTAGCCAAGATAACACCAGATGCTGAACCAAGTGCAAACGCGATAACACCGAGAAGCAAGATGCTAAGTGTGTTAACATTTAGGAAGTTTGTTGCAGTGGCAGTAGCACCTACAGAGATACCAAGGAAGATGGTCACGATGTTCATCAACTCATTCTGAACGGTCTTTGACAAACGCTCCGTTACACCAGACTCCTTAAGCAAAAGTCGGAGGCCAAGCGG
>JAZOSJ010000037.1:0-12189 GCA_045657045.1 Alistipes sp.
GAGGGTCATATCAACCTATTGCGTCGAGCTAAGGCCTTGGGCGACTACCTTATTGTGGGCGTTACCAACGATAGCTTTGACCGCGAACGTGGCAAGCTAAATGTTCGCAACAACGTGCTTGAGCGCGTCGAGGCGATTAAGAGTACAGGCCTTGTTGATCAGGTTATTATCGAGGATTATGTTGGTCAGAAGATCGACGATATCCTCCGCTATGAGGTTGATATCTTTGCTATTGGTTCGGATTGGACGGGTAAGTTCGACTATCTTAACGAGTTTTGTGAGGTTGTATATCTGCCACGTACAGAGGGTGTTAGCTCCACAATGTTGCGTGCTGAGAGTGAGATTATAGTGAATATCGGTATCGTGGGTTGTGGTCGCATTGCTAACCGCTTTGCACGTGAGTTCGCTTATGTCGATGCAGCAAATATTTCAGGTGTCTACGATATAGATAGCGCTACGGCAGAGAACTTCGCCGAGCAACACAATATCGCCACTAAGTTCTCAACCTTCGAGGAGCTTGTCGAAGCCTCGGATGCTGTGTATATTGCCACGCCTCATTTGTGCCACTACGAGCAGGCTAAGTATGCTCTGGAGCGCGGTCGCCACGTTTTGTGTGAGACGCCGTTGGTACTTCGTGGTAGCGAGGCCGAGGAGTTGTATGCTCTTGCTGAGAAGCAGGGTATAGTGCTTTTAGAGGCAAATAAGACTGCCTACTGCCCAGCCTTCAATCACCTTATAACCTTGGTTAAGAGTGGTCTTATCGGTGAGGTTGTGGGTGTTGATGCCTCGGAGTCGAAGTTGTGGGGTAACGAGAACCTCCACCGTGAGCTCGACCCTAACGAGGCGGGAGGCTCGTTGTACGAGATGGGCTCTTATCCGTTGTTGCCCATCTTAAAGCTACTCGGTACGGAGCATCGTAATGTCAATTTTTACAGCCGTGAAAATGAGAATGGTGTGGATATCTACACTCGTGGTATTATGTTATTTAACAGGTCGGTAGCCTCGTTCCAGCTCGGCTTGGGCGTAAAGACTGAGGGTAATCTTGTTATCTCTGGTACTCAGGGTTATGTCTACGTGCCATCGCCTTGGTGGAAGACCGACTACTTCGAGCTACGCTACGAGGACCAGAATAAGAATAAGAAGTATTTCTATAAGTGGGATGAGCCAGGTCTAAGATATGAGCTTCAGGAGTTCGTGTCGTGTATTGTCAATCACCGAAACTACTCGCCACGCCTAACTCCAAAGGAGAGTATTGCAATGGCCTATATTATGGAGCAGTTTGCGGAGCGTAAAAACTTCTTTAAGCTATGAGAGAGGCGTTGGTTGTAGGTGGCGCTAATGGCATCGGTCTTGCCATCGCCACGCTTCTTGCCGAGGATGCGGAGTATGGCAAAATATATATCGTCGATAGGGTAGATGTAGATTCTAAGTATGCGCATTCGAAGTTCGAGTATCGCAATTTCGATTTGCGTAGCGAGGATTTCTCTTTGTTCGATGAGTTCAAGAGCGTTGATACCTTGATGATTACCGCTGGCTTTGGTCGCCTGGCACACTTTGCTGATGTCGAGGAGCAGCATATCGTGGATAGCTTCAGTGTCAACACCACGGCAGTGATACGCATCATACACCATTTCTACGATAGATTGCTCGATAATAGAGATTTCTATTGTGGTGTTATGGGAAGTATTGCAGGCTTTATGTCGTCGCCATTGTTTGCTGTCTATGGCGCTACAAAGGCTGCATTGAAGATATTTATCGAGAGCGTGAATGTGGAGCTTGAGGTGGCAGGGTCGAAGAACAGGATACTCAATGTCTCGCCAGGCTCTATTAAGGGTACATCATTCTATAGTGGAGGCAATGACCTAAGCCTTACGATGAACCTTGCTGGTGAGATTATCGAGAATATGAAGGCGCACAACGACCTCTTTATCCCTATGTACGACGAGGTCTTTCGTGAAGTGTTGGAGCGCTACCACACCGACTTTAGAGCCGAGGGTAGACACTCCTATGAGTATAAGATGAATAGTGGCAGAGTAAAAAAGTAGAACGATGAGCAATACACCTATACGCATATCAATTATAGCACCTATCTATGGTGTTGAGAAGTATATTACGGAGTTTGCACGCACACTCTTTGTGCAGGACTACCCACATATCGAGTTTGTGTTTGTTAATGACGGCACTAAGGATCGCTCGATAGAACTCCTTGAGGAGCTTATAGATAGTGAGTTTGCCCACCTGCGCCCACAAATAAAGATTATCCACAAAGAGAATGGCGGTCTGCCTGCGGCACGCCGTACAGGTATAGAGAATGCTACAGGCGACTATATCTACAATGTTGACTCTGATGACTGGATTGCAGAGGGCTCGATTAAGAAGATAGCTCAAAAAATCGAGGCTACAGATGCCGATATTGTCTACTTTAACCTTGTTAAGGAGTATCCTACGCGCTCGAAACCAAAGCCCGAAAGAGAGTATAACAATAATCGTGAGCTGTATATTAGAAATATGTACAATCACCGCTCCTTTGCATCGGTATGTAATAAGTGTATCCGTCGCACGCTCTATTTCGAGCACGATATTTATATACCGAAGTATGGCTATGCTGAGGATTGCTTCGTTACTACGCAGCTTGTGGGCTATGCTAAGAGTGTGGCATTCCTTGATGAGTATATCTACCACTACCGTAAGGGTAATCCTACCGCTATGACCTCGCAGCAGATTAAGAAGCGCAAGCGCGAGTATGCTCTAAACTTTATCGACCTATATAGCCGATATATGAATACCGCAAAGGAGCAAAACCCTATCGCGCCGATTATGGACGATATAGCTATGCAGCTTGGCTGGTACTCAATATTCTACTCGCTAAACCTCTTCGCGGAGTACCCCTGGCTTGCCAAAGAGGTCCGCAAAGCCAAGATGCGCTTCGGCACCGATGTCTGGCTCGGCGCACAACTTGCGACTAAGTTGGTGGCGATGTTCAAGTAATATAAAAGAGAAACAAGAAAATATGCTTGTTTCTCTTTTTTTTTGTTGATTATCAGTGTGTTACTGATAGATCTCTACTAATACTCCTCCTCGTTGAACAGAAAATCGTCCTTAGAAGGGTAATCTGGCCAGATGTCTTCGATTGACTCGTAGATGTCGCCCTCGTCCTCAATCTCCTGAAGGTTCTCCAAAACTTCAAGTGGTGAGCCTGAGCGGATGGCGTAATCGATTAGCTCCTCTTTGGTTGCTGGCCATGGTGCATCTTCCAACTTAGATGCAAGTTCAAGTGTCCAATACATACTATATGCGTTTTATTCGTTAAATTTATTGCTCTTCAAACGTTACATTACACTTATTTAGTGTGCAAAAGTATAAAATTATTTCAAATGTCAAATAATTTCGTCCAAATTATTTGATACATAGACCGTTTGCGATACCTTGTCCTTATGGTATCCACAACTTCTCTTCGACCTTCAAGCGCTCAGTTATCGTACGACCGAGGCTGTAGAGGTAGTCCGAGAGGCGGTTGAGGTATATTGTTGCGCTGGTATCTACCTCCGCAACATCAGCTACGCGGAGTGCTGCGCGCTCGGCGCGACGGCAGACGGTGCGGCAGACGTGGCAGAGCGATAGGGCGCGGTGACCACCAGGGATTGTGAACTTCGTGATTGCAGGGAGCTCCTCTTGCATACGGTCGATAGCCTCTTCGAGCATTGTGATTCGATTCTCAGCGATAGGTGCTACCTTATCTTTGCCACCTTTGCCTACGGCTAGCAGGGCGGCTACGCTCATAAGTTGTGATTCGATTGTTGCCAACTCAGCAGGGATATGTTCCGTACGCTCATCCTCGCTAAGGACATCGCTAAGCAGTGCGATAAATGCCGTAAGCTCGTCAACAGTGCCGTAGGCTTCGACACGAAGGTCATACTTCTTAACGCGCTCGCCACCGATAAGTGATGTGGTGCCGTTGTCGCCAGTCTTGGTATAGATTTTCATAGTCTAAATCGCTGTTTTGGTAGGTGGTTATTAAACACAAGCAAATATGCACGATTATCTACTGTTGTAGAGGGGTGGGCATTGATAATGCCGAGGCACACCTCCCAGCGCTCGCGGTTGTTATATGGGTTGACAATGCAGAGCGTCGCCCCCTTTGCACGGGCATACTCAGCATAGCGCACCAACTCCGTATAGGGTGTGTTGAGCGTTAGGATAATCATCTGCTTCTGATCCATTGTGTCGATACACCAATTATCGTACCCGCAGTGCTCGGCAAGGTTTGCTAACTGCACAGAACGACGCTTTGCAACACCCTTAGCCAAAAGGGCTGAGTATAGGACATTGTTTGCGTTCAGGAGCTGGCTTTGCATAAATACCTTGCGCACGATGTCGTAGACAAAGGGCGAGTGTACGCCGTGACCACGAAAGTAGCGTGCGCGGCTGAGGTACGAGGGCAGATAGCTTATATCCTGCAAACGCTGTTTTAGTGTTCGTCCAGATCGCTTCATAGGCTGAAGGGATGTTCTATAAATTAGTAAATCAAGTTTAGTACTTATTGGTATTTGGAGAATTTATATTTCGGTCGCTTTTGAGTTTCTTTCGGTATCTTCTCTATTTTTACTCGGTTATAATGCTCGCATTACGCCCTCGTAAAAGCTAAAGAATCTATCCGAAATAACCTTCAAAATCGCCTCGACCTAATTTATAGAACCTCCCTTTATTTACTTTTTGAGCTGTCCTGCAAGACGACCTGTAGAGAAGGCAATCTGCATATTATAGCCGCCCGTATTGGCATCAATATCGAGTACCTCGCCAGCGAAATATAGTCCCTTAACGAGATTTGACTCCATAGTGTACTTGTTTACCTCCGAGCAGTCCACGCCACCCGCTGTAACGATAGCGAATTGGAATGGGGCATAGTCAGAGATAGGGAATGCCATACCCTTCAATATCTTCACAAGGCGCATCTTCTCCGCATCGGTGAGCTTACTTACGTAGGTCTTAGAGTGGAAGTCCACCTCTTTTGCCAAAGGCACCACCATCTGCTTAGGCACAAGCTTGCGTAGTAGCTCCGAGAAGAATTCCGAAGGTCCCATCTCGGCAATCTCGCGCTCGATACGGGCAAGAAGGGTCTCCTCGTCGAGGGCAGGCTTCAAATCGACGATAATCTTAACGCGCTTCTCGTCGATGATGGCATCCACAGCATCGCGGCTAAGACGCAACGCCACAGCACCCTCGATACCGCGCTCCGAGAAGCCAAGCTCGCCAAACTCCTCCTGCACAAGCTCGTTATCGACATAGAGCTTCGCGCCTACATTCTTTAGTAGTAGACCGTTGAGGTACTCCTTCTGCGGATGCGAGGTGATAAGTGGAGTTAGTGATGGGCGCACAGGCTCGATGTTATGTCCGAGATCGGCAGCAAAGTTATAGCCATCGCCCGTAGAGCCGGTTGAGGGGTAGCTTACTCCACCCGTTGCTACGATGACGTGCTCACACTCCTCTCTGCGCTCGAAGCCGCGAGAGTTGCGGTAGCGCACGCCGGTAACCTTGCCCGCCATAGTCTCGATAGCGGTAACTTCGGTCTTGTATACGATTTTAACGCCCTTATCCTCGCAAAAGTCCACCAAAGCGTTGGCGATGTCCCACGCCTTACCGCTCTTAGGGAATACGCGCTCGCCACGCTCGATTTCAAGTTTCACGCCCAAGCGCTCGAAGAAACGTATTGTGGCGCGGTTGTTGAACTCTGCAAATGCCACGGAGAAGAACTCCTGGTTGGTGCGTACCTTCTCGATAAACTCCTCTGCGGGGCGGGCATTGGTAAGGTTACAACGACCCTTACCCGTAATACGAATCTTACGTCCTGCCTTCTCCATCTTCTCCATAAGGAGTACCGAGCGACCGCTCATTGCTGCTGTGCCTGCTGCGATAAGTCCCGCAGCTCCTGCGCCTATAACTATAACATCGTATGCCATATAATAGTGTTATGTTAGGTTAATTCACTTACTCCATAGGGGTTAGAACGTGCCGAATTTGAAGACTATCTTCTGGCAGTATAGCTCATCGGCTTTAAGCTCTATTGAAGGGAACTCTGGGTGGTTCACAGCATCGCTGAAACCCTGACACTCGATGGCTACACCAGCGTAGTCCTGATAGCGCTTGCCCGACTTAGTGATAGGGCAGCCTCCAGCAAGCCAGTTACCAGTGTATAGCACTGCTGCGGGCTGTGAGGATAGTATCGTAAGCTTACGACCCGTAGCCTCGCAACGAAGTTCGCCAACCTCACCCAAGATATTCTTCTGCCAGCCATCTACCGCGAAGCAGTGGTCGTAGCCCTTGTAAGTGCGGATGTTGTTAAACTCATCGTTGATATCGTCACCAAACTTGCGCCATGATGTAAAGTCGAGCGCCGTGCCCTTAACATCGAGCAGCTTACCCGTAGGTATCTGCACGGTATCCATCTCCAAAACCTGCGAGCAGTTAAGATGCAATTCGTGGTCGAGGATTGTCTTATCCGAGCCCTCGCCGTGGAGATTCCAATAGAGGTGGTTGGTAAGGTTGAGAACGGTGTTTTTGTTGCTCTTCGCTACGAATGTAATTTCGAGATTGTCCTCGTCGTCGAAGTCGTAGATAGTCTCCACAACAAGCTCGCCAGGGTAGCCCTGCTCCATATCCTCAGATATGTAGGAGAATACCACGCGGTTTGTCTCCACGCGACCCTCCCAATAGCGGTTGGCAAAGCCCTTAGCACCACCGTGAAGATGGTTAGGGCCATTGTTCACTTCGAGGCGGTACTCCACACCGTCGATAACCATGTAACCGCGCGCGATACGTCCAGCCACACGACCTACGGTCTTACCGCTTGCAGCGCCATCGCCGAAGTAGCTCATAGGGTCCTGGTAACCCAACGCCACATCCTCGATATTGCCATCGCGGTCGGCGAACTTGACGCTCACGATAGATGCTCCTACGTTGCATAGTTGCACCTCCGAGCCGCGCTCGTTACGCATGGTATATAGTATGATGCCCTCACCCTCAGGTGTTGAGCCCCATATATGCTGTAAAATCTCCATTACTCCACAGGTTTAAGAGTGGCGATAATAGTGTCGATACGCTTCAAGCACTCAGCCTTGCCGATAAACTCCGTTACGTCGAACATACCTGGACCCTTACCAGCGCCTACCAATGCAAGACGCAAGGTGTTCATCACCTGACCAAGAGAGAAGCCCTTAGTCTCGATCCATGTGCGAACGATGTTCTCGGTGTTCTCCTTCGAGAAGTCCTCGATAGACTCCAATACACCGCGAAGCTCTGCAAGCATAGCTGGGTTCTCGCCCTTCCACTGCTTCTTCGCGAGCTTCTCCTCGTACTCTGTTGGAGCTACGAAGAAGAACGATGTTAGGTCCCACATATCCGTAGTGAGGGTCATACGCTCCTTCATAATGCCCGCAGCCTTGCCAGCCTCCGCGTCCGATACCTCGATGCCGTGAGCCTTCAACACCGGCTGCATATATACTGCCAACGTCTCGTCCGAGAGGTTGTGCATATACTGAGCGTTAAACCACTTAGCCTTATCTGGCTGGAAGCGTGCACCTGCCTTAGATACGCGATCCAACGAGAATGAGTCGATAAGCTCCTGCATAGAGAAGATCTCCTGCTCGGTACCTGGGTTCCAGCCAAGCAACGACAACATATTGATAAATGCCTCAGCAAGGTAGCCGTCCTCGCGGTAGCCACGTGAGGTCTCGCCAGTAGGTGATGTCCAGAAGAGTGGGAATACAGGGAAGCCCATCTTGTCGCCATCACGCTTCGATAGCTTACCGCTACCCGTAGGCTTCAAAAGAAGTGGCAAGTGTGCAAACTCTGGCTGAGTGTCGGTCCAGCCAAAGGCGCGATACAGCAAATAGTGCAAAGGCAACGATGGCAACCACTCCTCGCCACGGATAACGTGCGACACCTCCATAAGATGGTCGTCAACGATATTTGCAAGGTGGTATGTTGGGAGGGCATCAGCCGACTTATAAAGCACCTTATCATCGAGGGTTGATGTGTTAACCTCAACGTGACCACGGATAAGGTCATCCATCTTCACGACCTCGTTCTCAGGCATCTTAAAGCGTACTACCCACTGATCACCACGTGCGATGCGCTCCTCGACCTCCTCCTTCGATAGTACCAACGATGTTGGGAGCTTCTCGCGCACCTCATAGTTGTAGGCAAAGGTCTTGCCCGCAGCCTCAGCCTCGTTGCGTAGAGCCTCCAACTCCTCTGGGGTGTCGAATGCGTAGTATGCCCAGCCAGCCTCGATAAGCTGCTTGGCATATTTAAGGTAGATTTCTCGACGCTCGCTCTGACGGTATGGGGCGTGAGGACCGCCTACGCCTACACCCTCGTCAATCTCGATGCCACACCACTTCAACGACTCGATGATATACTCCTCGGCACCAGGTACGAAACGCTGTGAGTCGGTGTCCTCGATGCGGAGAATCATCTTGCCGCCGTGACGGCGGGCAAAAAGGTAGTTGTATAGTGCAGTGCGCACACCGCCAATATGTAGTGGACCCGTTGGGCTGGGTGCAAAACGAACTCTTACTTCTCTATTCATACTCTATATTTCTTAATTTACGATTGTTAATGTTGTGGTTGTTGCTTTGATTTCTGCTTGATTTTATACTCAGCACGTACTGTTACTCGTGCCTTCTTCTCGCGTGATGAGAGGTTGAACGAGCCTCCTGCCAAGAACTCCTCATCGCCCGTAGCTGCGGTAATCTGGAAGACACCAGCGCGCGACATAGCAAGCTCGCCAAGCTCGGCATCCGAGTTCTCGGCGATATTCTTAGCGCGCTCACGAGCATCGGCAGCCGCTGCGGCCAAAAGGTTTAGTTTTACGCTCTCCAATTCGGTGTAATAGTACATAGGGTTCTCTACCTCGATGCTAATACCACGTGCAAGCAACGATGGTAGCTCGCGTGCCGCAGCCTCCACGGTGTCCACATCGTTCGACTCGATGTTGAACCACTGTGTAAGTTTGTAGCCCGCAAAACGTGAGCCAACATAGTCGCCATTCTCGTATACAGACTCCGAGAGCTTATATGAGCTTGGCATATTGAAGCTGATAGCCTCGCGTGCAACACCCTTAGATGTTAGGAAGTTGATGACGCTCTCACGGCTCTGCTCCAAAGCGCGGTAGCCCTCGGCAGCGTCGTAGTTCTCAATCTCGATATTGCCCTCAATGGTGATAAGGTCGGAGGTGAACTGTGTCTCGCCAAGACCCGTAACGGTGATAGTGCCGGTATTAGCACGGTAGCGCTGTGTGATGGCAGCAGACAAGACTATCGACGATAGCACCACGGATGATGCAATGATTATATGTTTCCAAAGGTCATTCATAATGCGTCAATCTATTATACGTTAAATAGGAAGTGCATAATATCGCCATCTTCGACAACATACTCCTTGCCCTCGATGCCAATCTTACCAACCTCGCGGCAAGCACGCTCCGAGCCAAGCTCCACATAATCGGCATACTTGATAACCTCGGCACGGATAAAGCCTCGCTCGAAGTCGGAGTGGATGACACCAGCAGTCTCTGGAGCCTTCATACCGCGACGGAAGGTCCAAGCGCGGCTCTCATCAGCACCCGTAGTGAAGAAGGTCTGTAAATCAAGAAGACGGTAAGCAGCCTTGATAAGACGGCTTACGCCCGACTCCTCAAGACCCATATGCTGCAAGAACATCTGGCGCTCCTCCCAGCTCTCCAATTCAGCAATATCTGCCTCTGCGCTCGCTGCTACGATAAGCATCTCGGCGTGCTCGTTGGCGATAGCTGCGCGTACTGCCTCGGTGTGCTCGTTGCCATTTACAGCTGCGCCCTCATCTACGTTGCAGACATACAACACAGGCTTATCAGTTAGAAGATTCAAATCCCATACCGTCTTGCGCTCCTCAGCGCTTAGCTCTACGGTGCGAGCCGAGAGTCCCTGCTCCAAAGCCTCCTTATAACGACACAAGATGTCGTACTGACGCTTAGCAATCTTATCGCCCGCAGTAGCCTGCTTCTGGCACTTGCCGATACGATTCTCGATGGTTTCAAGGTCTTTGAGCTGAAGCTCGGTGTCGATGATGCCCTTGTCGCGTACAGGGTCTACGGTGCCATCTACGTGGGTGATATTCTCGTTCTCGAAGCATCGTAACACGTGGATGATAGCGTTGGTGTTACGGATGTTGGCAAGGAACTTATTACCAAGACCCTCGCCCTTAGAGGCTCCCTTTACAAGACCTGCGATATCGACAATCTCGATAGTGGTTGGAACAACGCGCTTAGGGTTGTCTATCTCCACAAGCTTTGTAAGACGCTCGTCGGGTACGGTGATAACGCCTACGTTAGGCTCGATAGTACAGAAAGGGAAGTTTGCCGCCTGAGCGCGTGCATTCGACAAACAGTTAAATAGGGTAGACTTACCAACATTTGGAAGTCCTACGATTCCACATTGCAATGCCATAATTTTCGTTTATATTTTTATTTCGTTTTTCTTTTTTTATTTTATCTTGCGCGAAGCGCACCATTACTTTTCAGTTTTAGTATGGAGTTTAGGGAATTTAATGAGGTTAATGAGGTTAATGGTTCTATTTATATCCACCCCTAATCACCCCTAATCACCCCTAATCACCTCTAATCACCTCTAATCACCCTTTTACTTTTTACTTTTCAGTTTTCAGTTTTCAGTTTTCAGTTTGTTTGTTAGTCTGCCTGCGAAACGTTTACAAGTGCTTCGCGGTATGAGTTTAGTATTCGTGATTTTGAGATAAAGCCTAAGTAATGGTTTTGCTTGTCCACAACAGGCAGCATCCAAGTGTTGCTCTGCTCGAAGCGGGGCATAATGCTCTGAATCATCTCGTGTTCGAGAATCTTATCTGGTGGCTGTATCATATAGTGCATAATTGACTTGCCCCACTTCTCGCGGTTGAACATATCGTGGCGCAGGTCGTCGAGCTGTACAATACCAATAAGCTTATCCTGGTTATCCACCACAGGGAAGATGTTACGACGGGCGTTGGAGATGATGTTCACTACATCGCCAAGTGTGATAGACTCGCGCAGACGGATAAAGTCGGTCTCCATAAGCTGGTCGAGGCGTAGGAATACGAATGCCGATGAATCTTTGTCGTGTGTTAGCAGCTCGCCACGCATACGCAACTGCTTGGTGTAGATAGAGTCGCGGTCGAGACCATAGTTAACGGCAAACGAGATGCACGATACTATCATCAGCGGAATAAAGAGTCCGTAGCCATTCGAGAGCTCAGCGATAAGGAATATCGCTGTAAGTGGTGCCTTCATAACGCCCGACATCACACCCGCCATACCTGCAAGGGTAAAGGATGTTATCGAGATGTCCCAGCCAAAGGTCGTGCGGCAGATAACCGCCAATGTAGCACCCGCAAAGGCTCCCACGAAGAGGGATGGGGCAAAGGTACCACCAACACCGCCAGCGGCGTTTGTCGTAGCCATAGCTACCACCTTAAAGAGCATAATCGCAATAAGGTAGATAATCAAGAACCAATCAGCATCGCTAAAAGAGTAGAAGAGGGTGTTGTCGAAGAGTGATACTGTCTCGCCATTCATCAACGAGCTAAAACTATTGTGTCCCTCACCATAGAGCGGTGGAAAGATAAAAATCAGGATACCGAGCGTAAGACCTGCATAGAGCCACTTACGCCACTGCTCGGTGATAGATTTGTAGAAGCCTCCGACCTTAGAGTTTACCGAGGTGAAGTAGTACGCCATAACACCGCAGAAGCATCCCAATAGAATGAACAACGGCAAGTGTGCCACCTGAAACATATCGCTCTCGGTAAGCGATACCGCGTAGATAGGCGAGAAGCCGTGCAACACCAATGAGGTGATGGTCGCTGTCATAGATGCCATCAATAGCGGAATGATAGACTTCGAGGTGATGTCGAGCATCAGGATTTCGAGCACGAAGACAACACCCGTAATCGGAGCCTTAAAGACCGCAGCCACCGCAGCACCCGCGCCGCAACAGAGGAGTAGGGTGATATTCTTGTAGTTGAGGCGGGCAAGCTTACCGATATTTGAGCCTATGGCAGCACCCGTAAGCACGATAGGTGCCTCAGGACCTACCGAACCACCAAAGCCGATTGTCGTAGCACCACCAACAATAGAGGTCCAGGTATTGTGACCCTTGA
>JAZOSJ010000038.1:0-10564 GCA_045657045.1 Alistipes sp.
TCCGCAAGCGGTCTCTGCTCTAGCTTACTCGCGGCGTTGCGAAGCCCGAAAAAGCGTAGTTTACTTAGGCGTAAATGAGCATTCCCGGGGCAAGCTAATTTGTTGTTAGAAGGCTGCAGATACTTTCGCTCGGCAAAAAAAATGCGGATGGGCTGTACTTTGACGTACTGCCCATTCGCATTTATTTTTGTTAGCGGCAGTAGATGTCTGCCTTATCACAACAAAAAAAGGAGTTCAGCCTCAACTGAACTCCTTAAACATTAGTCTAATAATGGACTACTTCTCAGCAGTAAGAGCCGCGATAACGG
The DNA here is from genome assembly GCA_045657045.1 of Alistipes sp. Lineage (GTDB taxonomy): Bacteria > Bacteroidota > Bacteroidia > Bacteroidales > Rikenellaceae > Alistipes. Next base: position 309 of record JAZOSJ010000038.1, read on the forward strand.
CCTGAGCGTTAGCTACGTTGTTACCAGCAGTTACGTTCTTCATAGCCGCAACAGCCTGGTCGAACTGCTCCTTCTCGTTGTAAGCAACACCGAGCAAATAGTAGATATCGCTACGACCCTCGTCTGTGGTCTGAGCTGCAAGAGCAGACTCCGAAAGCTCAATCATCTTATTGAAGTCCTTCTTACCGTAGTATGCTTGGAGAGTAATCTTAGCTGCCATAGCTGCATCCTCAAGCTCTGTTGCCATAGCGATGATACCATCGTAGTCGTTAGCAATCTGAAGTTTAGCAACCTCGTTGTTGGTGTAGATCTCCATCTTGTACTGTGCAGATGCGATAGCCTCGGCAAACTTATCAGCATTCATAGCTGCAATCTTAGTACAAATCTTCATACCATCCTGATACATATCGCTCTTGAAGTAGCTCTCAGCAAGGTTAAGCGCCATCTCAGTGTTACGTGGGTCAGCCTCGTAGCCCTTTGAGAATACTGCGATTGCAGTAGCGTAGTCCTCAGAGTTGAAGGCATCAGCACCCTGAGCCTGGTACATCTGACCTACATATGCGCGATTCTTGTTCATGGCAGCAACATCCTCATAAAGCTCTGCAAGGTTTGCAGCCTCAGAGAAGTTTGCGATAGCCTCCTCGTAGTTCTTAGCATTGTAAGCAGCGATACCCATCTTGTTGTAGCAAGTTACGATAAACTTCTTAGAACCTGCAAAAGCCTTCTGCTGGTTTGCATCTGGCTCCTCGATATCCCAGCTTGCGTCGATGATGCTCTGGAACTGAGCGATAGCCTCAGTGTAGTTTGCTGCCTTAGCATTTGCTGTTGCCTGCTGGAATGTAGCTACAACATCAATCTGAGCGAAAAGTGTTGTTGCACCCATCATGGCTACAACGGTCAAAAAGATTTTTTTCATAGCGTCTAAATTATTTTTAAGTTTCAATTAATTCTCTCTGTTCGGGTTAAACCAACCACAAAAGTACAACATTTTTTGCAATAGCACACCTTTTATGGTCAATTATTTGCGTAAACCACTGAAAAATTGTTGCATAAGCGCCTCACACTCCTCCTTGAGCACTCCGCATACCACCTCTGTGCGTGGGTGCATAATGCGCTCCGAATAGGTCGAATATCCACGCTTTGCATCAGCAGCGCCATAGACCACGCGACCTATCTGGCTCCACGCCAACGCTCCACCACACATAACACAAGGTTCCACGGTAACATAGAGCGTGCAGTCGTTAAGGTACTTACCACCGAGTGTCGACATTGCCGCCGTAATAGCCTGCATCTCGGCATGTGCCGTAGCATCCATCAACGTCTCAACAAGGTTGTGTCCGCGACCTATGATTCTATCACCCGCAACGACCACCGCGCCTATGGGGACCTCCTTCTTTGATAACGCGCGCTGGGCCTCTGCTATTGCCATACGCATATATTTTTCATCTATTTCGCGCGAAATACTATTTTTTTCTACCATTATGTTGTTGATGTTATTGTAAAATTATTACCTTTGTGGGTTACAAAGGTATAAAAAAAAGAGATACAAAAGATAATTCAAAAATATATACTATGTACAGGACACATAACTGCGGTGAACTCCGCATTGAAAATGTTGGTCAGGAGGTAACTCTTGCGGGCTGGGTGCAGAAGGTACGTAACCTCGGCGCTATGGCTTTTATCGACCTTCGTGACCGCTTTGGCATCACTCAGATTACTGTCGAGGAGCACTCTTCAGAAGCGGTTAAGGCTATCGCTTCTGAGGTAGGTCGTGAGTTTGTTCTACAAGTTAAGGGCAAGGTTGTAGAGCGTTCATCTAAGAACTCAAAAATCGCTACCGGCGAGATTGAAATCTCGGCTTCTGAGATTAAGATTCTAAACCGCGCCGTGACACCTCCATTCACCATCGAGGAGGAGTCTGATGGTGGTGATGACCTAAGAATGAAGTATCGCTACCTCGACTTGCGCCGTCCACCATTGCAGCGTGCGATGATTCTTCGTCACCGCATGGCTCAGGCAGTACGCCAGTTCCTCGATAAGGAGGGCTTCCTCGAGATTGAGACACCATACCTTATCAAGTCTACACCTGAGGGTGCGCGCGACTTTATCGTGCCATCACGTATGAACCCTAACCAGTTCTACGCTTTGCCACAGTCGCCACAGACATTGAAGCAGCTCTTGATGGTTGCGGGCTACGACCGCTACTTCCAGATTGTACGTTGCTTCCGCGACGAGGATCTTCGTGCCGACCGTCAGCCAGAGTTTACACAGATTGACTGCGAGATGTCGTTCGTTGAGCAGGAGGATGTACTCGAAATCTTCGAGCGCTGGGCGCGCTATATGTTTAAGGAGGTTATGGACATCGAGTTCTCGGAGCCATTCCGTCGTATGCCATGGATTGAGGCTATGGAGAAGTATGGCTCGGATAAGCCAGACTTGCGCTTCGGTATGACCTTTGCAGACATCACAGACCTTGCACATGGTCACGATTTCGTTGTCTTCGACTCGGCGGAGTATATCGTAGGCTTTGCTGCTGAGGGTTGCGCACCATATACTCGTAAGCAGATTGACGAACTCACCGAGTTCGTTAAGCGCCCACAGGTTGGTGCCAAGGGTCTTGTGTGGATTCGTTTGGAGGAGAATGGTGGCATCAAGTCATCTATCGACAAGTTCTTCTCTGCCGAGGAGTTGCAGGCTATTGCTGAGCGCACAGGTGCTAAGGCTGGCGATATGATCTTCATCCTTTGCGGTGAGAAGTTCAAGACTCTTACGCAGCTCTGCACACTCCGCTTGGAGGTTGCCGAGCGTCTTGGTCTTCGTGATCCAAAGAAGTTCGCTCCATTGTGGGTTGTCGACTTCCCAATGTTCGAGTGGGACGAGGAGACACAACGCTTCTACGCTATGCACCACCCATTCACCTCGCCTAAGCCTGAGGATGCTAAGTATTTCGACTCTGGCGAGCTTGGCAAGATGCGCGCTAACGCCTACGACTTCGTATGTAACGGTACCGAAATTGGTGGTGGCTCTATCCGTATCCACGATGCAGAGCTTCAGGCTAAGGTATTCGATGCCCTTGGCTTCACCCCTGAGGCTGCAGAGGAGCAGTTCGGCTTCCTAATGAACGCCTTTAAGTATGGTGCTCCTCCACACGGTGGTCTTGCCTTTGGTTTCGACCGTCTATGCTCACTCTTCGGTGGTTCGGACTCTATCCGCGACTACATCGCCTTCCCTAAGAACAACGCAGGTCGCGATGTAATGCTCGATGGCCCATCACCTGTGGCACAGGCACAGCTCGACGAGTTGTACCTATCACTCGTTAAGCCAGAGTAATCTCTTGCGAGACTAAATTTGTTGTCAGAGTGGTGCAGATGTGGTGCATCACAAAAGGAAATATCCAGGGATAGTACACGAAGTACAGCCCTGGATATTTTACTTTGAGATGTGCCGCAGATGCGCCGCTATCACAACAAATTACGAAGTACAGCCCTGGATATTTCCCTTTGAGATGTGCCGCAGATGCGCCACTATCACAACAAATTCAACTTACTGCATTTTAAGAATATTCTCTATTCCCAACTCATCCACTTTGCGGATTAGTTCGTCGTTATTATCGGATACGACAAGAAGTTTATCGGCTTTGTGAAGCTCGGTATCGCCCTTGGGTACAAAGTAGTTACCAGCGCGGTAGACCATAACAACGAGAGTGTGCCCTGGAAGACGTATATCTTTGAGGGTCTTGCCATTGCGAAGCATCGAGCCATTAACCTCAATCTCCGAAAACTCGCTACGTATATGGTCGGGAACAACAAGTTTGAAGGTGCGCTCACGCTCCTTAAATGAGAGGTTGAGCCAGTTTGCCATACCACTCACGGTAGTACCCTGAACAAGTAGCGATATTATGGTCACGATAAAGACTACGTTAAACAGAAAGTCGGAGTTCTCAACACCGTGGCTTACGGAGTAGAGGGCGAAGATAATAGGCACAGCGCCACGCAGACCCACCCACGAGACGTAGGTACGCGCCTTAATAGTAAAGTTGCGGAAAGGGGCAAGGCTTAGAAAGACTGCCACAGGGCGCGCAACAAGTATCATAAAGAGTCCGATAAGTCCGCCCATAATAAGGACATCGGTGCTTAGAAGTTCGTGTACGTTAACAAGAAGTCCGAGGATTAGGAACAATACAATTTGAAGCAGCCACGTGAAACTATCGAAGAAGATTCTCAGCATATTGCGGTGCACAATCTTCATATTTCCAACCACTAAACCCGCGATATACACCGCAAGGTAACCGTTACCGTAGGCCATCGTGGTAAAGGAGAACACAAAGAAAGCGCAGGCAAGCAACAACACTGAGTATAGAGACTGATTACTTCGAATGTTTATCTTATTGATAATCCACACCGTGGCACGACCAAAGGCATAGCCCAACACCGCGCCTACAAGCATCTGAACGAAGAATGTGCCAACCACCCCACTCGCCGAGACATTATCGCCCGTAACCACGCTGACAAGCACCACGGTAAGCACATACGCCATAGGGTCATTACTACCACTCTCCAACTCCAACAAGGGGCGCAAATTCTCCATAAGTCCCTGTTTCTTAGTACGCAGGATAGAGAATACGGATGCAGAGTCAGTAGATGACATCGTAGCCGCCATAAGGAGGGCGAAAGGGATAGAAATATCCTGCGACACACCGACCAACGGCGCAACAAAATAGATAAAGAGTCCCACAATTGCTGCCGTCAGAGCCACACCGAGTGTCGCCATCACAACACCGGGTATCATCACCGGTCGTATATCCGAGAATGTGGTATCCATACCGCCACCAAAAAGGATAATACAGAGCGCAACCATACCAACAAACTCTGCAAAATCTACCGAGTGGAACGATACAAAATCGTTATAACCAAAGAGCACGCCCACACCAAGGAAGAGCAGCAAGGCTGGTGCACCAAGCCTATATGCCGCCTTACCCGCAAGCACCGCTACAAAGAGCAGCAACGCACCGATTAGCAAGAAATTTTCACTTAGCATATATCTTCTTATCTATATCAAATTATCTGCGCCTATTATTGGTATATATTACTGAGCCACAAAGGTATAGGTAATAGTTCCGCGATGCGACGTAGGAGCCGTATCATCTATCTTAAAGAGCGTCTTACGATGGCGCGCAGCTTCTAACGCTTGCTCGTTTAGCTCCTTGTTTGTCGAGGATACAATGCGCGCCTGCGTAACCTTACCATTGCGGTCGAGCCATACATCTACAACCACAACACCGCCACCCTTACTACGGTAGGCAGGTACATATAAATCGCGATGATGGCGCACAGGATTAGCAAAGTTATAAGCCACGGTCACAGCGCCCGAGAATTTACCCTTCTCGCCACTCTCCTTGTCCTCTCCAGCACCATCGCCTTCGCCACCCTTGCCAATCTCACTCACCTCGCGCATACCGCTTTCGAACTCCTTGCGATTTGCCGCCATATCCGAGGCTATTTTATCCATCATCTCCTGCGTCTGGCTATCATGACCGAGTTTATTACTCGAACCCGATGTCTCCGAGGCATCGTTCGATTGGAGATTTTTAACCTTTTGCACCTCCTGCAAGCGACGATCTATCTCATCTTGTAGCTGGTCGCGCTTACGCTTCAACTCCTCTACCTCTGCCTCCGAAGGGACCTCCTCTACAAACTCCACGAGATACTCAACGGGGGGTAGTGTAAAGCTATATCGTGCTGTTGCCAACCACGTTCCGCCAACGATAAAGGCTATCAAAACCACAATCAGACCCACACGATGCGTATAGAGCCACTCGCCCAACGACTCCTTGCGCGTAGCTCCAAGGTCTATGCCTCTGCGGTGAGAAACGACTCTTTTTATATCTTTATTGCCTTTTTGCATTAAATTGTTGCGTTATCTTCATATAAATCAATGCAAAAATAGTAATTATTTTAGAATTTTTACTACATTTGTGGCATTATGACAAAATTAGGTTGTTAAACCTCTCTCTGCACAAGAGAGTAAGATTATTGTAACAAGATAAAAACTATATATCATGGCAACAAAACAGCAGACACTTGCCACAGCAATTTCGTTCTCAGGCAAGGGACTACATACAGGTCTTCAGGTCACTATGACCGTACACCCAGCAGAGGAGAACACTGGCTTTATCTTCCGTCGTGTCGACTTGGAGGATCAGCCAGAGGTTCCAGCATTGTGCGAGTATGTTACAGACACATCTCGCGGTACAACCATCGAGAAGGGCGCAGCTAAGGTTAGCACTATCGAGCACATTATGTCAGCATTGTGGACATTGGGTGTAGATAACGCTATCATCGACATCAACGCCCCAGAGACCCCAATTATGGATGGCTCGGCTAAGGAGTACGCAGAGCGCATCTTGGAGGTAGGTCTTGTAGAGCAGGAGGCAGATCGCAAATATTATGAGGTTACAGAGAAGCAGGTTTACACCCTCCCAGAGAAGGGCGTGGCTATCGTTCTCTACCCAGATGATGAGTACTCAGTATCAGTACACGTGGACTACAACTCTAAGGTTGTAGGTAACCAGTACGCCGTATATAGCAAGGAGGATAACTACACTGAGAAGATTGCTATGTGCCGTACCTTCGTGTTCCTCCACGAGTTGGAGCCACTTCTAAATCTCAACCTTATCAAGGGTGGCGACTTGGACAACGCTATCGTCGTTGTTGAGAATCCTGTTCCAGACTCACAGCTTGAGCGCCTAAAGAGCATCTTCGGCAAGGATAATATCGAGGTAACAGGCGGCTACCTTAACAACCAGCAGCTTCGAGCCAACAACGAGCTTGCACGCCATAAGCTCCTCGACTTGCTTGGTGATTTTGCCTTGCTTGGTATGCGCATCAAGGGTCGTGTATGGGCTACTCGTCCTGGTCACTACGCAAATACAGAGTTTATGAAGGAGCTTTTGCGCACTATCCGTCGTAGTGGTGAGAAGCCAATGTTCAAGTATAGCTCTAAGGATCAGCCATTGATGGATATCAATAAGATTAAGTCGTTGCTTCCACACCGCCCACCATTCCTCCTTGTAGATCGTGTTGCACACCTTGAGGAGAATGCTATCTGCGGTATCAAGCAGGTATCTATGAATGAGCCATTCTTCGTAGGTCACTTCCCTGAGGAGCCTGTAATGCCAGGCGTACTTATCGTAGAGGCTATGGCGCAGTGCTGCGGTCTTCTTGTACTTAATAAGGTCGAGGACCCAGAGAGCTACTCTACATACTTCCTCAAAGCCGAGAACGTTAAGTGGAAGCGCAAGGTTGTTCCAGGCGACACACTCCAGATTGAGTGCCAGATGATTGATATGCGTCGCGGTATCTGCACAGCAATATGTAAGGCATTTGTTGGCGGTCAGCTCGCATCGGAGGCGGTACTCACAGCCCAGATGGCAAAGAAACGATAATTGAAGAAATAAAGTTTAGTTTTATGATTAGTAATTTGGCGTACGTTCACCCAGACGCAAAGATTGGTAAGAACGTCACTATTGAGCCTTTTGCATACATCGAGGGCGATGTTGTAATTGGCGACGACTGCTGGATTGGCCCACACGCCATCATCTACGATGGCGCACGTTTGGGTAAGGGTAACAAGATTCACCCTGGTGCATGTATCTCTTGCCTACCTCAGGACTTGAAGTTCGCTGGCGAGAAGACTACTGCTGTTATCGGTGACTACAACGACATCCGCGAGTGCGTAACTATCTCTCGTGGTACAGCCTCACGTGGCACTACCGTTGTTGGTAGCAACAACTTGCTTATGGCATACGTTCACGTTGCTCACGACGACGTTGTTGGTAGCCACTGCGTTATTGCTAACCGCGTATCGTTGGCTGGCGAGGTTGAGATTGGCGATTGGGTTGTTATCGGTGGCCACGCGGCTATCCACCAGTGGATCCACGTTGGCGACCACTGTATGATTCAGGGCGGTGCACTCGTATCTCAGGATATCCCACCATACGTTATCGTAACAAATGGCGAGGCTCGCTACGCAGGCATCAATAAGGTGGGTCTATCGCGTCGTGGCTTTACAGCTGAGCAGATTGAGGCTATTCATAACACCTGCCGCATCTTGTTCCAGAGCGACCTTAACTATATGACAGGTTGCGATAAGGCTGAGAGCGAGCTCCCACAGAGCGCCGAGCGCGACTACTTGATCAAGTTCATTCGTGACTCAAAGCGCGGTGTTATCAAGCAGTACCAATCACGCAGATAATAACCACATTTCATAGTAATAAGATGGGGTTGACCAACAATGATGGACAACCCCATTTATTATAGATATATCCTTACTCTATTGGAATCTGAATAATAGATATCCACTGCTCAGGGTCTTCCTGATTCCACGCACCATCTATATAGCAGGTACGCGGATGCCCCGCAATTTTGTAGCCCTGCACTTCCATATACTTGAATGCCTCAGTGTAAGACTCATAAAAACGTTCGTATGGTCCCACGTGCTTCATACATAGAGCCTTTGGCACGGCAGCAAGACGCTTGAACTGTATGATATTGCTATCAATACCCATCTCCTCCACCTGCTCACAATACTCTATATCAATGTCTGTGGGATGATACTCCTTCGCGTGCTCAATAGTGAAACAATATCCAGGCGGTGGACATTTACAACCAAGACGCTGCATCTCTGGGCCAATCTTGTTTACGCATAGCGTGCCCAATGCGCTATAATCTACAATAATTTCACGATGACTTGCCACAATAATCTCTGGCAGAGATTGAATACTAAATTTTTCCATTGTGCTAATTTTCTTGTGAGAGTCCAACCATCTAAGTAGCTGCCTACGACGCTCCAGAAGCAATTGAAGTTGATGATCGGTCTCCTCGATTTTTTGAGTTAACTGATCAATTCTCGGCATCTGCGCACCATCCTCTAACAACTCCTTAATCTCTTCAAGTGTGAAACCTTGTCGTTGCAATCCACGAATGGTGTTGAGCCTCTGCATCTGCGCAATGCTATAATAGCGATACCCCGTCCACTTGTCCACCTCTTCGGGCATAAGCAAACCTCTCTGCTCATAGTGGCGCAAGGTCTTTACCGTGACCTGCATCATCTTTGAGAACTCTCCGATTTTTAACTTTGTATTATTACTCATAATCGTACGATAATTTTGCTAGCGGGTACAAAGTTAATATATGACCCAAGGTACGAGTCAAGAGAAAAGAGCAAAAATTTTAGAAAATAATTGAATTATATCCAATAAATGAAATAATAACTAGTACAAATCACCCCAAGCAAATCATACTTCCCCACTAGACCACACAAGAACTGACTCGCTAAATTCCTTATTAAAAGAAACACATATTAACCCATCGTAACTCATAGTAACACATAGAAAACCACACAATTATAAAATAAGAGCTGTAGCTTAACTTGCCGAGGATTGCTAAAGCAATCTATTCTCGGCTTTAATCGGCGGCGCCTCAGCATAATAGACTCGTCTCTTCTGCTCTCGACTTGCACGATTATCCTCTGTTACACAGAGTGTTAAGCTCAGGAACACCGATAGAGCAACCTACATAGAAATGGATTTAGCTAGTTGCCTCTTCAAGAGAAGATCTTCGGTCTCTCAATTTTTCTATTTGCGCAGAGTTTATGGCGCGCCGTAATGAATAATAGTTTACGGGTTGCGCTAGCTAAAAGCCTCCCTTTCTCAACGTTGTGACTAAGGCGAGAGCAGAGGAAGTTTACTCACTCTGCCGAGCCGTAGCAACGAAAAGGAACTTAAAGGGAGGTTTGGAGGGAATGTGAATATGACCGCCAAGGCGGCTCTTTAAGCCAGGCATACCAATAGAGAGTGAGACCAGCAAAAACTATAATGAGCTTAACTTGCCGAGGATTGCTAAAGCAATCTATTCTCGGCTTTAATCGGCGGCGCCTCGGCATAATAGAACGATCTCTTATGCTCTCGGCTTGCACGATTATTCTCTGTTACACAAAGTGTTAAGCTCACCAATGTCAATGGTATGGCTAATATAGACAAAGAGTAGGTAGCAGCCTCTTGAAAGGAGCTGTCTGATTTGCTCCTTTAATTTTCCTTTTTGCATATAGCACAAAATCTTGCTCCTCTTGATTTTTGCAGATAGTGCATTAGGTATCGTGCAAAGGGAAGTAATGAATATAAGGATAGTAGCAGGGCTACAGCCTTATATTCATTACGAGTCTTGTGCGATAGATGATGTGCTATATGCAAAAAGAAA
>JAZOSJ010000039.1:0-15132 GCA_045657045.1 Alistipes sp.
ATGTGAAAGGCTGCTCAGGACGCAAAAATACTGCGCTAATAGACAATAGATCTTTAGCTATCTTCTTTTCCATAATATATTCAGTTTTAGTGTGTTAGTGATTGTTGTCTTACTCTGCAAATTCTCTCATGCAACGCTCGTATGCCGCCACTGGGTCATCTGCTGCGGTGATAGGGCGACCCACAACGATAAAGTCTGAGCCAATCTCCTTAGCGCGCTCAGGTGTTGTAACACGTACCTGGTCACCTACATCGCCATCAGCAAATCGAACACCTGGTGTTACGGTCATAAACCCTGCACCACACGCCTCCTTAACCATAGCTGCCTCCAATGGTGAGCATACTACGCCATCCAAGCCCGCTGCCTTAGCATTCTCGGCATACTTAACGATGGTGTCGTTGATAGATGCGCCGATAAGCAACTCCTTCTGCATACGCTCCTCCGAGGTAGATGTTAGCTGAGTTACAGCGATAAGGAGTGGACGTGTGCCATCCTCGCGTGTAAGACCCTCGATAGCAGCTCGCATCATATCGACAGTACCCGCAGCGTGAACGTTTGTCATATCTACATCGAGGTTGCGGAGTACAGACATGGCCTTTTTGACGGTGTTTGGAATATCGTGAAGTTTAAGGTCGAGGAAGATGCGGTGTCCGCGCTCCTTAATCGTACGCACAATCTCTGGACCCTCGGCATAGAAAAGCTCCATACCAATCTTAACGAATGGCTTACGACCTGTGAACTTATCCAAGAAGTTCAAAGTCTGCTCCTTGCTGCTAAAATCGCAGGCGATAATTACATCTCTTTTGCTCATATTACTCTATATTTTTTGTTTTATGTCTTATCTCCTATATTTCTGGGCAAATGCCACAATACTCTACAAAGATATGAAAAATCGTTGTAATAACCAATAGATATGTAGATAAACATATAATTTCCCTCTGTGGAGTATGCCGTTTCACCCTAAAATGGACATTCGTCTTCGTCATAGTGCCCGTAGTATTGCGGACGTGGCGGCGGGCAGTCGAGACTTAGGCTTGCTTGGGTGGCGTGTGCCGCGGGGGATGGTGTCACATTTGTCACATTTGTCACATTTGTCACTATGGGGTGCACCCTGTGACGGCGTGACAGCGTGACACTCGGAGTATCGGATAAGATTACCATCCTCGACTAACATACCACTTACACATAGTCGCTTAATACGCATCAGTGCCGTAGTGCGATTTAGTGATAACACCTCCATAATCTTGTTTCGCAGCGTTGTGCGCTCCACAGCGCCACCAAACTGCTCCTTAAGAATCTCAACAATACGGTCGTTGACACCGCCACTCTCACCTTGAGGTATATCGCATATCTCGGGGATGCCCTCCTCCGATACGTGGAATGCGAAGCGCTCAAAGGGCTCGTTACGGCAGAACTGAGGTTCTACCACCGAGCACTCGCCATTGCGATGCACGAATATCACCGTCTCCGCCTTGCGCTGTAGCGAGGAGCCGAGGTGACCTCGTGCCTTATCGCTACCAGGATTGGTGTGCAACACACAGAGTATATGTGTGTTAGTATTGGTACTCAATGCCATAAGCGCACCTACGAGGGCATCGCTTTCCTCTAAGTCGTTGGTATTACGCTGGAGGTCAGCAATACCATCAATGACTATTAAATCGAATGGGTATCGCTTGATAGCCTCGTTCATTACGGTGTATCTCTCCATAGGGTCAAGCTCACGGAGAGATAGTGTCATAAGGCGTGGTTCTGCTACCAGACCACCCATCTTCGCGCCCGTCATCGTACTTATGCGGTCGATAACTCTGCGCACGTGACGTTCGCCCTGCTCGGTGTCTATCCAGAGCACGTTCAAATCCATATTCTTCTCGACATTCTTAAAGTTATTAAGCTTGTCGAGAGGAATTGCCATCGCCGAGGCTACAAGTGCTGAAGCAAGAAAGGTCTTCTTAGACTTGGCCTCGCCACAGATGGCGGAGATATTACCGCGCGAGCAGATGCAACTACCATCGATAGATATCAGTGGCTGCTCATCGGGCAGTTGCTTCGACATATCTACGATAAATGGTTTTACGTACTCCTCAGCTCGCCTAAGCTCTTCTTGCTTGAGGAGCTGGGTGTTGGTTAAACCATTTGACATTGGCATATCTTTCCCTAATAGGGCAGACATAATACTACTATTAGTACTCATAATGTTGATATTTAAGTTGTTAGTGTATTGATATAAATGAAATAGCAGTGGAATAGCTTGGAATAAGCCTAAATCCCACTGCAAATATACAACATTATAACGCCGTTGTCAAGTATTTTGATAAATATTTTTATACTTAAAGTTAAATTAATTGATATTTAGATAGATGGCGAATTTGGATTTCGGTTTGGGTTTGGGTTTCGGGTGTCACGTTGTCACGCTGTCACGCTGTCACAGGGGGTGTACACCCGTGACGATGTGACACGATGTGACACGATGTGACAATTAGTAATTAGTAATTAGTAATGGTTAAAAGCCTATGGCTTTTTTGAAGATGGGTTCAGATGGGTTCAGATGGGTTCAGATGAGTTTCATAGTAACCCATAAAAATACCTTTCACCTTTCAGTTTTCAGTTTATAAAGCCGTTGCCTTTTTTTGATAAGGGCCTAAAGGGGCCAAAAAGGGCCCAAAGGGTTATTTGTATTAAGATTCCCCTTTAAGCCCTTTTCTGCCTCTTTCTACCCTTTGGTATCAGGCGCAGTAATCAACCTCCGCGCGAAGCGCACCTTACTTTTCAGTTTTCAGTTTTCACTTTTTTAAAATCTCGCGCGAAGCGCACCATACTTTTCAGTTTTCAGTTTTCAGTTTATAAAGCCGTTGGCTTTATTTTACAATGCCTATTATATCGCTAAGACGCTCGATGCCAAGGCGCTCCATCTCCTTTGGAAGAGCCTCGATAATCTCCTTCGCTGCGTATGGGTTTTTGAGGTTCGCAGCACCCACCTGAACTGCCGTAGCTCCCGCCATCATCATCTCAATAACATCTGATGCCGAGCTTACGCCACCGCAACCCATAACTGGGATGTTGCAGGCGTTTGCCACCTGATAGACCATACGCACAGCCACGGGGAAGATAGCGTCGCCCGAGAAGCCACCCATCTTATTGGCGATTACGGGCTTACGGCGCATAGTGTCGATACGCATACCGAGCAGGGTGTTAATCAGGCAGATACCATCAGCACCCGCCTCCTCGCAAGCGCGAGCGATAGCCACTATATCCGTTACATTTGGGCTGAGTTTGATAAATACAGGTTTTGTCGTTACTGCCTTAACACGGCGTGTAACCTCCGCAGCCGACTCTGGCTGTGTGCCGAAGCTCATACCGCCATTATGTACGTTAGGACACGATACGTTGACCTCGATAATCTCCACCTGCTCCTCCTTGTCAATCTTGGCGCAACACTCCTCGTACTCCTCCAACGAGAAGCCGCTTATATTTGCCACGATAGGCTTATGGAAGATTTGGCGAAGGTGGGGTAGCTCCTCCGAGATAACCTTGTCGATACCAGGGTTTTGCAGACCTACCGAGTTGATAAGACCCGCCTCGCACTCAGCAATACGTGGCGTGGGGTTACCAAAGCGAGCATCGCGAGTTGTACCCTTGAATGATATAGCACCGAGGCAGTCGAGATTGTAGTACTCTGCGAACTCTCTGCCGAAGCCAAATGTTCCAGATGCTGGAATTACTGGATTGTCGAGCCTTACGCCGCAAAGCTCAACAGATGTGTCAAAGTGCTTTACCATATTATCTCCTCTCGTTTTAGTACTGGACCATCCTTGCAGATGCGCTTGTTGCCATACTTTGTTTTGCAGGTGCAACCCATACAAGCACCAAAGCCGCAACCCATACGCTCCTCAAAGCTATACTCGCCATCTACCGCCGTCGCGTCGTACAACGCCTTAAGCATAGGCAATGGACCGCAGGTGTAGAGGTAGTCGAACTCCAAGCCCTCGCCTCGGATAACATCCGTAACAAAGCCCTTTGTGCCGAACGAGCCATCTGCCGTAGAGCAATATACATCTACGCCCAACGCCTTGAACTCCTCGTAGTAGAATACCTCCTCCTTGGTGTTAAAGCCGATGATGACAATCGGACGTTTACCCTCGCTAATGAGGCGCTTACAGAGGTTGTACATCGGAGGCACACCAACGCCACCACCCACCAACAATGGGCGCGCGCCGCTATTCTCGGTGTTGAAGCCGTTGCCAAGACCTGTAAGGATGTCGAGCTTCTCGCCCGCAACCATACCCTTCATCTGCTCTGTACCACGACCTACTACCTTATATATAATAGTGACACTCTTCTCATCGTAGTCCGATACCGAAATAGGTCGGCGTAGGAACTTGCCTGCAAGCTCAATGTTAATAAATTGTCCCGAACGGGTGATATACTGAGTATCGCCCTCCAACACCATACGCCAGACCGCAGGTGTTAGAGGCTCGTTACTTAGTATCGTATAAATATCTCTCTTATACATAGTTATTCTGCATCAATAGTTGATACGCCGAGTGTAATCTCCTCCAAAACATCAAGAAGCACGCTCACGGTCTCCAACGCTGTGAAGATGGTCACGTTGTTCTCAACAGCGCAGCGACGAATATCGTAACCATCAAGGCGCGCACTATGCTGGTTGATGTCGATGGTGTTGATTACATAGTTTACGTGACCCTTGCGGATAGAGTCGAAGATCTCGGTTGAGCCCTCGCTAAGCTTCTTCAAGCAGCGGGTGCGAACACCATTCTCGCGAAGGAATTTTGTTGTACCGCTTGTGGCCTCGATGTTGAAACCAAGCTCGTAGAAGCGACGGATAAGCGGCAATGCGCGCTGCTTATCTGCATCGGCGATAGATACGAAGATAGTGCCGTAGTTAGCGATGGTCATACCCGACGACTGCAAAGACTTGTACAACGCACGGCGCAACGAAGCGTCATAACCGATAGCCTCACCTGTTGACTTCATCTCTGGCGATAGGTAAGAGTCCACACCGCGAATCTTAGCGAACGAGAAGGCTGGGGTCTTTACGTACCAACGCTTCTTCTCGTCGGCGATAACCCTCTCTACACCCTGCTCCTTGAGCGACTTGCCAAGCATTACGTTTGTAGCAATCTTCGCCATTGGAGTGCCCGTAGCCTTCGATAGGAATGGCACGGTACGCGATGAACGTGGGTTAACCTCGATAACGTAGACCATATCACTGTCATCGGCGATAAACTGAATGTTGTACAAACCGATGATACCAATCTCCTTACCAAGACGGATTGTGTAGTCGATAATCGTATCCTTAACCTTCTGGCTTACGCTGAATGTAGGGTATACGCTGATAGAGTCACCAGAGTGAATACCTGTGCGCTCAACGTGCTCCATGATACCTGGGATAAATACATCCTTGCCGTCGCAGATAGCATCTACCTCCAACTCCTTACCCATGATATACTTGTCGACCAATACTGGCTGGTCTTCGTTTACCTCTACTGCGGTTTTGAGGTAGTGGCGCAAAGCCTCCTCATTAGATACGATCTGCATAGCGCGACCACCCAACACATAGCTTGGACGTACCAATACAGGGTAACCGATGCGCTCTGCTGCTGCCACACCGCGCTCGATGTCGGTGATAGCCTCTGCATCTGGCTGAGGAATACCCGCCTTACGCATAATAGCCTCGAAGCACTTTCTATCCTCGGCGTTGTTGATAGCCTCGATACCTGTACCGATGATGTTTACGCCGAGGTCTGCCAAAGGCTTAGCAAGGTTGATAGCCGTCTGACCACCAAGTGATACAACTACGCCCGTAGGCTTCTCCAACTCGATAACGTTCATCACATCCTCCACAGTTAGTGGCTCGAAGTAGAGCTTATCGCTTGTTGTATAGTCTGTTGATACGGTCTCAGGGTTGTTATTGATGATGATAGCCTCGTAGCCCGCCTCGCGGATAGCCCAGATAGCGTGTACGGTAGAGTAGTCGAACTCGACACCCTGACCGATACGGATAGGGCCAGAGCCGAGCACCACAATCTTCTTACGCTCGGTAACGATAGACTCGTTCTCCTCCTCGTATGTAGAGTATAGGTATGGCACGTCTGAGTGGAACTCCGCAGCGCAGGTATCAATCATCTTATACACGGGATATACGTTGTTCTGCTTACGAAGTAGGAATACCTCGCTCTCGGTCATATCCCACAATCTGCCGATAAACTTGTCGCTAAAGCCCATACGCTTCGCCTCTTTAAGCGTAGCGATGTCGCGTACGTTAGCCTTAACCACGCCCTCCATCTCAACGATGTTCTTCAATTTCTCGAGGAAGAAGAGGTCAATCTTAGTGTTGTCGTATACGTGGAGAAGGTCTACGCCGCGACGGATAAGCTCTGCAATAGCGTAGATACGGTCATCAGTACCCTTGCGGATATATGCCAAGATGCCCTCAACAGACATCGTGTCGAACTTCTTGTGATAGATATGGCATACACCGGTCTCCAATGAGCGTACCGCCTTCAATAAGCCCTCCTCGAAGGTACGACCTACCGACATAACCTCACCCGTAGCCTTCATTTGTGTACCAAGCTCGTTCGATGCGTCGCTAAACTTATCGAATGGGAAGCGGGCAACCTTCGTAACGATGTAGTCCAACGTAGGCTCGAAGCTGGCAGGGGTGTTGGCAATACGAATCTCGTCGAGAGTCATACCGATAGCAACCTTAGCCGTTACGCGAGCGATAGGGTAGCCGCTTGCCTTAGATGCAAGAGCCGATGAGCGGCTTACACGAGGGTTAACCTCAATAATGTAGTATTTGAACGAGAGTGGGTCGAGTGCGAACTGCACGTTGCAACCACCCTCAATCTTCAAGGCGCGGATAAGCTTCAATGCGCTTGAACGGAGCATATTATACTCCTTCGCTGCGAGGGTCTGGCTTGGAGCCACCACGATAGAGTCACCAGTGTGAATACCCACAGGGTCAACATTCTCCATCGAGCAGATAGCGATAGCCGTATCGTTCTTATCGCGCATAACCTCGAACTCAATCTCCTTGTAGCCCTTGATACTCTTCTCTACAAGCACCTGATGGATAGGCGAAAGGGCAAGAGCGTTACGCATTACGTCGCGCAACTCCTCCTCATTGTCGGCAAAGCCACCACCTGTACCACCGAGCGTAAACGCAGGGCGAAGAACCACAGGGTAGCCAATCTCATTCGCTGCTACGATACCCTCCTCGATAGAGTTTGTGATGTGCGATGGAATCACAGGCTCGCCAATGCGCAAGCATAGCTCCTTGAAGAGCTCTCTATCCTCAGCCTCCTCAATAGAGGTGAACGATGTACCAAGAATCTCAACACCGCACTCTTCGAGGATACCCTTCTTTGCAAGCTGCACAGCAAGGTTAAGACCTGTCTGACCACCAAGACCTGGAACGATAGCATCTGGACGCTCATAGCGTATAATCTTCGCTACGTACTCCAATGTCAAAGGCTCCATATAGACCTTGTCGGCGATATGCGTATCGGTCATAATTGTTGCAGGGTTAGAGTTCACGAGGATTACCTGATAACCCTCCTCTTTGAGTGCAAGACAAGCCTGCGTACCTGCATAATCAAACTCGGCTGCCTGACCAATAACGATAGGGCCTGAGGCAATAACCATTACTTTCTTTATATCTGTTCTCTTGGGCATATTCTATTCCTCCATTAGTTTAATAAATTTATCGAAGAGGTATGTGCTGCTTGACTCTGGTGTGCAGTCAGGCTGATACTGTACCGAGAAGATATGGTCCTCCATAACCTCGATACCAGCAACGGTGTTGTCCAAAAGGTTGCGGTGTGTAACCTTGATAGGAGTTGACTTTATAGACTCCTCGTCAACAACATATCCGTGATTCTGTGCTACAATCTCCAACTTGCCACTTTCAAGGTTCTTCACAGGGTGGTTAGCACCACGGTGACCTACCTTCATCTTCACATTCTCGGCGCCATAGCTCATAGCGATAAGCTGATGACCGAGGTCTACACCGAAGATTGGCAACTTGCCGTGCAGCGCCTTGATAGTCTCGCATACCACAGATGCCTCGGCAGGGTTACCTGGACCATTCGATACGAAAATGCCATCTGGGTTGAATGCCAAAATCTCCTCAGGGGTTGAGTTGTAAGGTACGATTGTTACGTTGCAACCCTTAGCGTTGAGCTGACGGATAAAGCTGTACTTAATACCGCAGTCGATAGCTACGACATCCCACTTGTGGTTTGGCGTACGTGAGAACCAACGCTTCTTGCAGCTGATGCGCTCCAAAAGGTTGCGCTTAGGCTCGCTCTCGCGGATAAGCTTCATCACCTCGTCGTGAGGCATATCATAGTCCACGATAGCAGCACGCTGAGTACCCTCGTTGCGGATGATGCGTGTAATCATACGTGTATCTACGCCACTGATACCTGGAACGTCAAGCTCCTCGAAAGCCTCGTTGAGGGTCTTGGTATAACGGAAGTTGCTTGGAGCGTCGCAGCACTCGCGAACAACCATACCGCCCATCGAAGGGAACTTACTCTCGTAATCCTCGTCGGCGAAGCCATAGTTACCCATCAAAGGATAGGTCATCACCACAATCTGCTCTGTGTAAGTCGGATCGGAAACAATCTCCTGGTAGCCCACCATTGAGGTGTTGAATACAATCTCGCATACCGCAACGCGGTTCGAGCCGAAGCCATAGCCAGGAAACTCCTTGCCGTTTTCAAGTACAAGTTTCTTAGAAAAAGGTTTCATTACTTTACTTTTTATGTTATTTGATTTTGTTTTCATACACAACTTCGCCGCGATGTATTGTCATCGCTACATCGCCCACCATCGGGCGACCAACGAACATCGAAATCTTACCCATAGAGTAGAACTTCTCGCTATCTACGACCCACTCGCGCTCGGTGTCGAGAAGAACTATATCGGCTCTATCGCCGATGTTGATTCCGCCCTGAATGCGGAATACCTTGCGTGGGTTGATGCTCATAATCTTTACAAGATGTTCAAGGCTGATTACACCCCTTTTTACAAGGTGCGTGTTGAGGGCTGCAAAGGCTGTTTCAAGACCTACGATACCCATAGCACTATCCTTCAAACCGCGCGACTTCTCCTCCACGGAGTGTGGTGCGTGGTCTGTTGCAATCATATCAATTGTGCCATCCTTGATGCCCTCGATAAGTGCTGCACGATCCTCGGCTGAGCGTAGCGGTGGATTCATCTTCCAACGCGCATCCTCCTCCAAATCCATATCAGTAAAGATTAGGTAGTGAGGACCTGTCTCGCAGGTAACCTTCACGCCACGAGCCTTAGCCTCGCGTACAAGCTCTACTGTCTCCTTTGTAGAGATATGACAGACGTGATAGCGACATCCGAGCCTCTCGGCAATCTCAATGTCGCGCTTTACCTGCTCCCACTCGCTCTCCGAGCAGATACCCTTATGGTTGTGCTGGCGGGCATACTCGCCATCGTGAATATATCCACCTTTAAGCAGCTCCTCGACCTCGCAGTGCGCTGCAATAAGGGCATCGTGCTTTACCGCCTCGCTCATTGCGCGCTCCATCATACCATCTACCTGCACACCGCTGCCATCATCCGAGAAGGCGCATACCTTGTTGTGCAACGCCGAGACATCTACCAACTCCTCGCCCTTGCGACCGAGGGTGATTGCTGCGTAGGGTAGTACCTCAATTTTAGCATCGCTATCAATTATATCCTGCTGTACTTTTAGATTCTCTACGCTATCTGGTACAGGGTTGAGGTTTGGCATCGAGCATACGGTGGTGTAGCCACCACGTGCCGCAGCCATTGTACCTGTTGCAATTCGCTCCTTGTATCCATATCCTGGCTCACGAAGGTGCACGTGCACATCCACAAACGCAGGTGCAACTTTAAGACCAGATGCATCTATAACCACATCCTCTGGGCACGCCTCGATATTGCTCCCGCGCTCAGCAATAATGCCATCCACGATAACTATATCCTCCACTCCGCCACCGATGATGTGACCATTTTTTACTATTATTCTTTTGTCTCCCATATATCAAAAAATAGGCGACCCAAAAGAGTCGCCAATATCAATTAAAAACAGTATTTCCAAATGAGCTAAAACGTCGACGATTGCCACCCGACTGCTTATAGCAGTGTCCATTATTTGGTCGGTTATTTGTCAATCGTTTCATACTACTAATATATTTCGTGCAAAGATAAGAACTTTTTGCAAAACTCGCAACATTTTATTGCAATATTTCTAATATATTGTATATGGTTCAAAATATATTGATTGCTTTTGCGCAAAATCCCTGGTGATGTTGGAGTATTTGATTGTATGCCCCCTTATCTTTTTTTGTGGGTTTGTGGATGCTGTCGCTGGTGGAGGAGGCAACTATATCGGGGCGAAGTATTTTACTAAGAAGGGTGCGGGTTTTGTCAAGCCGTTGATTATCGCTGTGCTCTCGATATTCTTTGTTAAGCTATGCTGGGAGATGTTTCTCAGAAGTTGATGTAACAGAATTAAAACCATTGACTTACATAGAAATGTCCAACAGCCCAGAAGATGTATCTTCCGCATTTTCCAACAAACATCCAAAGTGCCGATGGGATAAACTTTGCCTTGTAGAAACCGAGCACAATGGCGAAGATGTCGCCCACGAATGGAGTCCAGGTAAGTAGGGCAAGAAGAGCTCCATATTTTTCTACTTTTGCCCGATGTTTGGCTATGGTTTCAGGCTTTACCTTAAACCATCTTTCGAGCCACTCTAACTTGCCAAGCCATCCCATCCAATAACCTACAAGACCACCCAACCAATTGCCAAGCGTGGCAACAACAACGGTAGTTACGGGCTCTCCGCCTGCAACCAATATTCCTAAAAGCAAAACATCGGAGCTAAACGGAAATATCGTAGCGGCAAGCAATGAGCCGATAAAAAGACCTATATATCCAAATTCAAGAAGCGACTCCATTGGCGTGGAAAATTGTCGTAATTCAATGCGACAAATATAATACAAATATGGGTGAAAGGTCGAAGAAGTAAAAAAAAAGAAAAAAAATAGTGGATAGATGGTATAAATTCGGATAAAATGTGTATTTTTGTTGATGATTTGTGTAGATATGTTTCACAGATAAGGGATAATTGATTAAACCTAAAATACTTAACTAACGTTAAACAATCAAATGAAGCGCATTATGGTCGTAGGTGCCGGTGGTCAGATTGGATCTGAGTTGGTACCATATCTTCGCTCTATCTATGGTGCATCGAATGTCGTTGCTACCGATGTTAAACACAATGCAGTTTTGGCTGAGGCTGGTCCATTTGAGTCTCTCGATGCTCTCGATGCAAAGCAGTATGCTGAGCTTGTTGAGAAGTACAAGATTGATTCAATCTTCAACCTTGTAGCTTTGCTCTCTGCAACAGGTGAGAAGAACCCACAGCTCGCTATGCGTATCAACATGGGTGCTTTGGAGAACTCTTTGGAGATTGCGCGCGAGAAGAATTGTGCTGTATTTACTCCAAGCTCTATCGGTGCTTTCGGTGGTGACTTCCCACGTGATAAGACTCCACAGGATACCGTTATGCAGCCAAACACTATCTATGGCGTTTGCAAGGTTACAGGTGAGCTCTTGTCTAACTACTACCATACTCGTTTCGGTGTAGATACACGTTCGGTGCGTTTCCCTGGTATTATCTCTAACGTAACTCTTCCTGGTGGTGGTACTACTGACTATGCAGTGGAGATCTACTATGAGGCTGTTAAGGGTAACAAGTTTATCTGTAACATCGCTCCTGATGTGTACATGGATATGATGTATATGCCTGATGCATTGCGTGCTACTGTTGAACTTATGGAGGCTGATCCTGCTAAGTTGAAGCACCGTAACTCATTCAATATTGCATCTATGAGTTTTACTCCTGAGATTATCCGCGAGGTTGTGGAGCGTCACGTTCCAGGCTTCCAGATGGAGTATAACGTAGATCCTGTTAAGGATCAGATTTCTCGAAGCTGGCCAAACTCTTTGGATGACACTTGCGCTCGTGAGGAGTGGGGTTGGAAGCCTGAGTGGGACTTGGAGTCTATGACCGTAGATATGCTTAAGGCTGTTCGCGCAAAGAATTTGTAAGAGCGTAAAAATATTCAAAATAGTGGAGTCGTTCGGCTAAATAGTCGAGCGACTCTCTGTTTTTTGAATAGGCGAAAGTAAAAAGGTCGATATTTTTAGATTTAATATGTCGATGTTGATAATTATAGGATAGAAAAGTTGTGGTAATTGGTAAAATTTTACTATATTTGCGCTATATTTTATATAAGTAAATTATGAGAAGAAATGCATTTATAGTTGCGGTGCTTTTTGCACTCACTTCATTTGCTACGACTGCTACTGCTCAGACCACGGATAAGCGTGAGCGAATTGATGATATTAACACAATGTTGGAGCGTCGCCGTTGGGGTGAGGCTCGTATGGCGTTGGAGAGATTTAGCCAGGAGCTAAGCCCTGTTGTTGACTATAACGATGTTGTATGGGTAGAGTATCATAAGGTGCGTTGCGCTATGGAGCTTGGTGATAACGAGGTGGTGGCTGCTATGGAGAACTATCTGAAGCGTTATCCTGCAAGTATATACCGCAACACTGTGCAGTTTATGCTTGCGTGCTATGTGTCGGACTCAGGTGACTATGCAAATGCTGCTGAGTTGTTCAAAAAAGTCGATTATAAGCGCCTTGAGGCTCAGGATCGCGAGCGCTATGATATGCGCGTGGGTTATATCCGTTTCCTTGAAGGTAACTATCGTCAGGCTAAGATGCACTTGGTGCGAATATCTAAGATTTCGCCATACTATCAGCATGCGCTCTACTACTACTCGTATATTGTCTATCGTGAGGGTCACTATATCGAGGCTGAGGATGGCTTCCTAAGACTTCAAAAGTATCCAGGCTATGAGGCGTTAGCTCCATTCTACCTCCTTCAGATTGAGTATCGCAGATGTAACTACGACTACGTAATCAATGAGGGTGAGGCGTTGTTGGAAAAGGCGTCAAGTGCAACCCGAGCTGATATTGCGCGTGTACTTGCCGAGAGCTACTTTATCAAGGGCGACTACAAGAGTGCATTGCAGCTTATCAATACATATCCAGAGGAGTTGTTCGGTCGTCAGGAGAACTACATTCGTGGTTACTCGCTATACCGTATGGCTCAATATCGTGAGGCTGTGCAGTCGCTAAGCAAGGTTTGTGGTGCTGAGGATGCCTTGACACAGAATGCATCATACCATCTCGCAGACTGCTACCTAAATATGGGTGATAAGCAGTATGCTGCCGACGCTTTTGCGTTGGCTTCGGTTGAGGGCTTTGATGATAATATCGCTGAGGATGCTTTGTTGAACTACTGCCGATTGAAGTTTGAGCTAGGTGGTGGTGTGTTTAATGAGTCGATTAACATCCTCAAAAGTTATATGAAGCGCTATCCAGACTCTCCACATATCATCGAGATCAAGCAGTTGTTGATAGCAGCATTCTTCAATTCTGAGAACTATCAGGCGGCTTATGTCGCAATTCGTGAGATTAATAATCCTGATCGTGATATTACCGCAGCGCACCAGAAGGTTGCTGTATACCTTGCTGTTGAGGCTATCGAGCGTGAGGATTGGGTTCTTGCTGAGCAGTTGCTAAGCGAGGCTGAGAAGCTTGCTGTTGTGCCTAAGTATAATGCATTGATTAAGTATTGGCAGGGTGAGATTGCCTACCATAAGGGCGATATGAGACTAGCTGCTAACTGCTATGAGGAGTATGTACGTCGTGCGCCACGAAGTGAGATCGAGTATCAGTATGCTCACTACGGCTTAGGTTATGCATATTTGAATATGGGTAAGCTCCCTGAGGCGCAGAGTGCTTTGCAGAACTTCGTCTACGACTATCCTGTTCGTGATGGCTACCTATTTGATGCTCATAACCGTCTTGGTGATGTATATTTCGAGACTCGACAGTTTGATAATGCTCGTAGAGTATATCGCGTATCTGCGGCATCATATACCGATGATCGTTTCTATGCTAACTATCAGTTGGCTATGGTCGATGGTATAGACGACAAGCAGAAGAGTAAGATTACACGTCTTAAGAACATTATTGCTACGGGCGAGGGTCCATACGTTGATGATGCTTGGTATGAGCTTGGTCGTACATATTTGTCGTCACACCAGTATAGAGATGGCGCTGTGACCTTGCAGAGCTTCGTTGAGGCGGACACAACATCTCCATTCTATGTAAGTGCGCTTTCGGATTTGGCGTTGGCATACTACAATCTTGACCATAAGGAGGATGCTCGTCGTTGCTACGAGAAGGTTGTTGAGTATGATCCTTTGTCATCTGCTGCGATGTCGGCTATACGTTCTATTCGTGACATCTATATCGCAGATGGAGATGTGGATGCTTACTTTGAGTATGCTCAGCGTTGCGGTGTACAGAGCGATATGTCTATCGCGGCGCGTGACTCGTTGAGCTTTGCAGCGGCTAAGTCGTTCTACCTTAATGGTGATATGGAGGGTGCTAAGAATAAGCTTAACGACTATATCGTAGCCTTCGATAAGGGTTATAACAAGACTGAGGCTCTCTTCTATCTTAGCGACTGTTATGTTCAGTTGGACAACAGACCTATGGCGATGAAGAGCATGGAGAGTCTCTTGGATCTTGGTCACACTCAGTATCGTGAGCGCGTTCTCGATGTATATGCACGTATGAGCTTTGCAGAGGGTGAGTATCAGAAGTCTGCTGAGTCTTATCTTGAGCTTTATAACACGGCGCACGACCTTAAGCAGCGTCAGTTTGCATCGGAGGGTTATATTGATGCATCGTTACACTATCTAACGGGTGGTAAGTTGAAGTTGGTAGCCGAGCAGGTGCTTAAGATGCCAGATGCTACCGAGTGGGCTACACGTCAGGCGATGCTTGCTAAGGCAGATGTATTGCGTGAGGATAATAATATGATTGAGGCTATCGGTTTGTATAAGAAACTTGCCGAGAATACAATGAGCGAGGAGGGTGCCGAGGCATACTATCGTCTTGTGGAGAATGACTACAACAATGGTGATTATTCAACAGCCGAGAATAGAGTATATGCT
>JAZOSJ010000040.1:0-14258 GCA_045657045.1 Alistipes sp.
CCTCCGACTCGTAGTCTATGCGCGAGCCAATCTCTTCGGTAAGACGCTCGATGTCGGTCTCTATGCGCAACACCTCGTCGAAAGCCTTTGCAGTCTCGGCAATGAGTGTTGTTGTATCTGCCACGCGCATCTGCTGTGGTAGATAGCCTATGGTGCACTCTCCATTTATGGTCACCGCGCCCTCGGTAGGTTGCTGTTCGCCAGTGATGACGCGCAGTAGGGTGGTCTTGCCAGCACCATTCTTACCCACCAAGCCTATACGGTCCTTGGGGTTGATCATAAAGGAGATGCCGTCAAAGAGTGTCCAGCCTCCGTAACTTATAGTAAGGTTGTCTAATGATATCATACTATGAGTTAAGCATATCAACGATTGCCTGCTCTGGGTCTGGCGCACCAAATACAGAGCTTCCTGCCACCA
This sequence comes from Alistipes sp., assembly GCA_045657045.1. Classification (GTDB taxonomy): domain Bacteria; phylum Bacteroidota; class Bacteroidia; order Bacteroidales; family Rikenellaceae; genus Alistipes. The sequence continues at coordinate 419 of JAZOSJ010000040.1, forward strand.
ATGCCTCAGCACCAGCATCGAAGAGTAGGCGAGAGTTGGATGCCGAGATACCGCCATCAACCTCGATGATTAGGTTGTGAAGACATAGCTCCTGCTTCTTCTTTGCGAGGTACTCGCACTTGGCGATAGAAGATGGCATAAACTTCTGACCTCCGAAGCCTGGCTCCACACTCATAACAAGGATAAGGTCGAGCTTGTCGAGCCACTCATCCAATACTTCGGGCTCTGTGCCTGGCTTGATTGAGATACCAACCTTAGCTCCTGCCTTGCGGATAAGGTTGATACACTCCTCGATATTATCTGTTGCCTCGTAGTGGAATGTGACATAGTCTGCACCAGCCTCCACGAAACGCTCTACATACTTCTCAGGTGCAGTAATCATAAGATGCACATCGAGAATTTTTGTTGTACCCTTGCGTAGTGGCTTCATAAGAGGAAAACCGAACGAGATGTTTGGCACAAAAACACCATCCATAACATCGACATGTACCCACTCAGCCTCAGAGCGCTGGAGCATCTCCATATCACGATTTAGGTTTCCAAAGTCGGCAGATAATACTGACGGAGCAATAATTCTTTTCATAACTATTCTATGTTGTTTTATCGTTGTTTCGACAGATTCGCACAAAGGTAACAAAAAAATATCAATATCCAACCATTATGTACGCGCATATTGCGCGCGCAGATTCGAGATGGAACTTTGGAGGTTTGCTAATTTGAGATATTGTTGCTATCTTTGCAGTTGTTAACTTTTTATAACTAATAGAATTATGCTTCGCTCGATACTTACAAATATCAGCTTTATTGCCGTGCGCCTACAACTCGTGCTGGCATTAGTTGTTGGTGTATATGGGAGTGCTTTGGCAAGCGGACGACGACTATCACCCGAAAAGCTGTATAACAGAGGCGAGTATATGTATGAGGAGCGTCGCTACGATGAGGCGTTGGAGTACTATAAATTGTCTGGTATCGATGGTTATGTTGATGCCCAATATAAGGTTGGTTACTTCTACTCCAAGGGTATTGGCACACAGCGCAATCATAAGGAGGCGGCTCGATGGTTTAGGATGGCAGCGGAGCAGGGGCATTGCGACTCGCAATATATTCTTGCTGGTTATTATGAGAATGGAATAGGCGTAGAGCAGAGCTACGAGGATGCTATGAAGTGGTATCTTAAAGCTGCGGCGCAGGGCGACGATACATCACAGTTTCAGATTGGCGCTCTCTATGCCAATGGTCATGGCGTAGAGCAGGATTTCAAGGAGGCTATAAAGTGGTTTAAGCGCTCTGCTGAGCTCGGTAATGTCGTGGCACAGTATAACTTGGGTGTGTGCTATGCAAATAGCTGCGATGTTGATAAACACGAAGTTAAGGCGGTAAAGTGGTATCGCGAGGCTGCTGAGAAGGGTTATCGCAACGCTGAGTATAGCCTTGGTAGATGCTATGCCAATGGCGAGGGTGTAAAGCAGGACTATGCTGAGGCTGTTAAGTGGTATAGCAGGGCAGCGGAGCACGGTGATGTGCTTGCGGAGTGTAGCTTAGGCGTATGCTATGAGCATGGCGATGGCGTTGAGCGCGACTATACCAAGGCGGTGAAGTGGTATAAGGTGGCGGCGGAGCATGGTCAGCCCGATGCCGAATATAACTTGGGACATTGCTACTACTTGGGTCGAGGTGTTGAGAAAGATTATGCAAAAGCCGTAGAGTGGTATCGCAAAGCTGCGAGCAATAATCAGAAGGATGCTGAATATAGTCTGGGTGTGTGCTGTGAGCGAGGCGAAGGTGTAAAGCAGGACTATGTCGAGGCGGTGCGCTGGTATCGTATTGCAGCGAAGCACGGCAAGGCAGATGCTGAGTATAACTTAGGTCGTTGCTACCTCCTCGGTCACGGCGTTAAGCAGGATAGTGCCGAGGCGGAGAAGTGGTTTCGCCTTGCAGCCAAGCACGGACATAAGGCAGCTTTGGAATACTTCCAAAATAAGTAGTCGCAATAAAATCGTCAAATATTTTTGCTGATTCGATATTTTTCCTATATCTTTGTGCCAACTAAGGGGTGCTAAACATCTTTCGGGTTGCAATTATACGGCGCGCAGTGTAATTGAGAGTGGAGGGTATTTGGCTGAGATTACACCCGTTGTACCGGATACAGGTAATGCTGAGACCGGGATAAAGGAAATATCTTGAAAAGCCCCTTTTCAACTTAAATTAACGAGTATGAAAAGGATTTTTTATTTTGTAGCGGCTATGCTACTTCTATGTGCTAAGAGTACGGCACAAGATCTCTATCAAAGGGTTGATACAACCAAAATCTATGAATTGGATGCTGTTGAGGTGGTCACCACCTACGCTACACGAACTACGCCCGTAGCGCAGGATAACCTCTCAAAGCAAGAGATTATTCGTTCGAGTTATGGCGCAGATATGCCCTCTGCACTTGCTTTGACCCCCTCGCTTATTGCCACAAACGAGACTGGTGTTGGTATTGGAGCTACGGCAATTCGCCTTCGTGGTACCGATGCTACACGCATAAATGTTACTATCAACGGTGTTGCAATGAACAACCCCGACTCTCACTCGATGTACTGGTACGATACTCCCGACCTAATATCGTCGGTGGGCTCGGTGCAGGTGCAGCGTGGTGCAGGTGTATCTACCAATGGCTCAGGAGCCTTTGGTGGCGCTGTGTCGATGACTACGGATGCTCTGTCGCCAGAGTTTCGAGGCTCGGCATCACTATCCTATGGCTCGTATAATACCAATAAGCAGGGAATCAACATCTCGTCGGGTCTTATTGGCGAGCGCTGGGTTGTCGATGCACGTCTAACTCATATTGGCTCGGATGGTTATATCGAGCGCGGCTCGACAGACCTCAAAAGTTATATGGCGCAGGTGGGATACTACGCCACTAATACCAAAGTTAAGTTGTTGTCGTTTGGTGGCTCGGCTAAGACCTATCTAACATATAATGGCGTTTCGCGTGAGGAGATGGCGGAGCATGGTCGTAGGTATCACACCTCTGGTCAGTATTACGATAAGGATGAAAATATTGCCTATTATGATGATCAGACTGATAACTATCTACAATTTAATAATCAGCTTGTTATAAATCATAACTTTAACCAGCGTTGGAGGTTGAACGCTACGCTCTTCTATACCTATGGTTATGGCTATTATAACCAGTATCGTGATGATGAGGAGTTGGCAGAGTATCTAAACCTAAAGCGTAGTGGTGAGGCAGATTTGATACGCCATAAGATTATGGAAAATCACCTGTTGGGAGCAAATATTGCAGCAAATTACCACACTAAAAATCTCGATGTTGTGGCGGGTGGCTCGTGGAGTCGCTATACCTCACCGCATTGGGGTACAATATCGTGGGTTGATGGCGTTGAGGATATATCGGGTCATTGGTACGATAACGATGTTGTGAAGGATGATGCAAATATATTTGTTCGCGCAAATTGGATTGCAATGGAGGGTAAAAACGATGATGAATTACACCTCTTTGGTGATCTACAATATCGTTATGTAGGTTATAAAACGTGGGGTACTAATGATAATGCTATAGAGGGCGAGGATGGTAGTTATACGATGCAGCCAATTGATGTGGATAAGCAATATAACTTCTTTAATCCACGTTTGGGTGTAAGCTACTTGACACAACACCATAACCTCTTTGCATCTGTTGCTGTGGCACATCGTGAGCCTACACGTTCGGACTTTACCGATAGATATATGTTTGCTGCGGATGATAGCTATCCAGAGCCTGAACGCTTGACCGATTTCGAGGTTGGATATAGCTACTCTGCGCCTCGACTATCGCTTGGTGTAAACCTATACTATATGCTCTATCACAATCAGTTGGTGGCAACGGGTATGGTGAACGATGGTGATGATGCTTTGAATGTAAATGTCGATAAGAGTTACCGTCGTGGTGTGGAGCTTATGGCATCGTTCAAGGCGGCAAAATGGTTGACTCTATCGGCGAATACAACCCTCTCGCATAATAGGATTGAGAACTATGTAGACCAGCTGAAAGATAGTCCAACATATGGTCAAAATCTCGGTACGATGACTATCTCCTATTCGCCATCCGTCGTTGGGTCGTTTATTGCCGATGCTCACCATAAGGGATGGTCTATGATGTGGCATACGCAGTATGTTGGAAAACAATACTTTACCAATAACGAAATAGCGGCTTTGTCGTTGGATGCCTACTGTGTTACCAATCTCGATTTATCGTACACGATGAAGTTGCGTGATGGTGGCTCGGTACGTATGGGATTAGCGGTCAACAACCTATTTTCAACTCTCTATGAGTCAAATGGCTATGGCTACTCTTATATGTGGGATGGAGTGCGTGTTGACGATGCTTTCTACTTTCCTCAGGCCCCTATCAACGTATTGGCAAATGTGACTGTGAATTTTTAGACTTGAAGCGAAAATATGGAACTTAAATTAGTGTTGCAAATAGTGGGTACCCTGCTTGGTTTGTTGTACCTGTGGTTGGAGTATAAGGCTAACATCTGGCTATGGATTGTAGGTGCAATTATGCCTATGGTGCACGGCGTACTATATCTTAGTTCGGGTATCTATGCCGATGCAGCTATGCAGCTCTACTATGTTGTGGCGGGCATCTATGGCTTGTGTGTATGGTTGCGTGGCGCAAAGCGCACAAAGAGGGTTGTAAATATTCAGCATACGCCTACGAGGTGGATTGTTCCGCTCGTGGCGATATATGCAGTGTTGCACCTTGTGATGTTCTATGTGCTTAGTGAATTTACCGATAGCCGAGTTCCATTTTTCGACTCTATGTCTACGGCGTTGAGCATCGTGGCGATGTGGATGCTCTCGCGTAAGTTGGTGGAGCAGTGGCTTGTGTGGCTTGTGGTAGATATGATTAGCGTAGGATTGTATCTCTACAAGGAAATCCCCATCACTGCGATGCTCTACACGCTCTATTGCGCGCTCGCGCTTGCAGGTTATATGCGTTGGCGAAAGCAGGTGTTAATAAAAAGTTGAAAAAAGTAGATTTTACTATTTTTTTATCGGGATATATTTTATATCTTTGTTGCATAAATTAAATAGTAATCTCTGCGTATGTCGAAGCTATCGCACGGTGTGGTGATGACAACATATCCGAGACTCGGTGGTACGGGCTCAGCTTTGGTTTCTTGCTTCCAGCAAGTGACGCAACTTTCGGGCGCTATTACTGTGGAGATTATGCGCGATGTGAAGAGTGTAATATGATATTTAGACCGCTGATACTTAGGGTGTTGGTGGTCTTTGTTTTTGAAATAGATTAAAAACAATATAAACTAAACAACTTAGAAATTATGAAAGTAGCAGTTATTATGGGTTCTACCAGCGACTGGGATGTTATGAAGGCAGCAGTCGAGACTTTGGAGGAGTTGGGTATCGAGTACGAGAAGCGTGTTATCTCGGCACACCGTACACCTCACCTTATGGTTGAGTATGCTGAGTCGGCTCGTGAGCGTGGTATTGGTGCTATCATCGCTGGTGCAGGTGGTGCAGCACATGTGGCGGGTGTTACAGCGGCATTGACAACAGTCCCTGTGATTGGAGTGCCTATCAAGACATCGGCTTTGGGTGGTCTTGATTCATTGCTCTCAATTGTGCAGATGCCTGGTGGTATTCCTGTCTCTACAACTGCTATTAATGGAGCTAAGAATGCGGCTTTGATTGCAGCCTCAATCTTTGCCCTTACAGATAAGGCCTTGGAGGAGCGTTTGCTCGCTTTCCGTAAGGCGCAGACTGAGAAGGTTCTTGCAGCCGAGTTGTAATTTTAACTACTAACGACAAACAGACAATCATGAAGAATCGTCGCATATTTGTTGAAAAATATTCACGCTTTGAGGTTGAAGCGGATACTCTACGTAAGGAGTTAAACTCAAACCTCGGTCTTAACATCGAGAAACTCCGCTTTGTAAATGTTTACGACCTATTCGGTTTTAGCGATGAGTTGTTGGAGAAGAGCCGCTACTCGGTATTTGGTGAGGTTGTTACTGATGCTGTTACCGACGAGTGCGATATGTGTGGTATGCCACACCTTGCTGTGGAGTTCTTGCCTGGTCAGTTTGACCAGCGCGCAGCCTCTGCGGTAGATTGCGTACACCTTATCGACCCTAATGCTGAGGTTAAGATTAAGTCGTCACGCCTCTATATCTTCGATGAGAGTGTTGATGCCGAGGCATTGGCACGTATTGAGAAGTACTTGGTCAACGCCGTGGAGTCACGCAAGAAGAATCTTGATGTGTTGAGCGATAACGAGAGTGCTGAGGTTAAGCCAGTAGCTGTATTGGAGGGTTTCCGCCAGATGAAGGAGGAGGATTTAGCACCATACTGCAAGGAGAATGGTCTTGCGATGAATGCCGATGACCTTCGCGAGGTAGTAAACTACTTTACAAAGGAGGGTCGTGACCCTGTGGAGACAGAGCTTCGCATCCTCGACACATATTGGAGTGACCACTGCCGTCACACAACCTTTACTACCGAGATTGAGGAGATAACCCTTGATGACTCGTTTATGCGTGCAGAGTTTGAGGAGTCGCTCGATTTGATGCGCAAGATTCGCTCTGAGTTGGGTCGAGAGCAGAAGAGTCTCTGCCTTATGGAGCTTGCTACTATCGGCGCACGCTACCTCAAAAAGATGGGCAAGCTCGATGATATGGAGCAGAGCGAGGAGAATAACGCTTGTTCAATCTTTGTAAACGTCGATGTTGATGGCGTTATGGAGAAGTGGTTGTTGCAGTTTAAGAACGAGACCCACAACCATCCAACCGAGATTGAGCCATTCGGTGGTGCTTCAACTTGTCTTGGTGGCGCTATCCGTGACCCATTGTCTGGTCGTAGTTATGTATATCAGGCTATGCGTGTAACGGGTGCTGGCGACATCTACAAGCCAGTTAGCGAGACCATGGCGGGTAAGCTACCACAGCGTATTATCTCTACAAAGGCTGCGGCAGGTTATTCAAGCTACGGTAACCAGATTGGTCTTGCTACCACCCATGTTCGTGAGGTCTACCATCCAGACTATGTTGCTAAACGTTTGGAGGTAGGTGCTGTTGTAGGTGCTGTTAAGGCTGAGAATGTGCGCCGTGAGTCTCCTGCCCCAGGCGATGTAGTATTGTTGCTTGGTGGTCGCACGGGTCGTGACGGTGTTGGTGGAGCAACAGGCTCATCTAAGGAGCACACCTTATCATCGTTGGAGGAGTGTAGCTCAGAGGTGCAGAAGGGTAATGCTCCTGAGGAGCGTAAGTTGGCACGTCTCTTCCGTCGTGGCGATGTGACGCGCTTGATTAAGAAATCGAATGACTTTGGTGCTGGTGGCGTGAGTGTTGCTATTGGTGAGCTTACCGATGGCTTGGACATCTACCTCGACCGTGTGCCAACAAAATATAAGGGTCTAAACTACTCGGAGCTTGCTATCTCAGAGTCGCAGGAGCGAATGTCTGTTGTTATCGAGCGCAAGGATATGGAGCAGTTTATGGCTCTCTGTCACGAGGAGAATGTGGAGGTAACCTACGTTGCAGATGTTACCGATACACGCCGTATGCGTATGTTCTCAGGCGATCAGGTTGTAGTTGACCTATCACGTGACTTTATCGACTCGGCAGGTGCTAAGCACTATACAAAGATTTGCATTGGTGGTGTTGAGAATGTAAACCCATTCGAGCGCAAAGTTGAGGGCGATACAACCACTAAGCGTATGAAGAATAACCTTTCGGATGATAATGTAGTATCTCAGAAGGGTCTTATCGAGATGTTTGACTCTACTATCGGTGCATCGACTGTGTTGATGCCATTCGGTGGTAAGACTCAGTGTACTGAGACTCAGGTGTCGGTGCAGAAGTTGCCTGTTGGTGGCGGCTTTACAAATACGGCAAGTATTATGGCGTATGGCTACAACCCATATATTGCTAAGTGGAGCCCATATCATGGTGCTGCATATGCTGTGGTGGATGCTTGTGCTAAGGTTGTAGCTGCGGGTGCTAAGTACGACAATATGCGCTTCTCTTATCAGGAGTATTTCGAGCGTATGTCGGATGCTAAGTCTTGGGGCAAGCCATTGGCAGCGTTGCTTGGTGCTTTGAAGATGCAGGTAGAGCTTGGTTTGCCATCAATTGGCGGTAAGGACTCTATGAGCGGTACCTTCCGCGATATTAACGTGCCTCCGATGCTTATGGCATTTGGTATTACAACTGTAGATGCGCGTAATGTTATCAGCCCCGAGTTCAAGGAGGGTGGTCATAAGATTTATGTTATCCGCCACACTCCTAAGGAGAACTATATGCCAGATACCGATCAGCTAAAGGCTAACTTCGACTTTGTGTCGCAGAAGATTGCTCAGGGTGATATTCTCTCGGCTTATGCCGTAGGCTTCGGTGGTGTTGCTGAGGCTGTGGCTAAGATGTCGTTTGGAAATAACATCGGTGCTGAGTTGGAGTGCGACGAGCAGATGTTATACAACCTATCATACGGCTCTATCGTTGTTGAGAGCCGCCGTACACTCAACCACCCATCGGCTGAGCATATCGGTAATACGCTTGCGAAGGAGGCAATCTTCGTTAATGGTACACGCCTACCTTTGGAGGAGTTGTTGGAGGCTAATACCGAGAAGTACACATCGGTTTATACCGACAAGGGCAAGAAGGGTGAGCCTACACGCGTAAGCGATGGTAAGGTGATTATGAAGGAGTACAATGGAGAGAAGGTAGATAAGGTTAAGGTCTTTATCCCTGTCTTCCCAGGTACAAACTGCGACTATGATACAGCTCGCGCATTTGAGCGTGCAGGGGCTGAGGTTACAATGTCTGTATTCAAGAACCTAACAGGTGAGGACATCTTCGCCTCAATCCGTGAGATGAAGGAGAATATCGAGCGTTGCCATATTATGGCTCTTGCAGGTGGTTTCTCTGCGGGTGATGAGCCAGATGGTAGTGGTAAGTTTATCGCTAATGTGCTTAATAATAAGGATATTGCTGATGCTATCCACGCCTTGTTGGATCGTGGTGGCTTGATGCTTGGTATCTGCAACGGCTTCCAGGCGTTGGTTAAGTCTGGTTTGCTGCCATACGGTCGTTTGGGTATGGTTACTAAGGCTTCGCCAACACTATTCCGCAATGATATCAACCGCCATATCTCGCAGATTGTATCTACACGCGTGGGTACAGTAGCTTCGCCTTGGTTGCGTTCGTTCGAGGTGGGTGATATTCACTCTATCGCTGTGAGCCACGGTGAGGGTAAGTTCGTTGTTAGTGACGAGATGGCCGAGGAGTTGTTCCGTAATGGTCAGGTAGCATTCCAGTATGTGGATGCTGAGAATCGTCCTACGACCGATGCTCCATACAACCCTAACGGCTCGAGCTTCGCTATCGAGGGCATCATCGATCCATCTGGTCAGATTCTCGGTAAGATGGGACATACGGAGCGTTATGAGCGTGATTTGATGAAGAATATCCATGGCGAGAAGGTGCAGGATATCTTTGCGAATGCAGTTAACTACTTCCTTAACCGATAGAGATTATGAAGGAGTTGGAACTACTCTACGAAGGTAAGAGTAAGCAGATATATAAAACAGATAGTGACAACCACGTTGTAATACGCTTCAAGGATGATACTGCAGCGTTCTACAATATCAAGCGCGCTATCATCGAGCAGAAGGGTCGCCTAACGTGCGATATATCCTCTATGGTGCTTGACTATCTAAATCGCCACAACATCAACACGCACTTTGTTGAGCGCGTTGGTGTTGATGGTCAGTTATGCCGAGTTGTGGATCATATCCCTGTTGAGGTTATCGTTCGCAACGTTGTGGCTGGCTCAATGGCTAAGCGTTTGGGCTTGGAGGAGGGTATCGTGCCAGAGAATACGATTTTCGACCTCTGCCTACGTCGTAGCGACTTGGGTGATCCTCTTATCAACGATCACCACGCCGTTGTACTTGGTCTATTAAGCTATGAGGAGCTTGCCAAGATGTATGAGATGTCGGCAAAAATTAATAACTGCCTTATTGAGTTGTATGATAAGGTGGGTATCACACTTGTCGACTTTAAGATTGAGTTTGGTCGCGCGGCTGATGGTAGTTTGGTATTGGCGGACGAGCTCTCGCCAGATACTTGCCGCCTTTGGGATAAGGCTACGGGAGAGCGTATGGACAAGGATCGCTTCCGCAAGGACTTGGGTCGTGTGCGCGAGACATACGAAGAGGTTGCCGAGCGACTACACAATGTACTTAAATAAATATATGTATGCTTAAAGAATCATTAGATATATATGGCGATGATATGCACGAGGAGTGCGGTGTGTTTGGTATCTTTGGCGTAGACGATGCGCCTAACCTTGCGTACTATGGCCTGCACGCTTTGCAGCATCGCGGACAGGAGGCGTGTGGTATCTCGGCATTCGATGGTGATAGGCTAAATACGGTTAAGGGTGAGGGTCTTGTAACCGAGGTCTTTAACCAGCAGAAGCTATCGAAGTTGAAGGGTCGCATCGCTATTGGTCACGTTCGCTACTCTACAACGGGTGGCGGTGGCGCAAACAATGTGCAGCCATTCTCGTTTAACCACCACACGGGCGATTTCGCTCTTGTGCACAATGGTAACTTGGTTAACTCTCGCGAGTTGGCTGAGTATCTCGAAATTCGTGGTAGTCTCTTCCACTCATCTTCGGATAGTGAGCTTCTTGCCCACCTTGTAAAGAAGGATAACCGCGAGGATAAGCGTATCGACAACATTATCGAGGCATTGAATATGTTGGAGGGAGCTTTCGCCTTCCTCATTATGACCAAGAACCGTATCTATGCTTGTCGTGATAAGCACGGTTTGCGACCTTTGGCACTTGGTAAGTTGGGCGATGGCTATGTTATTAGCTCGGAGACCTGCGCATTGGATATTGTGGGTGCTGAGTATATCCGTGATATTGAGCCAGGTGAGATTATCACCATCGACCATCACGGCATTCGTTCGAACTTCTATTCTCGTTACCAGCGCCATCTGATGTGTGCCATGGAGTATATCTACTTTGCTCGCCCTGATAGCGATATTGAGGGTTGCAACGTACACTCGTTCCGTAAACTTTCGGGTCGTTACCTCTATGAGCAGTGTCCAACTAAGGCAGATGTAGTTATCGGTGTGCCAGATTCAAGTATCAGTGCCGCTATTGGCTATTCGGAGGCGAGTGGTATCCCTTATGAGATGGGTCTTATTAAGAATAAGTATATCGCACGAACCTTTATTCAGCCATCGCAGGAGATGCGTGAGAAGGGTGTGCGTATGAAGCTCTCGGCTGTGCGCTCGTTGGTAAATGGCAAGTCGGTGGTGCTTATCGACGACTCTATTGTGCGCGGTACTACATCGTTGCGCATCGTGCGCTTGCTCAAGGAGGCGGGTGCTAAAGAGGTACACGTTCGTATTGCTAGCCCTGCAATCACAAATCCTTGCTTCTACGGTATTGATATGTCTACCCGCGAGGAGTTGCTCTGTGCGCGTATGTCCAAGGAGGAGGCGTGTAAGGCTATCGAGGCTGACTCGTTGGAGTTCCTATCGGAGGAGTCATTGTTGAAGTCGGGTAATCGTTCTGAGTTGTGTATGGCGTGCTTCAATGGCTGCTACCCAACATCGTTGTATCATAATAAATTGAATAAATAATAAAAAATAGATATAAGTATGGCAAAAAGTTATGAAGCTGCCGGTGTAAATCTAGAGGCAGGTTATGAGGTAGTTCGACGCATTAAGTCGCACGTAGCATCTACAAAGCGCGTAGGCTCGATGGGTAATATCGGTGCTTTTGGTGGTATGTTTGACCTCGGAGCATTGAATGTTAAGGAGCCAGTGTTGGTTAGCGGTACTGACGGCGTTGGTACAAAGCTAAAGCTCGCGTTTGAGATGGATAAGCACGACACTATCGGTATTGATGCAGTGGCTATGTGTGTAAACGATGTCTTGGCGCAGGGTGCTGAGCCTTTGGTATTCTTGGATTATGTGGCAGTAGGTCACAACGAGCCAGCTAAGGTTGAGGCTATTGTTGCAGGTGTGGCGGAGGGTTGCCGTCAGGCTGGTTGTGCACTTGTAGGTGGCGAGACTGCCGAGATGCCAGGTATGTATCAGGATGGCGAGTACGATATCGCAGGTTTTACGGTAGGTGTTGTTGAGCGCTCTAAGCTTATCGACGCTGGTGAGCGTGTAAAGGTTGGCGATGTATTGGTTGGTATTGCTTCAAGCGGTGTTCACTCTAATGGTTTTAGCCTTGTGCGTAAGGTGGTTAGCGATAATAACCTAAAACTCGGTGAGACCTATCCAGAGCTTAATGGTCGTACACTTGGTGAGGCTTTGTTGGAGCCTACACGCATCTACGTTAAGCAGGTATTGAAGGTGATTGCTGAGTGTGATGTTCACGGTATCAGCCACATTACAGGTGGTGGTTTTGATGAGAACATCCCACGCATCTTGAAGGATGGTCAGGGTGTAGAGGTCAAGGAGGGTAGCTGGGAGATTTTGCCAGTATTCCGTCTCTTGGAGAAGTATGGTAAGGTGGCTCATAGAGAGATGTTCAACATCTTTAATATGGGTATCGGTATGGTTATCGCCTTGCCTGAGACTGATGCCCAGAAGGCTATCTCTATCCTTGCTGAGTGCGGCGAGCGAGCTTCGGTTATTGGTCGCGTAGTTGAGGGTGAGGGTGTGACAATCCTCTAATAAAATATGGTATGAAAAAGACCAAATTAGCGGTATTCGCAAGTGGTAGCGGTAGCAATTATCAGGCTATCGTCGAGGCGTGCCGCGATGGTAGAATAGATGCCGAGGTGGTACTGCTTGTATGCGATAAACCTGGGGCAAAGGTGTTGGAGCGCGCAAAGCGTTACGGTACCGAAAGCTATGCCTTCTCGCCAAAGGAGTTTGAGTCGCGCGAGGCATACGAGAGCGTTATTGCCGATATGCTTGATGAGCGCGGTGTGGACTTTGTCTGCTTGGCGGGCTATATGCGCATTGTGGGTAAGGTGATGCTTTCGCGCTACGAGAATCGTATCGTCAATATCCACCCATCGCTATTGCCATCGTTCAAGGGTGCACACGCCATTCAGGATGCGGTAGACTATGGTGTTAAAATCTTTGGCGTTACAACTCACTTTGTAGATGAGACCCTTGATGGCGGTAGAATTATCGACCAGGCTGCTATTGTCTATGAGGGTAGCGACATCGAGGAGCTTACCAACCTTATTCACAACATTGAGCATAAGCTCTATGTTAAGACTATTAATAAACTGATAAATAAGAGATTTTAGATATGCGAGCATTAGTTAGCGTAAGCGATAAGTGTGGTGTTGTTGAGTTTTGCGAGAATCTCCGCCGTCTTGGTTGGGAGATTATTGCTACCGGTGGCACACAGAAACTTCTTGAAGATAGTGGCGTTAAGACCATAGGTATCAGCGATGTTACGGGCTTTCCTGAGATTTGTGACGGTCGTGTTAAGACGCTTCACCCAAAGGTACATGGCGGTCTTTTGGCTCGCCGTGATGACGAGAGTCACCTCAAAGCATTGAAGGATAACAGCATTGAGTTCATTGATATGGTATGTGTTAACCTCTATCCATTCCGTCAGACTATCTCTAAGCCAGATGTGAAGATGGAGGATGCTATCGAGAATATCGATATCGGTGGTCCATCTATGCTTCGCTCGGCTGCAAAGAACTACCGCGATGTAACAGTCGTTTGTGACCCTCAGGATTATGCTCGTATCATTGCAGAGATTGAGCAGGGTGGTAACACCTCTTTGAAGACACGTCTTGAACTCTCTGCAAAGTCGGATCGTAGCCATG
>JAZOSJ010000041.1:0-8322 GCA_045657045.1 Alistipes sp.
CGAAACGGCGGACCTGCACAAAAACACGTGGTCATTCGACATATCCTTGAATGCCACTAAACGATAATTCTCTGGATGAATACCCTTTTTCATTTTCGTCTTTTTGTTATAATTAAGTACTTAATTCGGGCGCAAAGGTAATACTTTTTTTCTTAACTGCAACATCTCGGCGATAATTTTATCGTTTTATTACACCATATATATAATAGAGTAGCCTCTGAGTGATGTCGTGGTGCTACTTTTTTAGGGCAAAACTATTGCGCCTCACAAAATTTTTATTACCTTTGCACTGATATTGCGGTGGCTTGAATTCGCCGCAGAGTGTCTAACAAAGGGTAAGTAATTATGGACGATGGCTATCATTCCTACAATAACAGCTGTGTCGTATCTCAATACGATACCCTTTGTCTATGGACTTCAGCACGCAGGTAATCTGAGTGCAAATCTCCTTTTAGCTCCACCAGCAGAGTGCGCAAAGAACTTTATCGAGGGTAAGGCTGATATAGCCCTGCTCCCTGCTGCTGTTGTGCCAGAGTTGAAGCAGGCGGACATCATCACAGACTACTGCATTGGTGCAGTAGGTGCTGTGCGCACCGTTACAGTGATGTCGAATACCCCAATTGGTAATGTTAAGCGTATATGGCTTGATGCTCACTCGCGCACCTCGGTGCAGTTGTGTGGCTATCTTGCTCAGAACAAGTGGCATATAACCCCTGAGTGGCTGAATATGGCAGACTACGGCGTTGTGGAGACAGCGCGCCCAGATGATGCCTTCCTCTTTATTGGCGATAAGGTCTTTGGCTGGGAGGGTAAGTTCAAATATTGCTACGACCTCGCCCTTGAATGGCGTGAGATTACCAAGCTCCCATTTGCGTTTGCTGTGTGGGTGGCACGCAAGGGTGTATCGTACGAGATTACGGACCAACTACAACACGCCCTAACCTTTGGCGTGGAGCATATCTGGGAGGCTGTTAGCGAGTCGAACTATATGGGCTCGGATAATGGTCTTACGGCATACGAGTATCTAACTCGCAATATCGACTTTATCCTTGACGAAGAGAAGCATAAGGCTTTGAAGAAGTTCTGGGATGCAGGTCTTAGAATCGTTCCCCGATCCTATTAAAGAAGCCGTCCAGCGCTCTGCTGCGCGACTTCTTACCTCCGAAAAATAGGGCGTTTATGTATTCCGCCCTGTCTAATGCCCGATAGGGTAGAGTTTCATAAATCAATTATTGGGTGGGGCTACACCATTTTATAGAACCTTGTGGTCGACCTGCCTGTAAGAGTAAAACTTTGGAGGAGATATGATTACAATCTATCTTAAGCAATACAATAAGATTATCCGTAATGCAGATACTGAGCTTCTCGATGAGCTTGGTTTCGATGATATTCTCTGGATCGACCTGCTTGAGCCATCCATCAAGGAGCAGAAGGCGGTAGAGAACTTTATGGAGCTTAGTCTCCAAACTCGCCAACAGGTTGAGGAGATTGAGTCTACATCTAAATACTCGGAGACCGAGAATGCTATTATCTCGAACTCCAACTTCTTCGTGCCTCAGGGTGAATCCTTTACCGTAGAGCCTGTATCCTTCATTATCTCGAACGAGGGTGTGCTTGTCTCGATGCGCCAAGCGGAGTTCCGTACATTCCGCGAGGCGGAGAAGCGTTTGCAGATGAACTATCGTTCATACTCAACGGGTTACCATATCCTTATCTCGCTTCTTGAAGTGCGTATCGACTACGATGCCGACCTTGTGGAGATGGTAGGTAAGCAGGTTGCTGCTGTAAGTAAGGAGATTAGTAGTGGTTCGAAGATTGACAAGGAGGTATTGTATCGCATCAACGCCTTGCAGGAGAACACTATGTTGCTTCGTGAGAATATCTTTGACCGCCAGCGTGTGCTATCCTCTATCCTTCGTTCGGAGCGATTCCCGAACGATATCTACCCACGCTTGCAGCTGATGCTTAAGGACGTTAACTCGCTTATCAGCCATGCCGATTTCAGTTTCCAGCGTCTCGACTATATTCAGGATGCTGCCCTCGGTCTTATCAATATCGAGCAGAATGAGATTGTTAAAATCTTCTCCGTGGCAGCTGTGATCTTCATGCCTGCTACGCTTGTTGCGAGTATGTATGGTATGAACTTCAAGTTTATGCCCGAGCTAAATTGGGAGTATGGATATGTTTGGGCAATTCTTTTAATGCTCACAGTATCAGGGCTAACATTCTGGTATTTCAAGTTCAAAAAATGGTTGTGATTTTGTTGCGATAAGGGTCGCATCTTCGCACTATCCTAATAGCAGAGGTCTGAGGCTGTACTATGTGTACTATCCTCGGACCTCTCGTTTGCGATAGCTCAAATCTGAGTCCTTCTCGCCATAAAATCGGTGTTGTGTTGTGATAAGTATTCGATTTTGACATCTTGTGCATTCTTGCTTGTCTACTTATTTTAGGCTGTTTGTGTAAAAAATATAGAAATAATTAAATTTTTGCGAATAATTACAAAAAAATTTATTATATTTGTAATAGTTTTACAGTTGCAAACAGATTTTTATGACATCACTTGCTAAGTTTTTTAATATTGATGAGTCGGATAACCTCAAAGGTATCACTCACAAGAACAACATTATAAAGCGCAATATCATCGCCTATATGGCGGTTAATGGCGAGTCTACGCTCTCGGAGCTTACGCGTGAGTTGCATATAAGTGTGCCCACGATGACAAAGCTTGTGCAGGAGCTTGTGGATGACCATATCGTTATCGACCTCGGTAAGGTGGAGACTCCTGGTGGTCGTCGCCCAAATGTCTTTGGTTTGGCAAATTCGGCGATATATTTCGTGGGTATAAACGTGGGCCGTGACCATATGACCTACGTTGTTACCGACTTGCAGAACAACGTAATCAACGAACAAACAGACAATAGCTTTGAACTTGTCGACCGCCCTCAGTGTTTGGAGCGCATCTGTCAGAATGTCGAGAACTTTGTGGCGGGATGTGGTGTTGACCGTGAGAAGATTTTGGGCGTTGGTGTTTCGATCGTAGGTCGTGTAAACCCTGAGACGGGTCGTTCCTATAAGTATTTTACCTCTTCTGAGGAGTCGTTGACCGATATTATCTCTTCGCGCATCGGCATTCGCGTGATGCTCGAAAACGATACTCGTGCACGTTGCTATGCTGAGTATACTACGGGTAAGTCGAAGAGTGAGAGTAACGTTCTCTACCTCCATATGGGTCGTGGTGTGGCTATCGGTATTGTTATCGATGGTAAGTTGTACTACGGTAAGAATGGTTTTGCGGGCGAGTTTGGTCATATCCCATTCTTCGATAATGAGATTATCTGTGCTTGTGGTAAGAAGGGTTGTCTTGAAACCGAGGTTTCAGGTATTGCTATCGAGGATAAGATTGTACACCTTATTCGCAATGGTGTAAACACGCACCTTAGAGAGATGTATGACCGTGGTGAGAGTATCCATATCAACGATATTATTGCTGCGGCGCGTAACGATGATAATCTTGCGATTGAGCTTATTGAGGAGGCAGGCGAGAAGGTGGGAAAGGCTGTGGCATTCCTTATCAATACCTTTAATCCTGAGACCGTTATCGTGGGTGGTAACCTTGCGCAAGCTGGTGAGTATCTGATGCTTCCGTTGAAGTCGTCAACAAATAAGTATTCGCTAAACTTGGTGTATAAGGATACAAAGTTCCGCGTTTCGAAGATGACCGATAGTGCCAATGCGTGGGGTGTAGCGATGCTTATTCGAAATAAGATTATAGGTTTGTAGTATGGCCGAGGTGGTTGGAAATATCCAGCTTCGCGCCATCGAGCCTGCTGATTTGGAGTTGCTCTATCTCTGGGAAAACGATGCCGAAGTGTGGCGCGTGAGTGGTACTCTTGCTCCAGTGTCGCGCGATAGGTTGGCGCGTTTTATCGACGAACAGAGTTACGACCTCTACACTACACGCCAGATGCGACTTATCATAGATGTTGATGGTGTTATGGTGGGTAGTGTCGATATTTTCGACTTTGAACCCTTGCACCGTCGTTTTGGTGTTGGGATACTTATCTATGCCGATGAGCATCGCCGTCGTGGATATGCGCGCAGGGTCATCGAGATGGTTAGGGAGTATGCGCGTAACACTTTGGACTTAAAGCAGATATGGGTAACCATAGATGAGGATAATGTTGCGAGCATTGCGCTCTTCGAGAGTTGTGGTTTTGTGCTCTCGGCGCGCCGAAAGGAGTGGATAAATCGCGCTGGTAGGTTTATAGACGAGTTGGAATATCAGTGCATACTATAACGATTAGGTGGAGAAGTGGTTGTAATAGACCACTTTTTTTTGTTAATTGTTCTCTATTCTGTTTTTTTTCTTACCTTTGCCGCGAATTTTAGAACAATTAACGATTTGTAAAATGAAACACGCATACGTTTTTCCCGGTCAGGGATCGCAGGCGGTGGGTATGGGTAAGGATATTTACGACAACGTACCTAAGGCAAAAGAACTTTTTGAGAAGGCAAACGAGATTCTCGGCTTTCGTATCACAGATATTATGTTCGCTGGCACACCTGAGGAGCTTAAGCAGACGAAGGTTACTCAGCCTGCAGTATTCCTTCACTCTGTAATCCTTGCGTTGGCGCTCGACGTTAAGCCAGATGCTGTTGCAGGTCACTCGCTTGGTGAGTTCTCGGCTCTTGTTGTCTCTGGCGCTCTCTCTTTTGAGGATGGCTTGAAGCTTGTGTCGAAGCGTGCTATGGCTATGCAGAAGTGTTGCGAACAGCAGCCTGGTGGTATGGCGGCTGTGCTTGGTCTTGACGATAAGAGTGTTGAGGATGTGTGTGCATCGGTAGATGGTGTTGTAATCGGCGCAAACTACAACTGTCCAGGTCAGCTTGTGATTTCTGGTGCTGATGCTGCTGTGGACGAGGCTTGCGAGAAGCTCAAGGCGGCTGGTGCGCGTCGTGCTTTGCGTTTGCCTGTTGGTGGTGCGTTCCACTCGCCACTTATGGAGCCTGCGCGTCAGGAGCTTGAGGCGGCTATCGCAGAGGCTCAGTTTATGACTCCTGTATGTCCTGTATATCAGAATGTTGATGCGCTTCCATATACCGATCCTGAGGCTATCAAGGCAAACCTTATTGCTCAGCTTACAGCTCCTGTTCGCTGGACTCAGATTGTCGAGAAAATGATTGCTGATGGCGTTACTGAGTTTACGGAGCTTGGTCCAGGCAATGTGCTTCAAGGTCTCGTGAAGAAGGTAAGCACAGAGGTTGCGGCGGAGTCTAAGTCGACATTGTAGGGCGCGTTAGGGTAATTTCTATTTGCTGACTTATATATTCAGGTCTGAGGTGGCATTTATGTGCTATTCTCAGACCTGATTTTGTATCTGTGTGTGGTTGGGTGGTCTCTTTGGGTTGTTTGTGGGGGGAGGGTCAGTGGTTCTAAAATGGGGAAAATTTTGTGCTTTTTGCGACACCTATGCTTGTTGTTCAAGGGTGTTATAAGATGTTTTACTGCCCCAATTATTGGTCTATTTTTTTCATATAAAAGATTTGGTTTTTGATGCAAAAATTCGTACCTTTGTCTCGATACAATGCACGTATATACGCGCGAGTATGTATGGCTGTGAATATCAGGTGTTTAGCCTGTCGATTGCGATGCGTGTGATAAGCTGTTAAAATCGACGGTTGCTGGCAATGCAAGCCAAGAAGTGGGATTTATTATAAAACTTATCATTTTGAGAATGATGTGTAGAAGAGAAAATATACTTCGTTATGCTCTATTCGTTGTGGCGTTTTTAATGCCATTTATTGCAAATGCGCAGGAGGATAGTGTAAGTTATAGAAGAGAGAGACACGATTATAGCGTCTCTGTTGATTTTAGGGTGAACAGCACTACACTTGACCCTAATTATCTTAACAACCGCACTGTGATTTCACGTGTCGACTCACTCTTCCATAAGCTTAAGGAGGATACAACCATTACTATCGAGTCGGTAGAGTTTAGCGGTTCGGCATCTCCTGAGGGTAATGTTACAATCAACAACCGCTTGAGCCGTGCCCGTATGTTGGAGGTCGAGAAGTATGTAAGAAAGCATATTTCGTTCGATAAAGAGATTATTACCTACAACGATCGTTATGTAGATTGGAATCATCTTATTGAGCTTGTTGAGGCAGATACAACCTTGGCAATGCGCGATGAGGTGTTGAGAATCTGTCGTAGCTCATATCCTGAAATAAAGGATTATAAGGGTCAGCCTGTGGATGGCCGTATCCCAGAGCTTAAGAAGTTGAATGGCGGTAAGGTATGGTCTGATTTGCTAAAGCGCTACTTCGTGAAGATGCGTAATGGTGCTGTTATTATGAAGACCTATACTGATGTTCCTGTTATCATCGAGCGTGAGCCAGAGGCTCCAGTGGAGGTTGTCGAGGCAGAGGAACCTATCGAGGTTATGCCAGAGGATTATAGTGATGCTGTGAACGCAGGTAGCCATGGTATTGACGATATGGGTATGTTTGACACAGCTCTCTCTACCGAGTATAAGAGAACACCATTGGTGAGCGTTAAGACCAACCTGATGGCTTACTCTACTCTTATCCCAAATATCGGTATGGAGTTCCGTTTGGCAGACCATTGGTCGGCTGAGATCACAGGTCTCTACTCACCATTTAACCTATTCAGACACGACTTGAAGACACGTGTGTTGGCAACAAAGCCTGAGGTTAGATATTGGTTTGGTGAGGCGATGCGCAGGGGTCACTTCTTGGGTGTACATGCGCCAATCGCAGGTTTCAATATTCAGCTTAACGATGACTATCGCTACCAGGACCCAAGGAGTGCTATTTGGGGTGTTGGTCTTAACTACGGTTATGCGATGTTGCTCGGCAAGAAGCAGAATTGGAGTATCGACTTTACAATTGGTTTCGGATATATGAATCTTAAATACAACGTATACGAGGGTGTACGTAACGGTAAGTACATTCGTACCGATGAGA
Source organism: Alistipes sp. (assembly GCA_045657045.1). Lineage (GTDB taxonomy): Bacteria > Bacteroidota > Bacteroidia > Bacteroidales > Rikenellaceae > Alistipes. Next base: position 6,991 of record JAZOSJ010000041.1, read on the forward strand.
AGTTCTACTTCGGTCCTACTCGTATAGGTATCGACCTATCGTATATCATCAATCGTAAGAGAGGTAAATAGTTGGAATTATAAATATCGATAAAAATGCTACGTCGAGTTAAACATATTTTTAGCATACTTGGTATTCTGTTTGTTTTAACAGGTTGTGTTAAGACAATCCACGAGTACCCAACAGATCCGACAATCAGGCTGAATCTCACATGTGAGATCAATAACGCAGATCCCGATTTCTTCGTTACGGTGGAGTGCGAGGGTAAAGGTACATCATATATCGTGCGTACGCAGAATGAGAATTCAAGCAACACGCGTTTTGATGAGCCAGCGATGCTTCGTTACGTTATTGACCTATATCGTGTGATTGCATCTCACTCGGAGTTTGTGGAGCGTAAGGTGGTATATGCGGATATGTCACAGCCTGTGCCTGAGGCTGTTCAGTTCGATCTTGAAGCTGCTGAGTATAAGATTTTGGTGTGGTGCGACTATGTTCGAGAGAGTGCTAAGGAGGAGTCGTGGTACTATAATATCACCGATTTGAGAAATATTCGCTACTCAGATATCGATGTTAAGGACAACAACGATAAGGATGTATTTACGAATATGTTGCACGTAAACCTTCGAGAGTATTCATATAGCCTTGTGGATCACGAGGTGAGTGAGCATATCGTTCTTGAGCGTCCTAAGGGTAGATACACATGTTCTACTATTGATGTTAATGACTATATTAGCAAGGATAACCAGATTAAGGAGATTACTACTGTGGCTACCTATGTGCTCTATGTAGCTGCTGGTTATAACGTTGAGGAGCAGAAGCCTAACCACTTCGAGGAGACACGTACATACCTATCGACAGTATCTGTTGATGATGTTAAGAATGGAAAGCTTGAAATGTGTTACGACTATGTCTTTGTAAATGGTAAGCAATCTAACGTAAAGATTAACTTCGAATTCTATAAGGGTGTAGTTACTCGAGGCACTGATGGTAAGCTCTATAAGTCAAATGGCGTACTTGCTACGGAGGATGATCGAATCAGTAATTGGTCTGGTATTGTTGTGCCACTAAAACGAAATATGCAGACAGAGATCGAGGGTCGTTTCCTAACTCAGTCATTCGGTTCTGGTGGTATCGGTATCGAGCCAGGCTTCGAGGGTGAGATTGTTGTTCCTTGGGAGTAAGCACCTACGATGTGTGTATGAGATAAAAATGGGGCTGACTAAAAAGTAATTTAGCCAGCCCCATAATTTAAGAGAGAGAATAAAAAGATGTAGTTTTAGGCTTAAGTCCCTTTTCACCGCTCACGCTCGGCATAGTCCGCAAGCGGTC
>JAZOSJ010000042.1:0-2758 GCA_045657045.1 Alistipes sp.
TACAAGCGTAATATGCCAGGTCGTATCATCGGTGTATCGGTTGACCGCTTGGGTAATAAGGCGCTTCGTATGTCATTGCAGATGCGTGAGCAGCATATCAAGCGCGAGAAGGCTACATCGAACATCTGTACCGCTCAGGCATTGATGGCATCGATGGTAGGTTTCTACTGTATATATAATGGTAAGGAGGGTCTTGAGCGTGCTGCGCTTAATGCTCACACTGCTGCACTCACCGTAAAGGAGGCTTTGGAGTCTATGGGCTACAAGGTGCGCACTAAGGCGTTGTTCGATACTTTGGAGGTTGAGGCTGAGGCTTCTGTAATTCAGGATATTGCCCTTGCTCGCGAGATTAACTTCTACTTCCCAGCAGATGACTGCGTTCGTATGTCATTCGATGAGGTAACCACAGATGCTGAGCTTCAGGCAGTAGTTGATATTTTTGCCGAGGCTCGTGGTAAGAAGGCTAAGGCTGTTAAGCGTGTTGAGGTTGCTGCTATCGCTTCGAATGTTAAGCGTGGCACAGAGTTCTTCGCAGAGAGCATCTTCAACTCATACCGCACCGAGACTGAGATGATGCGTTATATCAAGAAGCTTGAGTTGCGCGATATCTCGTTGATGAACTCTATGATTTCGCTTGGCTCTTGTACAATGAAGCTAAACGCTGCGCAGCTTATGCAGCCACTCTCATTGCCAGGCTTCCAGAATATCCACCCATTTGCTCCTGCTGACCAGACTGAGGGTTACCGCGAGCTTATCGCTAACCTTGAGAACTACTTGGCAGTGATTACCGGCTTTGCTGGTTGTACTCTTCAGCCAAACTCTGGTGCTGCGGGCGAGTATGCGGGTCTTATGATGATTCGTGCATACCACCAGAGCCGTGGTCAGGGCTACCGTAACGTGATTCTTATCCCATCATCGGCACACGGTACAAACCCTGCATCTGCTGCTATGGCGGGTATGAAGATTGTTATCGTTGGTTGCGATGAGAATGGTAATATCGACGTTGAGGATTTGAAGAAGAAGGCGGAGGAGTATTCATCAGAGTTGTGCGGTTTGATGGTTACATATCCATCTACACATGGTGTCTTCGAGAGCCGTATCCGTGACATCGTAGATGCTGTACACGATGCTGGTGGTCAGGTATATATGGATGGTGCAAATATGAATGCGCAGGTAGGTCTTACTAATCCTGGCTATATCGGCGCTGACGTATGTCACCTTAACCTACACAAGACCTTCGCGATGCCTCACGGTGGTGGTGGCCCTGGTGTTGGTCCTGTATGCGTTGCAGAGCACCTTGTTAAGTTCTTGCCTACTCACTCTCTAATGGAGACAGGTGGCGAGGAGGGTATCACCGCAGTATCTTCATCTCCATGGGGTTCGGCGATGTTGCTCCCAATCACATACGGTTATATCCGTATGCTTGGCTTCGAGGGTCTACGTCGCTCTACGGAGCTTGCTATTGTTAACGCCAACTATATGTCATCGGCTCTTAAGCACGAGTATAAGACATACTACTCTGGTGAGACAGGTCGTGTAGGTCACGAGATGATTCTCGATCTTACACGCTTCAAGCACGACTACAATATCGATTGTGGTGATATTGCTCACCGTCTTATGGATTATGGCTTCCACGCTCCAACCCTCTCATTCCCAGTACACGAGACCCTAATGGTTGAGCCTACTGAGTCTGAGTCCAAGGCAGAGATGGATCGCTTCATCGAGGCACTTATCCAGATTAAGCGCGAGTGCGAGGCTGCTGCTGCATCGGGCAACGCTGATAACGTAGTTGTTAACGCTCCACATACAGCTAAGGAGCTTGCAGGTGAGTGGTCACATCCATACTCTCGCGAGGAGGCTGCCTTCCCACTATCTTGGATCGTGGAGAACAAGTTCTTCCCATACGTAACCAAGATTGACAATGGTTATGGTGATCGTAATTTGGTTTGCCGCTGCACAGAGTAATTTCTTGTGATAAGGGGTCATTCTCGACCTCTCAATCATTGCCCCAAATGGGAAATACGCCAAGTATGTCCCATCTGGGGCAATTTCTTTATCGAGGCCAAGCCTGACCCCTTCTGACAAGAAATTTGGTCGTGGTGCTTGGTAAGGTGCGTGTTATGAGTTCCGATGGGTTTCGATGGGTTCTGATGAGTTCTGATGAGTTCTGATGAGTTCTGATGAGTTCCGATGGGTTCCGATGGGTTCTGATGAGTTCCGATGGGTTCCGATGGGTTTCGATGAGTTCCGATGAGTTAAGATGTTTTTATTGATGATATCGCTCTACTCATAGTAACTCATAGTAACCCATTGTAATCCATTCGATTGCGCTTTTTAGCCCCTTTGTAATTATCCGTAGATATTAACCTCTGCGCGAAGCGCACCTTTGAAGCAAAACTTCGTAATGTCTCGACTTTGCTACGGCTCGGCAGAACGAGTAAACTTGTCCTGCTCTCACCTTAATCGCAAAGTTTGCCCTTCACTCTGTTTTTTACTTTTGTTTGCGAAAAATTTGTTTTTTCGAGAAAAAATGCTTAAATTTGTTAGTTGAATAACAACATAACGTTATTCTTGATGTTGATTACCTAAAAACTAACTAAATAAACCTTTGTGAAACTATGACAAAGATTCTTAAAATTCGCGATCTTACGTTGCGTGATGGACAGCAGTCATCATTCGCAACTCGTATGACCCAGCAGCAGGTTGATCGCTGTCTTCCTTACTACAAGGATGCAGGCTTCTACGCTATGGAGGTGTG
>JAZOSJ010000043.1:0-10312 GCA_045657045.1 Alistipes sp.
ACAGTTGCACCTACCATTGGGTTGTTACCCATACCGAGGAAGCCCATCATCTCAACGTGTGCTGGAACTGATGAAGAACCTGCAAACTGTGCGTCAGAGTGCATACGACCCATAGTGTCGGTCATACCGTATGATGCAGGACCTGCGCCCATATTATCTGGGTGAAGTGTACGGCCTGTACCACCACCTGATGCTACTGAGAAGTACTTCTTGCCTGCAAGAGTACGCTCCTTCTTATATGTACCTGCTACTGGGTGCTGGAAGCGGGTTGGGTTTGTAGAGTTACCTGTGATAGATACGTCTACGTCCTCCTTCCACATTACTGCTACGCCCTCGCGAACGTCGTCAACACCGTAGCAACGTACCTTTGAGCGAAGACCCTCTGAGTAAGAGATAGTCTCAACCTCGTGTACCTCACCTGTGTAGTAGTCGAACTCTGTACGAACGTATGTAAAGCCGTTGATACGAGAAATAATTTTTGCCGCGTCCTTACCAAGACCGTTAAGGATAACGCGCAATGGGTTCTTACGAACGCGGTTAGCCATCTCCGCAATCTTAATAGCGCCCTCAGCAGCTGCGAAAGACTCGTGACCAGCGAGGAATGCGAAGCACTGTGTCTCCTCGCGAAGAAGACGTGCTGCAAGGTTACCGTGGCCGATACCTACCTTACGATCCTCAGCAACTGAGCCGTTGATACAGAATGCCTGAAGCCCCTCGCCAATAGCCTCAGCAGCGTCTGCAGCGTTTGTGCAACCCTTCTTAATTGCGATAGCAGCACCTACAACGTAAGCCCACTTTGCGTTCTCGAAGCAGATAGGCTGAGTCTCCTCACACATCTTGTAAGGGTCGATGTTCTTCTCATCGCAGATAGCCTTAGCCTCCTCGATTGACTTGATACCATATTGTGCAAGCACAGCGTTAATCTTATCGATTCTGCGCTCGTAGCTCTCAAATAATGCCATAAATTTAATCTGATTTAATGGTTAATAACTCTATGAACGCATTCGATTACTCGTGACGAGGATCGATATACTTAGCAGCGTCGTTGAAACGACCGTATGAGCCCTTAGCCTTCTCCAAAGCCTCAGCTGGCTCGATACCCTTCTTGATGAAGTCCATCATCTTGCCAAGGTGTACGAACTCGTAGCCGATAACCTCATCGTTCTGGTCGAGAGCCATGCGAGTGCAGTAACCCTCAGCCATCTCGAGGTAGCGAGTACCCTTAGCATTAGTACCGAACATAGTACCTACCTGTGAGCGTAGACCCTTACCCAAGTCCTCCAATGATGCACCGATTACAAGACCGCCCTCAGAGAATGCAGACTGAGTACGACCGTAAACGATCTGCTTGAACAACTCGCGCATAGCGGTGTTGATAGCGTCGCAAACAAGGTCGGTGTTCAAAGCCTCAAGGATAGTCTTACCTGGAAGAATCTCAGATGCCATAGCTGCTGAGTGAGTCATACCAGAGCAACCGATAGTCTCAACCAAAGCCTCCTCGATGATACCATCCTTAACGTTTAGGGTAAGCTTACAAGCGCCCTGCTGTGGTGCGCACCAGCCAATACCGTGAGTAAGACCAGAGATATCCTTAATCTCCTTTGCGCGTACCCATTTTCCCTCCTCTGGGATTGGAGCTGACTCGTGGTTAGCACCCTTCTTCACGCAGCACATCTGCTGCACTTCGTGTGAGTAAATCATAGTCAATTAGTTTTTAATTAGTTATTATAAAATCGCTTTGTTCAACCTTTTGCAAAAATCGTCGCAAAGTTACGAAAACTTATCGGATAAAGCAATGATATATTCATAAATATTTTTAAGAACGAACTCGGGGTGTTGGATCTACCTTTATTTATAAAAATTGCGCCCGACCGCTGTCGAACGCAAACTTTTATATTGTGGCTTATATCTGGCTAAGCTCGATGCCAACCTTTCGTATTTCCGCCTTTATCAACTCCAATCGCTCTTGTGATGGTCTTTTTTTTGATGTTAGATAGTCGGAGAATAGGGGTTGTGCAATGCCTAAGCGGGCAGCTATTGCCGTGGGCTTAATCTCAGGATGCTCTCTAAAAATTCGTGCCAACCCCGTAGGTTCTGGCTCATCGTACATAAAACTCTCGAACGATACATCTTCGTCGATGCTGTCCCAGCGTATGCCATCTACAGTCATACGATAGTCGTTTCGGTCCTTGTCAGTAGCCTCTTTTAGGCGTGGATACCATAGCAACGACTGCCATAGGGTCTTGCCCTCATCTGTGCAGATGTGTATCCTCTCATCTGCAAACCACACTTTCGTCACCTTCATAACTACTACAGATTAAATGTTTTGTTCCATTCCTTAATAAAGTTCTCTCTGTTCTCCTCAAGAATTGACTCGGCTAATCTTAGCGATGCAGGCTTTAATCCTTTGTTCTCTACTAATTCAACACGGTCCTCGAGTAGATTATATTTAGCTATGCCGTCGGCATGCTCCACGTGTACGTGTATCGGCTCGTGCTCTCGGGTATAGAAAAAGAACCTTAATCCAAAAATTGTTAGTAATGTAGGCATATCTTCATTTATTTATAATGCAAAGATAGGTTATATTTTCATAACTTGCAAATGGTGTACCAAATTTTCTTTCAATATGTAAGTTCTAAGTGATTCATCTTTGACAATTTGTGCACACTCCTTAATATATATATAATAAACTGCGCCCGACCGTAGCTGAGCGCAGTTTATTAGTGCTTATTCAATCTTCAAATTACTTTATTGGGTTTTCTGTAAGGTAGTCGTTGATGATAACTACACGCACGTCGCTCTTGTGCTGAACAAAGTAGTTTACATCCTCAACAGGAGCGTTGCCACCCCAATAGTTACCTGAAAGGTCGATATTAGTGTAGTATGTGCTAACACAGACATCGTTTGCCTTAGCGTTTGAGCCAGTAACGCTGTTGCCTACGAATGCGTTGCCTGTGAACTCGGCCTCATAGCCGAAGAAGACGCCTCCAGCTACGCGGCTACTTGTATCAGCCTCGTTAACAGTGTTGTTCTGGAAGAGGTTGTTAGTTACAACGTTGTCCTCTGTAAAGCCCATATATACTGTTGCGCCATTGCTACTGCAGTTTACGGTATTGCCGATAAACTTATTGCCGTTGATAGTAGCGCCTGCGCCCTTAACATAGTACACTGCTGCTGTTCCGTTGCAAGTATTGCCCTCGAATAGGCAGTTCTCTATAACCTGTGGGTCGCTGTTAGCACCGTCGTAGTTGAGAGTGATTACCATTGAGCAAGTATTGTTTGTAAACTCGCAGTCCTTGATTGTGCTCTTACCAATAAGACGGAACAAGCCCTGCTGCTGAGTGTGCTGACCATTCTTTGCTGTTACATTTTCTGCTGTGAACTCAACACCTACTGTACGTACCACAGCACCTGAGCGGATGCCATCAAATGTGATGTTCTTAATAGCCGCCTTACCACGTGTGATGTCGAACAATGCGTATGTGTTAGTTGCTCCCTCTGCCATTGTGATAGTCTTGCCATTACCGTCAAGAGTGAAGTTCGCATCTGAGATAGCCACAGACTCGGTCATTACGATGTCTGCGCCAAGCGTACACTCGCCACCAGCCTTAATAGCAGCAGTCAAACCTGCAGCATCAAAGATCATCGGAGAACCCTTTGCATCGAAGTATAGAGGCTCGTTGAAGCCATACAAAATAGGAGCTTTGCTGCTGTACTCAAAGATGTTTGTACCGTTGATGATGTCAAGGTTCAAAGTTTCGTCTGTACCTACAGCATCGCCTGCACCCTGATAGTTGTGTACCCAGAAGCAGTACTTACCCTTCAAAGTAGAGTTGCGGATTGAAATATTGTTCATATCATAGCCGCTGTTGAATGCGCGGATAGCGATATATGTTGACTCAAACGTAGAATTTGTAGCGTTCAATGTAGCCTCGCCCCAGTTGTTAAGGTGTGCAACAAATGCCATATCTGAACCTCCCAAGTTCTTAGCTGTAACACCCTCAAGCTCAACAACGCCACCATCAGTGATGTTGAAGACATTTGTAGAAGCACTCCAGCCCATATTCTCGCCCTTGAACTCACAAGTTATAGTACCATTCTTAACAGTCAAGTTACCGCGAACATCAATCATATCGTAGTTCTTGCCTGTTGTTGAAGACTCACCAACAACGCTCTTATCATTAAGGTCGAGTGTTACGTTCTTGCCCTTGCCAACCGAAAGAGGCTTAGTAACGGTAACTACATCTGCGCCAACGATAGCATCAATACCCTTAGTGAAGGCATACTCCAATGCTGACTCGTAGCGAACAACAAGATTACCCTCGCCATCGAAATTGATTACATCGTCGAAACCGAACTCGATAAGACGATACTCGTTAGATGCCTTGTATGTATTGCCGTTGCCAAAGATGTTAAGGTTCAAAGTAGCATCCTTGTAACCCTTGCCACCGTTGTCCTTGCTTGAGTATACGTGTACCCACAATGCGCGGCTAACACCCTCTATAGTAGAGTTTTCGATATTAACATTGTTAACACCAGCAGCGTTATTAAATACGCGAACAGGGATGTACGATGACTTGATAGTAGAGTTTGTGATGTTCAAATTAAGATTGTCCTTAGCGTTTACAAGGTCGATGGCGTATGCCATATCTGTACCGCCAAGATTCTCTACTGTAGCATCAATGACATTCAAAGTACCATTCTCAGCAACATAGAATGCATCTGAACAAGCATTCCAACCAAAGTTATCGCCAGTATGCTTGAACTTTATAGTACCGTTCTTTACTGTCAAGTTGCCACGAACATCGAACAAATATGCATTGTCGGCAGATGTAGTCTTGCCGTCGTTGTTCTTGTCAGAAATAGCGTTAACACCAGTTAGGGTGTGGCCATTTAGGTCGATTGTGAACTCCTTGTTTACTGCGAGCAACTCGTTAACTGTAATATCATTAGCCAAGATAGCCTTGTTGCAAGTGTTATTTGAGTCGATAAGATTCTTCAAACCGTCACCGTAGTATAGTGTTGCCACTGTGTCATTTACGTTGTAAGCTTTTGCTACGTTCCAGCTATCCTCACCCTGAACGAACTGATAACCCTCAGCGATAAGAGCCTCGTTAGTATTTGCCTTTGCTGCCTCGGTGAATGTACCACCAGTGATGCAGCCAAATGGCTGATACATACCAATCTTAGTAGTGAAGTGACCACCTGTAACAGCGAATGTTACGTCGCCCTGGTTGTTAGTTACGTATACTGATGAGCTATCACCACCGCGTGGTGCAAATGTACCGCCATTGATAGTCAAATCAGACGAAGTATTATTTACAGACTGCAACCATAGCTGACCCTCGAAGTTACCACCATTGATAGTCATATCGCCACCCCACAAACGTGCTGAACGGTATGCAGGTGTAGAGATTGTACCACCATCGATAGTTGAAGAGCCGCTATACTGGAAGATAGCGCAAATCATATGAGCTGTCTGCTCGCCAAGGTGCTCAATAGTACCATTTTCAACTACGAGTGTACCCTCGTTGCGGATAGTGTAAGAACCCCAACCATAATTTGGATCACCTGCGCCTGTATCCTTGAATGAAATCTTACCAGGAGTCTCGCTACCATCCACGATAGTAAGGTTACCCTTGTTCACAATCATAGCGTAGTTTGCTCTGCACTCCTTTGTCTGGAAGATCTTCTTGCCGTTAAGGTCAAGAACAACGCTCTTGCCTGCTGGAATCTCAACGCCATACTGCTTCTCGGTGCGTGTAGTAGCCAAGATACCAGCGTTTAGCATATCGTTAAGGTCTACGTCGCCACCAAGCTTGATGTTGCCGCTCTTGCCCTCAGTGATATCGTTGATAGCCTTCTGCAATGAAGCAGCAGAGTTTACGAAGTTGATAGTCTCCTTCTCACCAAGTACGCTATCCACTGTAATGCTCACATTACCACCATCGGTAAGAATATCACCTACGATAGAGGTAATCTTATTCTCCTCAACAGGAATAGCAGTGTTGAACTTGCTCTCCTTGATAGTGTCGTTGTTCTGCTTGATTTCGAGTGAGAACTGAACGGTGCCACTTGCAGGAACGAAGATATAGTCTGCAAATGCTGTAAATTGACCCTCAACATCTGTATAGGTGTCAACATCTGCGTAGTTGAATGAGTGGGTCTTCTTCACAGTCTCGGTGCTGTTAACGCAATCCTCAACGGCATTGAATGATGTGAACAACTCGGTGTTGTACTTCACAATCGCATTTGTAGGCTCGATCTCGAAATCGCGTACATTCTTGATGTCGGTTGCAACCACACGTACCTTAGCGAATGGGCGTGTAAGCTCCATTGAGAGGTCTGTGCCAGCAACAAAAGTCTTGGTCATGGTCTTTGTGTATGCATCACGAGTCTCAATGTTTGGTGTCCAGCTCTTAAATGTGATGTTCGACAAATCCTCGGTGTTGTAGTAGAGGTCAACATCCTTACCCTCCTCTACAAGGTCAGCCCAAACGGTGAATGTGTAGTCACGATTTGGAGCAAGACGTACTGGGAATGTCATAGATGTTGTGTTAGTAACCTTGACAGTTCTTACGACATTGTCATTGTGCCTAATTTCGAGGATGAAGCGCAAATCATAGCTGCCGTTGCTCTCGAAGTTTGTGAAATCGAAACCAGTAGAACTACTACTACGTGTAGACTCTGGGAGTGATACGTTAAGCATCACCTCCTGCTCGCCTCCGACCACTACGTCCAAGCCTTCTGGCTCTGTCTGGCACGATGCCATTCCAAGCACCAATGCTGCAAGCATAAATAATTTTTTCATTGTGTAAAGTTGTTATTTGTTATTAATCAATTTTTCCCTCTTAGTCTCTCCTCTCACCCTCGGTTTATATCCTCGTACGTACGTGTGTGCGCATACGCCTATAACGCGAAACCAACAGCAATAATTATCTATTGCTGTATGGCTAAGACGTTGGTAATCATAATATTGCCACGATAGTAGGCGGAGAAAATATCATTCTCACTACAAACTATTACGTCTAATATGTGGGTTGTCAGTCTGTTATATGATGCAAAGATAGTAAAAAATCTGATATTTGCAAACTATTTATATAGTTATTTGTAGTCAAAAAGAAGAGAGTGAATACAAAGAACGACAAAATAGACTTTGTATTCACTCTCTTCTTAATATTTGTTGGTTGTGCTTAGAATACCACGCGGATACCAATCTGCATACGCCAACGCGATAGAACATCGTCGGTGGTGTAGTTCGACTCGGTAAACTTGTAGACTGGGCGGTAGTCGCCATCAACGCTTTGTAGCTCGGTTACGGTGAGTGGGGTGAGTGTCCAATTCGAGGTGCGGTATACCATTCCCCATGAGCGCGAAAGTAGGTTTGTGAGGTTGATAACATCCCACGTTAGCTCCACGCGGCGCTGGCTGCTCTTGTCAAAGTAGAATGCCTGCGCAATATGTAGGTCGAGACGGTGCTCGAATGGCAATGAGTGTGAGTTGCGCTCGGCAAATTTGCCGCGGTGTGAGTTAAGGTATTTATCACCCTTAATATAGTTGTTGAAGCTCTCCTTTGAGCTCTCGTCTGCCCAACTCATTGATTCCATTTCAGTCTCTGTCGGTATGTAAATCAGTGAGTTGCCCTTGTATGAGTCGCCATTTACATCCTTGCCGCCCTTGTAGTATGTAAGCGAGTAGTGCTCGCCAGAGTGACCATTGTATAGAAGCATAATATTAGTGCCGTAGCGACCATAACGGCGTGAATATGAGAGTGATGATACAACCTTATGTGGGAACTCATAGATGGAGTTGCTAAGCGCAGGGTTGTTGCTGTCTACGGCATAGGTACGACCCCAATTTGTTGAGGATTGTGCCGAGAAGCCATCGTTGACACTCTTGGATTGCGAGTAGGTGTAGGCGGCAGTAAAGCGTAGACCACGCAGTGCGCCTACGAAGTCGTACTCTAAGCGTGCGGTTGTAGACCATGAGTAGCCCTTCTGTGTATTGCTAAGGCGGTATACGGCAGAATATGGCTTCTGTGTTGCGCTGTAATAGGTCGATGATGTCGTTGAGTCCTCGCCGCCGACATAGAGCTTAGAGCCTTGATTCTCAGCGATAAGGTTCTCGATAAAGATATTGTTGATACCCTTGGTGTAGTCTGCATCGAGACCTAGTTTTAGACCCTTGTAAGTGTAATCCAGAGCTATGGTGGTGCGTAATACCTGCGGATAGCGGAAATCCTTGTCTACAACGTCGATAGATGGGTTGCCCTGCACGCCCTCTTTTGAGGACTCAATGCTGAATTCTGGAGGATTGGTGTTGTTTGTGACACTCATCGAGCGTCGGCCGTTGTTCTGATAGCAGTTTGATAGCCATACAAAGGGTATGCGACCGGTGTAGATACCCGTGCTCGCGCGGAGTTTTAAGCCGCGTGCAAGTTGGGTCTCAAAGCCTACACGTGGGGATATAAGTAGCTGTGTGCGAGGGATGTCACCTGTCTTTGTGTTGTGCGTTGTAGCGTATGAGCTTTTATTAAACTCCTCGTTCGATAGTGGAATATCGAACATTACGGGTAGGTCGGCACGCAAGCCGTATGTAAGTACACCAACACCACTTAGGATGACCTCATCCTGGGCGTATATAGCAAATTGTCCCGTTGTCATCGGAGGGTTGCGCTTGCCGTCGGCAAAATATCCGTATTGGTATTTTGAGGCCTTGTCGTTGATGAAATTGTCCAACGAATCGTAGGTATATGTGCCTCGCGCGTTAGATAGGTAGAGGTTGTCGGCACGATATATCTCATTGGATGTACCAATTGTAATATTGTGCTTGCCGCGCGTGATGTTTACATCGTCGCCGAAGATGATAATATCCTGGTCGAGCATCGTGCGGCCCGAGTATGGGTCGGTGCCTATTGTCGCTGAGCCATTATGGTTCTCTCCTAAGCCGTTGATAATCACAGCGGGGAGACTCTTGGGTGATGTGCGACCATCCTTGAGACGCGTGTAGCCTACGCGCAGACTATTTGAACCCCAATCCGTTGTGCTGTTTAGCTCGGCTACAATGGAGTGTGTGCGGTTGATATTGGTATACTCTGCGCCGCGGAACTTAAACGACTGCAACGAGTTAGCCGAATCGTCAGCATCGGCATAGAGCATATTGTAGCGCACGGAGAAGTGGTTGTCGCGGTTGATATTCCAGTCGAGACGCGCTACGGCTGAGCCTGTGAGAGCCTTAACCTTATGTTCGTGCCAGCCTCCGCCATCGTAGCCCGTAAGAGCTTTGTATCGCTCCGAAATGGTCTCCGCATCGTCGAGTGTTAGTGCTGATGCTCCGCTGCCAGGGTGGTTTGTCGATGGGGTTACGTTGCGATTAAACTCGCCCGCAATAAAGAGAAAGAGCTTATCCTTAATAAGTGGGCCACCGAATGTCGCACCGAAGATGTTCGTAATCTGATCTGTGAGGTTTTTGCGCTCTTTATAGTTCTTGCCAGGGGTGGAGCCCCAGAAGGTTTCGTTGTTGAAATAGCTATATGCCGAGCCCTTAAACTCGTTATCGCCCGAACGTGTTACCGCCTTGATAACGCCGCCTGTAAAACCGCTCTCGCGAACGTCAACGCTTGATGTTGAGATGGTTACGGCGTTAAGAGCGTCCAGCGGAATAGGGTTTGCCTCGGTGAGCGAGCCTGTCATTCCGGTAGTGCCAAGACCGTAGATGTCGGCAGATGATGTGCCGTCGATGGTGAATGAGTTGTAGCGGCTATTCTGACCGCCGAGGATAATACCTCCTGAGGCTGGTGATACGGCAGATGATAGTATGTTTGTAAGATCGTATATCGAACGGTCAATAGAGGGGACTGCCTCCATCTGTTCTCGGTTAAAGGTGCTGCCCGAACCGCCATCAATAGAGCCGATAATAACCACATCATCGACCTCCAATGCCGACTCTTCAAGTGCTTCGTTTATGGTCGTAGGTTGACCAAGTTGGAGAACGATGTCTTTGTATATCACGCTTTTATAGCCAATGTAGGAGATGGTAATCTCATACGGACCACCTACACGCATTGCGTTGATAGTGTATAGACCCTGATTGTTGGTTGTGGTACCATAGCGGGTGCCAGATGGAGTGTGAATAGCTACGATTGTAGCACCCAAAAGAGGTTTGTCGTTAGCAGTTACCACACCACGCACTGATGATGTTGTAACCTGAGCCATCGCCACTGCCACGACAAGAGACAGTGCGACAGTTAAAAGCAGTCGCTTCATAGGTTGTGATTTAGGGACACTATTTATGTGTCAGGTTAAAGACTAAT
>JAZOSJ010000044.1:0-6544 GCA_045657045.1 Alistipes sp.
GTTGCATCGTGTGCCACAAATACCCCCCCCCATTACTCAATGTTCTAATAATCAAATAGTTATAGGATATACACCATTTTATAGTTGGCGTTATGGCTTATCGTGAGCCGTAACGCCATTTTTGTGCTTACATATCAATAAACATAACAATTAAAAACAGAGTAATTATGAAGACTTTCAGAATGATTGGAATGGCCCTGGTGGCTGTGATGCTCAGCTTTACGATGAGCAGTTGTGACAACGACGATGACGAGGTAGACCCTTACAAGGACTATCCGCAGTTGATTGTGGGTAGGTGGTTTAATTTTTCACCTGATGCAAGCATATTTCTGAATTATCGAGCGGATGGTACTTATTATGAAGTTGGCACTGTATTTAAAAATGGATGGAGAGAAGGTGAGGGAACATACGAAATCAATGGGAATATAGTAAAAAGTACTGGTACAAATATGAATAATACACCTGATGTGGTGGAAATCGTTGAACTAACTAATGATAGGTTTGTGGTTAAACCAATTTATTCAGAGGTTAAAACAAACTACCGCGTAAAAGAACAATTTGACATCACTGGTAAATATTCTTACTTGAACTCCGCTGTAAGAGTCGTTCCAGCCGAAGGCAAAACCGCTCTTCAACTTCCCGAAGGTGTAACTTTCAATGGTCAGAACTCTATCTCTATTGATGCAATGCACGGTGACCGTATTATTGATGTGATGAAGAAATTCTTTGCTGATGCTACTTTCGCTGCAGATGGCAAACTCAACCACACAATGGATGGCGAGACAAAGGTTAAGAATTACACTCACAATGGCAACAACCTTACATTCGACCTCTACGAAGGCGGTTCATACAAGGTAAACGCCACTTCCTTCCCAGACGAAGACGGCAACCGTCTCTTTATCATCATTCCTAAGCAGGCTGCTTGGTTGGGCGGTATGGTTGATTTGGTAGAGAAAGAGAACGAGGGTTTGAAGCTCGATGCTGCGCAGATTGCCGCACTCGAGAAGGAGTTTATGGATACTTTCGAGACTTTCACTGTAATCTTAAGTTTGAGCAAGAAGTAAGAGAATAGTCTATACACAAAAATTGGTGCGTGTAGGGAACGATGTAGTCCCATCACGCACCAATTTTGTTTAGGGAGGTTCTATAAATTAGGTCGAGTTGATTTTGGAGATTATTTTGAGCAGCTTTCTCAGCTATTCCGAAGGCGCGATGCAAGCATAGTAACTGAGGAAAGATGAGAAAGATGTCAAAATAAATTCAAAAGCGACCGAAACAAAATCTGCCGACAAAGACTAACTTATCTCCTAATTTGTAGAACATCCCTACACATATCGCATCAGCGAAAGATGCTCGATTTCAGAGCCGTACTTTCAAAATCGCTATACACTTATTACTCGTATTTTTTTCGGTTTAATTACGACCTCTATGTAGTCTTTCGCAATTTTCGTAAAAACAGAACTGAAAATCAATCAGTTAAAAACTAAAAGAGAGTGAATAAAAAGTGTATTTTGTCGTTACGCTCGCCCTCAAAATGCTCATTTACGCCCAGTAAACTCCGCTTTTTCGGGCTTCGCAAGCCTAAAACTACATCTTTTTATTCACTCTCTTAGAAGTTGGCTAAGTTACTTTTTAGTCAGCCTCCTTAATGTTTTTGGCTGATATGGGCGTTTTCTATCACGACTGCATTTCTTCGCCTACTTTAATGGCTTGGCATTAAATCCTATTGGTCTGCGTGGTGGTTGCGCCTGTTGAGGCTTAACAGATAGAGCCGCTATTGCTTGGTAGATATTATCAAGTTCTTTGCGCATATCTTCGGAAAGGTCGTTGATAGCCTCCATATTATCTTCATCATTACGCTCTAATAGTGCTATTTTAGTCCTCAACGCCTCAATCTCGGCTGTTACGGTGGTTGTGGTGGCTATATAGTTGCGCATCGCTACAAAGGCACGCATGATGGCAATGCTTACCTGTACCGCAACATTGCTCTTCAGTATTGCTGATAACATAGATACTCCCTGCTCGGTAAACGCATATGGGTTGCGTCGTAATCCCATTGTGATAGATTTGGTTATCACAATTTGTGATTTCCATTGTTCGGTCTCCTCGTCTGTGAGTTGAAACATAAAATCGTTAGGAAAACGCTCCATATTACGCTTTACTGCTTGGTTGAGAGCGCTTGTAGTAACTTGGTATAGCTCGGCTAAATCACGGTCAAGCATCACACGCTGTCCGCGTATTTCGTAGATTTTGTTTTGTATAGGTTGTAGCTCCATAGTCTATAGGTGTTGGGAGAGCCCCTAATATTATGCAAAAAAAAGAGTCGCAATTGAAAAACAACCGCAACTCTTTTAGTGCCCAGGACAAGACTCGAACTTGCACGAGCTAACGCTCACTACCCCCTCAAAGTAGCGTGTCTACCAATTTCACCACCTGGGCTTTGAGGTTTCGGAGTGCAAATGTAGTAACTATTTTCGAATCTGCAAATTTTTTTAACGAAAAAACGACAATAAAAAATAGGCTTAGTAGCTAATATGTTGCTACTAAGCCTATTGCGTTTGGAGATTATTTACTCTTTACAAACCAAATTCCTGCTTTAGGCGGTCCACCTCGTCGAGTTTCTCCCAGCCGAAGAACTCAACATCCTTCGCAAACTTCTTACCACCCTCGCCAACAAAGCATACAGTCTCGGTGTATGGGCGGCGACCGAAGTGACCGTATGATGCTGTCGCCTCGAAGATGGGGTACTTTAGACCGAAGCGCTCAACGATGGCCGCAGGGCGTAGGTCGAAGAGCTTGCCAATCTTCTCGGCAATCTCGCCATCTGTAAGCTCAACATTCGATGTACCGTAAGTGTCAACATAGATAGAGAGAGGCTGTGCGATACCGATAGCGTAGCTTACCTGCACCAAAACCTCGCGTGCGATGCCTGCTGCAACCATATTCTTAGCGATATGGCGTGCTGCGTATGCTGCCGAGCGGTCCACCTTCGAAGAGTCCTTGCCTGAGAATGCGCCACCACCGTGTGCGCCACGACCACCATAGGTATCTACGATAATCTTACGGCCTGTAAGACCTGTGTCGCCATGAGGACCACCGATTACGAACTTGCCGGTAGGGTTTACGTGTAGGATATAGTCCTCGCCAATAAGCTCTGCCACCTTGTCGCCAGCGCGCTCCAAACGAGCCTTAACACGTGGAATAAGGATATTACGCACGTCGTCAGCGATTATGCGCTGCATCTCGCGCTCCGCCTCCTGCTCCGAGCGTGTGAGAGTTGGGAGGATAAACTCGTCGTGCTGTGTAGAAACAACGATGGTATGTACGCGCTTTGGACGGCGCTCGTCATCGTACTCGATAGTCACCTGACTCTTAGAGTCTGGACGTAGGTAGGTCATAACCTCGCCCTCGCGACGGATAGCTGCCAACTCTTTAAGGATAACGTGCGAAAGGATAAGTGTTGCAGGCATAAACTCGCGTGTCTCCTCCACAGCGTAGCCAAACATAATACCCTGATCGCCAGCACCCTGATCCTCGCCATCCTTGCGGTCTACGCCCTGATTAATATCTGACGACTGCTCGTGGATAGCCGAAAGCACACCGCACGATGCAGCATCGAACTGGTATGCGCTCTGGTTGTAGCCAATCTTGTCGATAACGCGGCGTGCAACACCCTGAATATCAACATAGCCCTCTGAGCGCACCTCGCCAGAGATAACTGTTAAACCTGTGGTGCAGAGTGTCTCGCAAGCAACCTTTGATGAGGCGTCGTAGCGAAGAAACTCATCGAGAATAGCGTCTGAAATCTGATCGGCAACCTTATCTGGGTGTCCCTCCGATACAGACTCTGATGTAAATAGAAATGCCATAGTTTTATTACGTTTTTAGTTATTATAATCCATACTCATACTCTATGTATGGAAAACGTATATGGCGGGATTTTATTACTTTCAATGCGACAGCATTGGTGGTATGATTACCGTTTTAGCACTTTTTTATTGTGGTTGCAATCAGTTCAAATCCCTCCACATCTGTTTTCGGGTGCAAAGGTAGTAATTTTTCCTAATTCGCAATATTATTAAACTATTTATTTTCTTATGGCGCTATAAGGAGTTGTTATATAATATTGTTTTACCCTCGGCGTTGTAGTATTCGGAACTATTATTGCGTATAAGTGGTGGTATATATATAATAAATGTGTATATTTGCTAGTTAATTTTTTTGAGATATGATTGATAAACAGAATGGATTGCCCGAAAGATGTGACTTTTCGGCTGAGGATAGAGAGTTTATGCAGATGGCAATAGACCTATCGGTGGAGAATATAGATAGTGGTGGCGGACCTTTCGGAGCTGTTATTGTGCGCGATGGTAAGTTGATTGCCAAGGGTGCAAATCGTGTTGTGCCAAATAACGACCCTACGGCGCACGCCGAGGTGGTAGCTATACGCAACGCTTGCCGTGAGTTGCAGACCTTCGACCTCTCAGGCTCTACTGTATATACTTCGTGTGAGCCTTGTCCGATGTGTCTTAGTGCGCTCTATTGGGCGGGTGTTAGTCGTATATGTTATGCCAACACTAAGCGCGATGCCGCAGCCATCGACTTCGACGACTCGTTTATCTACGACCAGCTACGCTTGGACTACGACCAGCGCTCGATTAACTGCGAACACTTTATGCGTGACGAGGCGTTGAAGGCATTTCGTAAGTGGGATGATAAGCTCGATAAGATTGAGTACTAATATTATATAATGTGTACTAACCAAATCCAATAAATGAAATTAAAGTATAATATCGACGATAAGCTGCCTGTGGGTCAGGCTCTTATCTATGCCTTGCAGTGGTTTATCTTGTCCGTGGCGGTAATCTCCACAAGTGTCTTTGTGGCACAGGGTTCGCCAGCCGATAGATTGTTTTTTGCGCAGAAACTCTTTGCCGTTATCGGTATTACGGGTGTTGTGCAGGTCTTGTGGGGACATAGAATGCCACTTGTTGTAGGTCCTGCTTCGGTGCTGTTGGTGGGTGTGCTCTCCTCGCTTAGTGCTGGTGCCCCCGTGGGTGCTATATATACCTCGATTGCTATTGGCGGAGCGTTGATTTTGCTGCTCTCGTTTGGTGGTATGATGAACAAGGTGCGTAAGTTGTTTACCCCTCGCATCGTGGTGGTTATCCTGATGTTGATAGCCTTTACCCTTGCGCCTGTTATTAAGAACTTGATATTCCCAGAGCGAGCAACCGCCCAGGAGCATATCTTCGGTCTTATATTTACCCTTGTGGGCTGTGTGGGTATGGTGATACTTAACCGTACGCTTACGGGTGTGGCTAAGAGCCTTGTTGTACCTATTGCGCTGATTATTGGTAGTGCTGCCTATTATGCGCTCTTTCCTATGAAAGAGGGCGTTGAGAGTGCGGGCGCTTTCGCGGGTCAGATCTTCAACGATTTTAGCTTCGATTGGGGTCTGTTAGTTGCCTTTGTAATATGCTATATCGCATTGCTAATTAATGATATAGGCTCAATAGAGTCGTTGGGCGTAATGCTTAAAGCTGAGAATATGGGCGGTCGCTTAAAGCGTGGCGTGAGGATTACGGGTGCTATGAATATTGTGGCGGGTAGTATGGGCGTTTTGGGTCCTGTGAACTACTCTATGAGCCCTGGTGTTATCGCCTCTACGGGGTGTGCCTCGCGCTGGGCATTGCTCCCTGCAACGCTTCTGTTGGTAGCCTGCTCGTTGTTCCCAGATGTGATATTTATCCTAACCAGCATTCCAAATCAGGTTATCGGTGTGATACTCCTCTTCTTGATGGGTACGCAGCTATCAGCGGGCTTGGAGATGGCTTCGTCGACAAAGTCGATAAGTTCGTTCTCTGGGGCTTTGACTATAAGTTTACCTATTATGGTTGCGCTCCTCTTCCAGCTTATGCCACGCGGTATTGTGCCATCGGTTATCGAGCCACTGGTAGGTAATGGCTTTGCTATGGGTGTTATCACTGTGCTTGTTATGGAGCACCTTATAAATCGCTCGAAGGAGTAATATTTTATAAAGTGTTGATAAATTCCTCTGTTAGGAGGGTTGTTATTCTACAAAAATTACTAATTTTGTAGCCGTAAAACTATGCCACTATTTCAGGTGGGTCAAAATGGATAATAATATGAGTAACACATTGGTTGTTGTTGGCGCTCAGTGGGGCGACGAGGGTAAGGGTAAAATTACAGACTTCTACGCGGGTGATGCAGATGTAGTGGTACGCCATCAGGGCGGTAACAATGCAGGTCACACCATCGTCTTCGATGGCAGGAAGTTCGCCTTGCAGTCAATTCCATCTGGCGTCTTCAATCCACACACCATAAATGTAATGGCTAACGGTATGGTTATCAACCCTGTATCGTTGCTTGAGGAACTTGACCGTCTGCATAAGGCGGGTATCACAGACTATCAACTCTTTATCTCTGACCGCGCTGCGTGCGTGATGCCTTATCACTCAATGCTCGACGGCGCGTATGAGGCGTTGAAGGGTGGTCGCCAGATTGGTACAACAAAGAAGGG
>JAZOSJ010000045.1:0-8591 GCA_045657045.1 Alistipes sp.
GTTCTTTGTTGATATAACAGCGCATCTACTTCCGCTAACGAATTATCTCAGCAATGGGCAGTACGCCAAAGTACAGCCCATCGCCTCGAAATTCGCCGAGCGTTGTATCTGCACTATTCTCTCAACAAATTTGCTTGCCCCGGGAATGCTCATTTACGTTCAGTAAACTCCGCTTTTTCGGGCTTCGCAAGCCTAAAACTACATCTTTTTATTCACTCTCTTAAATTATGGGGCTGGCTAAATTATTTTTTAGTCAGCCCCCATATTCTCTCTAATCGAACTATTAGAAGTGGTAAACAACAGATACACCACCCCAACCTCTTGGGCTGGAATATTCATTCTCAAGCTCGCGGTCTACATTGTTCCACAACCCGAAAGATGGAGATGCATCCCAAATAATGCTAACAGGAGCCTTCTTAAACTTGAAACCAAGCTTAATGCTACCAACCACATCCAAATAAGAATCTGAACCGCCATAGTTGCGTCCTACATTTGTAAAACCACCACCAATACCAGCATCCAAGAACCACTTACCATACTGAGGAGTCCAGTTGAAATCCATAAGTCTCCAAGTGTAAATACCTGTAACACCAAGACCGCCTGAAAGAGTAAGACGACCATCAATGTAGTTGCTCTTGCTCAAATCGTACTGACCTACGATATCAATACCGCCACTGAAACGAATACCGGCATTATTCACCTGTGCAGATACTGCATTTACGCAAAACAATGCAACCAATGCTACTAATAATTTCTTCATAACTTTGAATGTTTTAGTTGTTAAAATTGTTTTTACGAATACAAATATAGCATTTAATTTTCAAATGCCAAACAAAATGTCGTAAAAAGTTCAACTAAAATATTCCGTTTGGTTCAGCAAAAGGTTGCGTTTAGTGGTGTTAGGCGTGGCAGTATTTCTCTACTGTTTCGGCGGTTATACTATCGTCGCTAAGGATTATAAGTCGCTCCACAACGTTATGGAGTTCGCGGATATTTCCCGTCCAGGGGCGTGTGGTTAGCATATCTATTGCCTTGTGGTCGATACATTTTGCTGAGATATTATGACGCGAGCATATCTCCTTTATGAAATACTCCACAAGCAAGGCTATGTCGCCACGACGCTCGCGCAAGGGTGGAACATCTATCTCTATAACACTAAGGCGATGGTAGAGGTCTTCGCGGAAGTTTCCGTGGCGTATCTCGTCGCGTATATTCTTGTTGGTTGCCGCCACAACACGCACATCCACGGCTATATCCTTATCTCCGCCTACGCGCGTGATTTTATTCTCCTGCAAGGCGCGCAACACCTTGGCTTGTGCCGAGAGCGACATATCGCCAATCTCATCCATAAAGAGCGTGCCGCCATCGGCAAGTTCGAATTTGCCCTTGCGCTGTTTCACCGCCGAGGTAAACGACCCCTTTTCGTGACCAAAGAGCTCGCTCTCGATAAGCTCGGCAGGTATGGCGGCGCAGTTGACCTCCACAAAGGGGGCATTGGCACGCTGACTATGATGGTGTAGCCAACGCGCCACAAGCTCCTTGCCCGTGCCATTCTCGCCAAGCACCAAGACGCGGGCATCCGAGGGCGCAACGCGCTCAATCATACGGCGCACGTGGTTGATGGCCTCTGAGTTGCCGATGATAGGTTGTGTGGCACAGTTCGTGCGTTTAGCGCAGTGGCGAGTGCGCGGTTTAAGGTGGTGGTTATCCTCGCTACTGATGCTACGCAGTGTGGTAAGCAGGCGATTCATATCCAACGGTATAGTGATATAGTCTATGGCTCCGTGTCGCAGAGCATCGACAGCAGAGTCAATATTAGGCTGGCGTGTGATGACAATCATCGGCAGGCCTATATCCTCAATCTCCATCTCGCCATCCACAATCGCGGCATCGAAATTATCGTTCAAGCATAGTTCGTTGGCGCTGGTGATGCTGTTTGTCTCGATGGTGGCGAAGTTCTCAAATTGCAGGCGCTCGCTTAGCGAATTAAGCATACTTTTGGAGCGCGAGAGGAGTAAAATTTTTGTCATAACTTGTATATGTAAATTATTTTTAGTTACTTTGTCTGCCAAACAATAGTACCTCGAAAAGAGACGTTATATGGTTGCTCAGCCGTCACTTTTTCGGTTGGCGTTGTAACAAATGTTAAAGATGAAGGCTTTATTTTTCTGTTGCAACCCTTAGGGGTACTATGGTCGGATATAGATGCGAGATTGGTCATTATCGATTATAATGTAGCATAGGGCTATCGAAAGAGTGGGGTTGTGACCTATGATGCCAAGTAACCCGCAGACCAATGATTTTTCAAATGGACAATAACTTATGAGAAAGAATTATAACTATACACGCCGTAAGCTCTTCTTGCCAGAGTATGGCAGGCATATTCAGGAGATGGTGGATTCGCTACTCCTTATCGAGGATAGACAAGAGCGTACACGACAGGCAAAGGCAGTGATTGCAGTTATGGGTAACCTTAACTCCACGCTACGCGACTCGGAGGACTTCAAACATAAACTCTGGGATCACCTATTTATAATGTCGGATTTCAAGCTTGATGTTGACTCGCCATACGCTCAGCCCTCACGCGAGGATTTGACGATTACCCCTAAGCGCTTGCCATATCCTCAGACACGCATTATGTTTAAGCACTATGGTAAGTATGCTCAGCGTTTTGTGCGTATGATAAACGAGCAGGGCGTTTCGGAGGGTACAACGCAGGGTATGCTCGATATGGGGCGTTACCTACGCACCAAGAGCTATGAGTTTAACAACGAACATCCAAAGAACGACTCTATTGTTCGCGATATGCGCCTTATGGCAGCAGGAGAGTTGGTGGTTGATATGTCGAAGTTGCTAACCATGCGCAGCGAGTATTGCAAGCAGCCACAGCGCAATAACCATAAACGTAAGGGTGTGGCGCAGCGCAATAATGGTCGCAAGCAGCAGCGCAACAATACCAAGCAGCATCAACGTACAAAGTAGAGAAACCCAAGAATAATGAAGAGAGCTATATTTGCCATCGTGATGATGGTAGGCATGCTATCGTGTGCCACAGATACTAAGAGAGTTAATACTACGATTTCAGGTCGCTTCGTAGGTAGTGGCGTTGACAGCATCTACTTGGAGCGTATGTCAGACAGCTTCTCTGAGCCTGAGCGTGTTGCCGCTGCGTGCTTGGAGGATAACGGCACATTTCGCTTTGAGCTATCTATCGACGAGGAGTCGTCACCACGCTTTTATAGAATAAATACCCAACGCGGTGGTCGCCCCGTGACGTTGGTCGTAAAGCCAGAGGATAATATCGTGTTGGAGTCGGCGGGAGACATCTTCCTAAACTATACGGTTGAGGGTTCTGAGGAGTCGGTACTTATCAAGGAGTTTAACCGCGAATACTTCAAGGCGTGTGATCAGCTCGCCCTTGTGGCCGAGAGACTCGGTATGCGTGTGGCATATACCGAGAAGGAGGCCTACCGCTTGGCTACCGAGGCTATAAAGAACCAGATACGCTTTGTGGCTTCGCATCCAAAGACTCTTGCTGCATTCTACGCCATGCGTCACAATGTTGCGGAACGCTATATTCCGCAGCTTGATGGCTACGGCATCACTATACTGCACTATCGTACCGTCTTGGAGGGTCTTAGGGAGGCATATCCCGACTCACCATATCTTGCGATTATAGAGCGCGAGATTGCCGAGATGGAGGCTATGATAGACTTGGTGGATAATGTCAAAATTATCTCTTATCCCGATATTGAGCTTGCCGATATGTATAAGACAAAGCATAAGCTATCGTCGTTGGAGGGAAAGGTGGTGTTGCTCTATTTCTGGACTATGGAGAGTGCGCTATGCAACAACCTAAATGCCGAACTCAAAGAGCTATACAATAAATATAATAGCGAGGGCTTTGAGGTATATCACATCTCTGCCGATAGCGACGAGGCGTTGTGGATAGAGGCTGTGCGTCAGCAGAAGCACCCCTGGATTTCTGTCTTTGGCGGTAATGCGATGGATGTCTTCTCGCTCTATAATGTCGTGAAGTTGCCAACAGCCTATCTTATCAATCGCGATGGCGATATGAGTGTAGCACCATTAAATATTTCCGCCTTGGAGCGCGAGATAAAGAGCTCTTTGTAGTATGATATACTTTGCATCGGATATACACCTCGGAGCGGGTACTGTGGAGGAGGCAAAGCGCACAGAGCGCGCCCTTTGTCGCTGGCTCGATATGGCCTCTAAGGATGCTACGGAGATATATCTCCTCGGCGATATTTTCGACTTCTGGTTTGAGCATCGAAGGGTTGCACCCAAGGGCTTTGTACGCGTGCTTGGTCGCCTTGCGGAACTTACGGATAGGGGCGTTAGAGTTGTCTTCTTTGCTGGTAACCACGATATGTGGTGCAGGGACTACCTAACAACTGAGTGCGGTATGGAGGTCTACACCAATCCTCGCGTTATGGAGGTTGGTGGCAGAGTGATGCATATTGCCCACGGCGATAATATGAATATCGGTAATAAGCCGTTGTTGAGGGCCATGAATGCGATGTTCCGCTCGTCGGTGGTGCGCTGGCTGTTTAGCTGGTGTATGCACCCAGATGTGGCGCTTCGATTTGGTCGCTGGTGGAGTGGTAAGTCGCGTAAGTCTCACGGAGGAGAGACTATATCGGTGGATATGCTCCGCTTTCTTACGGAGTATGCGCGCAAACACCATAGCGAGGATAATCGTGCCGAAATCTATATATATGGACATATGCACCTTGCTCACCGCACCACGATAGAGGATGGCGTTGAGGTGTTGTATCTTAGCGACTGGTCGGGCGATAAGGCGACCTATGCTGTTATGGATGACGCTGGTAAGGTTGAATTAAGAGATTTTGATATATATGAGACAATATATTGAGCTATTAGATAAAATATGTCGCGAGGGCGTGGTACGTGGTGACCGCACAGGCACAGGTACAAAGGGAATCTTTGGCTACCAGATGCGCTTCGACCTTAGCGAGGGCTTCCCGCTTGTGACTACAAAAAAGCTCTTTTTGAAGGGTGTGATATACGAGCTGTTGTGGTTTTTGCGCGGTGATACCAATATCAAGTATTTGGTAGACAATGGTGTACATATCTGGGATAGCGATGCCTTCCGTTACTACAACGAGCTATGTATCAAGCATGGCGTGTTGCCCGTAGATATGGATACCTTTCTCTCGGCTGTAGGCATAGAGTCGCCTATCGAGGGCTACCGCTTTGGTGATTTGAACAATGTATATGGCTACCAATGGCGTAGCTGGCCTACGGGCGATGGTGGCGCTATCGACCAGATTAAGAGGGTCATCGACACCATTAAGACAAACCCTAACTCGCGCCGTATGATTGTTTCGGCATGGAACGTTGCCGATGTGGATAATATGGCGTTGCCACCATGTCATACGATGTTCCAATTCTTTGTTGCCGAGGGACGATTGTCGTGCCAGCTCTATCAGCGCAGTGGCGATACCTTCCTTGGTGTGCCATTCAACATTGCGTCGTATGCCCTGCTAACGATGATGATTGCTAAGGAGTGTGGCTTGGAGGCTGGAGAGTTTATCCATACTCTGGGCGATGCGCACCTCTACCTAAACCATCAAGAGCAGGCCGAGGAGCAACTTAGCCGTGAGCCTCGCAAACTACCAAAGATGCACCTTAACCCTACTGTGGAGTCTATCTTCGACTATAAGTATGAGGATTTCACTTTGGAGGGCTACGACCCTTACCCGGCAATTAAGGCACCGCTATCGTTTTAAGGTGAAAAGTGAAAGGTGAACTTTGCGATTAAGGAGAGAGCAGAGCAAGTTTACTTGTTCTGCCGAGCCGTAGCAAAGTCGAGGCATTACGAACTTTTGCCTCAAAAGTAAGGTGTCTGCGACCCATATTTATAATAATTCGCGCGAACCGCACCACACTTTTCAGTTTTCAGTTTTCACTTTATAAGCACACGCCGTAGGCACCATACTTTTCAGTTTTCAGTTTTCACCTTTCAGTTAATATAAAGTTTTATGGTAAGTATTATCGTTGCCATTGCACAGAATGGCACTATCGGAGATAAGAATGCCTTATTGTGGCATATTAAGGAGGATATGCGCTTCTTCCGCACTACAACCTCTGGTCACCCCGTGATTATGGGGCGCAAGACATTTGAGTCGTTAGGCTCGAAGCCACTGCCTAAGCGTACAAATATCGTTATCACGCGCGCTGACCGTAGTTTTGAGGGAGCGTTGACGGCGCACTCCTTGGAGGAGGCCATAGCTATGGCAAAGGCGGAGAGTGGTGACCAGGAGATATTTGTTATGGGTGGTGCGCAGATATATGCCGAGGCACTTGATGTTGTTGATAGACTCTATATCACCCGCGTTGAGCGCGACTATGAGGGTGATACCTCTTTTCCTAAGATAGATTACTCCGAGTGGCAGTTGGTATCCGAAGAGCGATACGAGCGAGGAGAAGAGTTTGACTCTCCGTTTGCCTTCCTTTGCTACGACAGAGCATAGCTTTTTGTTGTGTGGTTAGTTGTTGTTGGGTAGATATTCTTCAAGGTTGGACACTTATTCGTAAATATGGTATCTCTTTTTGTGCAAATATTCCGATTTTTGTAAATTTGCAAAAAAGATATTATTATGGTAGGCGGTATAGAGTTGCTCGATAGCACTAATTTGCTCAGTGGTCTTCGTTATCCATTCAAGTTTGAGAAGGTCACACAGATTGTTATCACTGCGGGAGGATTATCCTGTATTGTAGATTTTCGTTCCTACACGCTCAAGGCACCCGCTATGGCGATATTTCTTCCTGGTCAGGTTGTTGAGTCGTTGGCTACAGATGAGGAGTTTGAGGGTTTGGGTATGATGATTACTCCTGAGTTTACCGACTCGTTAAATCTTCCTGTAAGTCTTCAGGAGCGTCTCTTTTTGCAACATACGCAGTTTCATACAATATCTCAGGAGGCAATAGATGCCTATCTTGCTTGCTACAGACAGGTGGCGGGTATCATCAAGCAGGATGATAATCCATATCAGGAGCAGATTATAAAGCACCTCTTTTCGGCATACTACTATGGTCTTGGCTACTATGTACATAGTGTTACGTCGACTGCAGAGGCTATGACTCCGCAGCAGAATATGTGCGAGAGGTTTATTGGCTTGGTTGCAGAGCACTTTAAGCAACATCGTGATCTTGATTTCTATGCCGATAAGCTATGTATATCAAAGAAGTATCTCTCGACACTACTCAAGGAGCATACAGGGATGACGGCATTTATGTGGATTGAGCAGTATGTTGTGCTGTATGCCAAGAGCTCTCTATCGTCGACAAAGATGACTATACAGCAGGTGAGTGATGAGCTTAACTTCCCGTCGCAGTCCGTATTTGGAAAGTACTTCAAAAGGATTGTGGGTATCTCCCCTAAAGCATACAGAGAGTCGTTGCGATAACGCGACGACTCTCTACTTTTAACCAATCACTGCGAGGATATGGTCGCTTGAGATGTCAACGTACTTGCTATCTCTTATTACTATCTTCATATATCTGTACCTTGAGTGTAGGTAGTTTAGCAGGAGTGTATTGGCAAATACATCTATCTCCTCCGGCGAACATATTGCTTCGTTGTACTCTATGGTAAGGCGATTCTTCCAGTATGATACTGCCACGATGCTCCACTTTTTTCGGTTTGAGCGTCGGTATTTGGGGTTGCAGATGGTAGGTGGTGGAGTTATGATGTTATTCATCAGAATACTCTTGCCACCAACCTCTACAACTCGTTTGTTAAGATGAGGCATAGCCTCGAAGGTCTGCTTTAGTCCATATAGTAGAGCGGTGTGATGCGGTATTTCTGAAAATAGAATATCGATGCTACCCATTTCTATCGAACTCTCTTTGCCTCCTCGATTCTCTTCTCCGCAGCCTCCTGACGAGCCTTAGCCTCCAATTTATGTACCTTGAAGTTGGCCTTGTCAATCTCGTGCTGACGGCGAGTACTCTCCTTCATATCGTTGAAGGCGCGCTTGAAGAAACCAACCTTTTCCTTCTCCTGCACAGGCTCCTCGGCTTGTAGCTCTGTTGCCGAACCCAAAAATAGTGTAGATATACATATCAACTTAATAATACTCTTCATCTTCTCTATTTGTTTGTTCGATTACTATCCTCTTCGACTTCGAGAAAGCGTTTAACGAATTTATCTTCGATCTTTTCGTATGTGCCTACAACAGCATCTTCAATTTTCTGGTAGGCGCCAACAACTCCACTCTCGATACTTTGGTAGGTCTCTACAACCTTCTCCTCAATCTTAGTCTTTTTAGGTCTTAGCTTCTCCATAATGATTATATGTTTAGAATGTATATCCGATGCTTAGCTTTACAATGTTAGCCTTGGTGTTATCGAGTGAGCCCAGACAACCCAACTGATGCTCGTAGCCTACCTTAAGGGAGAATCTTGCTATGTCGACACCAATGGCAGGATTGATAAAGAGGCTTGCTCCAGAGTCGGTGATATCTGCTATGAAGTCGGAGGCCAAGCGGTCTTAGGAAGACAAATGTATGAAACAACTCCTTGGCTCACAGAACGACATGGCT
>JAZOSJ010000046.1:0-9300 GCA_045657045.1 Alistipes sp.
TATGAACTAACTCAAAATAGTCGTATATTACCCCTGGTAACAACAACTTCAATGGATCCTCTATTTTCTCTTTATGCTTTACCATAACACAAAGATAATAATTTATTTCGGATTTCCCCCACCGGAATTTACGACAGAGCCTACATTCCCCCTAAATCCCCCTTTGACAAAGGGGGACTTGTGGCAAGACCTTGTCTTGCATTGCTTCGCAATATGAGTGACAGCTTCAAAGTCGTAGAGAAATCGGTTAGAAATTTCGATACGGTGTCCTCCCATAGAGGAAATCCGTGATGGTTTCCTCTTTTTTTGTTTATGGGCGTGTGTAACTTATTGCTCTGCTACTCGGGTGTTCGTGGTTAGAATTTTGACCAATAAGTCGAAATTTTTTTTCAAAAAAAATGTCTCTATTATTTCTTTTTTCAATAAATATTTTATAATTTTGCAAATAAGAAGAAGGTTTTATCCCCATATTTATTGTTTATATCTTTATCTGCCATGTGGTTAATACGTGGTGGTAGGTCAATCTCTAATTGATAGGTAGGTATAAGCAGAATATTAACAAGGAATAATTTAATATTTGACAAATATATGAAACTCAAAGACTTATTGTTTGTTGTATTGTTTACGGCATTGGCTCTATCTTGTAGCCCCGATGCAGATGTAGAAGTGCCTAACCCGGGAGATAATACCGAGGAGCAGCCAAATCCGGGTGATGATCCAAATGATGATCCAAATGATGATCCTAACGACGACCCCAATGACGATCCTAATGATGAGCCAGAGAAGCCAGCTGAGCCTGCTTTTATTGAGTTGGGTAGGGATTACATCTTTGCCGACTATAAGGGTGGTGTTCAGATGGTTGAGGTTGAGGTTGCTCCAGAGTGGGAGTGGGAGATTACAACCTCTGGCGAGGCGTGGTTTTCGGCTGAGCGCAGCGATGATAAACTTGTTGTGACATTTACTGAAAGTGGTGATAAACTTGAGCGTAGAGGTGAGATTACCGTAAAGGTAGGCTCTGAGGAGAATGTTGCTGAGGATTCTATCTCGCTATGGCAGGTAGGCTCTGATACCGAGGAGCTTATCTACGAGGTTGAGACAACTGAGGTAGATCAGATTGTGGTTGCTTCACCTATTCTTACATATCAGAATGGTGGTGTGATGACCGTTGATTGGGGCGATGGCAGCGAGTTGGTAACATACGAGGGTCAGCGCGTCTATAAGACCTACCCAGAGCCTGGCTTGTACACAATAATAATCTCTGGCTCGGATATTCATAACCTTGAGTTTAGCTATAACGATACGATATGCCCTGAGCTTAAGCGTATTATCTCGTGGGGTAAAATGGGCTATAAGAATGCAGCCAACATGTGTAAGGGTTGTGTTAACTTGGAGTCTATACCTGACGATCTTGCAGGCTCGTTCGAGAATGTAGGCTCGTTTGTTGCGGCATTCTTGGGTTGCGAGAGCCTTAAGGAGATTCCTGAGGGTCTGTTTAACTATGCTACCAATGCTAAGAAGTTCTCAAACTGCTTCCGCTACACAGCCTCTATTAGCGAAATCCCTGAGAACTTGTTTGCAAATGCGACACTTGCTGAGGAGTTCTACTACACCTTCTACGGCACAGGTTGTGATTTTGCTATTAACGATGAGGCTCTTTTAATAAATGCTGGAGACTACAAAAAGAGCTATCCGGCAGAACTTGAGGGAGATATTTCTGCCGGTAAGCTACACTCATTGCCTGAGAAGTTGTTTGCCAACTGTCCTAACATCACTCGCTTTGAGTATATCTTTGGTGCAACGGCTATAACCTCTATCCCAGAGAAGATTTTTGCTTCGAATAGTGCTGCTACCAACTACGAGGGTGTGTGCTATGTATGTACAAACTTGGAGAGCATACCTCAGGGTTTGATGCAGAAGGCCACAGCGGCAACCAACATTAAGTATATGTTTGCGGGGTGTACTTCGCTTACTGAGGTTCCAGTGGCTATGTTTGAAAATTGCTCCGAGGTAGCAAATCTTGAGGCACTCTTCTACTATGCTACAGGTATTCAGCGTGTTAAAGCGGATACATTCAAGGGTCTATCTAAGGTTAAGACCATAGGCTCGGTATTCCACGGCTGTAGCTCACTTACTGATGTTGAGGAGGGCGTATTCGATGGTCTTACATCTGCAACATCGTTCCGTTACTGCTTTGCGGATTGTACATCGTTGCGTAGCATCCCAGCAGGTCTGTTAAGAGGTATGAATAAGGCATACGACTTCGAGTCTATGTTTGATAACTCGGCTATTGAGTCTGTCCCTGAGTCGCTATTTGATGATGTACGCGACTACGACTTGGCAGACTACTCATATATCTTTGCAAGTTGTAAGAACCTCAAAACATTGCCTGCACGCCTCTTCGACCATGTGACAGAGTCGTCGTCAACAGCATTCAACAATATAATCTCGATGTCGGGTGTTGAGACTATCCCTGCAGGTCTGTTTGAGAGTTGTGTGGATGTAGGTTCAACATCTTTTGAGGCGGTATTTATGGGAGCTCCAGAGTTACATACTATAGAGGGTTCAATCTTCCCTACAACCACCTACGTCACATCTATGAAGCAGGTGTTCTACAACTGCCCTAAGTTGGTAAATATCCCTGCCGATTTGTTCGCACCACTTGGCACAGCTAAGTTAAAGTTTACAAATACCTTCACAGGATGTACATCGCTCAAAACACTGCCAGAGGGATTGTTTGCAACGTGTAGCAAGGCTACGCACTTCACAGGCACATTTACCGACTGCACCGCTTTGGAGTCATTGCCTGAGGGTCTGCTTGCGGCGTGTGGCGAGGTTAAGTATGTGGAGCGTATGTTCCTCGGTTGCACCGCGCTTAAGTCGCTTCCAGGAGATCTGTTCGCTGGATGCCCTAAGATTGAGAAGTTCGAGGAGACCTTTGCTGAGTGTACCTCTTTAGAGGCTCTGCCTGAGACACTATTCTCATCGATAGGCACAACCAATACAAGCATTGTCTTTTCGGCTTGTTTCTATGGTTGCTCAGCGTTGAAGAGCATCCCTGCGGGGTTGTTCGATACAGTGCGCCGCATAAGCTTTATCGACTACTGCTTTGCTGATTGTAAGTCGCTTGCGGGCGAGAGTCCATATACGATGATTGGCGAGAATAAGGTGCATCTATACGAGCGCACTCAGGATACCGACTTCCCACGCGTGCCAAGCAACAAGAGCGCGCATATAGGATGCTTCGCGGGTTGCACAGGTCTGTCGGACTACGCCGATATCCCAGCGGAGTGGGTAGCGATGGAGTAGTACCCGCACACATATATTGCAAATTATATAAACTTAATAAAATACTTTGTTAGCTATGAAAAGAGAAATGCTAAAGTATTCAACTCCTACACTGGAGGTGCAGGAATTGGAGGTAGAGTTGGGCTTCTCAATTAGTTCAACCTACGGTGATTTTGGTGAACCAGGACAGGACTCTGGTTACCTTGACAGTGATTTTGAACTCTAAAAAATGGTTGGTATATGAGACGTGCAATTAAACTTATGACCATCGTTGCAGCAGCTGCAGCGGGTCTTACAGCGTGCCAGAATCATTTTGAGGAGGTTACAAATGATAATATCGCAAGAAGCGTTGTCGTTAAGTTCGAGACAGAGGCTGCAACACGTACCTCTGTCGATACTTCGGGCGACGAGCCTCTCTTTGCGTGGAGTGATGCAGAGAGCTTCGTGGCTCTTGAGCAGACCGATGCTCTTGCTGAGGCTACATCGGTGAATTACAACTTGGCAGATGGCAAGGCACATATCGATGCTGAGTTTGCCCTAAACGAGGGTAAGGATGAGTATCGCTATGGTGTTGTATACCCTGCAAGTGGCTATGTATCAGCTGAGAATCTTAGTGCAGTAACCCTTGCGTTGCCTGCCGAGCAGACTATGGCAGAGGAGTCTTACGACCCTAATGCCGACCTTATGGTGTCGTTGCCAGTGACAACTACCGAGCAGCCTACTGAGACTCAGCTATTGCGTTTTACACGCTTGGCTGCGGTTGCTAAGTTGTCAATCTCAAACCTCGCTATCGGTGCTGATGAGCAGATCGAGCGAGTTGAGTTTACGGCTGATGGCAAGGCGTTGGCAGGTAAGATTGTTGCCGACCTTGACGACCCACACGCATTTGCAGTAAACAAGGGTGTTAGCACCGTAAGTGTTGCTGCAACAACCTCTGATGCAGTCTATTTCAATGTGTTGCCTACAACTCTTGAGGCTGGCGATACATATAGCGTAGCTGTTGTAACCGACAAGAAGGTCTACGCTAAGGCTGGCTCTATTCCTGAGGGCAAGTCGCTTGTTTTCGAGGCTGGTAAGGTCTCTCGCTTCGGCGTTAATATGGCAGATGTTGAGGCTATCGACAAGTGGACTCTTGTGCGTGATGCTTCGACCTTGAAGGAGGGCGATGTTGTGGCTATCGTGGCTAAGGATTACGATAAGGCATTGAGTACTAAACTCTATAGCAACGCCAGCGAGACATCTACAACTGCAAAGCGTGGTGTTGCTGATGTTGTGAAGATTGGTAACTTCATTAAGGGTGGTGAGGATCTTCAGTCGCTTACCTTGATGACTGGTGTGGCAGCAAACACCTTTAGCTTCTATGATGAGGCTCGTGGTAAGTTCCTTGTATCAACATCTACAGGCTCTACATACCTTATCAATCAGCTTTATTGCGATGTAAACACCTCATTTGCAATTACTATTGACGATGATGCTATGGCTACAATCACAAATACTGAGGGCGAGTGTGCAGGTAACTTACTACGATACAACACTAATGGCTACTTCGTAAGTAACAAGAATAGCAGTACTGTATATAAGGATGTATGTGTATATCGTCTTGAGGGCGCTGTAGGCGAGATTCCTACTGTTGCAGCAGTGGTAACCGTACCTGATAGCGACGAGGTGGTGACTATCGCCGAGGAGGGTGCTTCTGAGGCAACCACAATTAGTGAGGTTGTATTTAACTATGTTGGCCCTTGGACAATCTCTGTTAGCGATAATGCCGAGTGGCTTGACCTTGCTTTCGATGCAGCAACCAACACCGTTACATACACCGCTGAGGCTAATGTTGGCGCAAAGCGTGATGCCGTTGCAACAATCACCGCATCGTTGGAGGGCGAGGAGTCGCTTACCTGGTCATTCAACCTTGTACAGAAGGGCGCTCCACAGCAGATCTCTATCGAGGAGTTTGCTAAGAAGGGTCAGGATGTGAATACTGTCTACAAACTTACAGGTATCATCACTGAGATTCCAAGCTCTACATCGGGTAAGTGGAAGCTCGCTGATGAGAATGGCAATACTGCACAGGTACAGTATTTTAAGACTGAGGCAGGTGCCTATGTAAAGGGTAATGTCGATGTTAAGGTTGGCGATGTTATCTCGCTTACAACAGTTGTTGCGGGTACAACCGTTGGTCTTGGCGGTAATAGCACTTACCCATCCCTCTATAAGGGACATTATAGCCTTGCGGCTACATCAAGTGGCTCGGTAGCTTATGAGGGTGGTGATGTGACCGTTAATGTTGAGGTTGTTAAGAGTGGTCATATCGATGCTCCTTCGGCTATCAGTGATGCGGAGGTAGAGATCAATTCAGAGATCATTACAAACTATAGCTTCACCGATAATGGCGATGGCACTGCAACAGCAGTTCTTAGCTTTGGTCTAAACGAAACATCTGGTATGCGTGAGGTTGAGTTGACATTTGCAGCAGGTTCACCACTCGCAACAAAGGCTACAATCATCGTGAGCCAGGATGTTAATCCAGCGTTGAAGAAGGGCTGGTGGCTTGTTACGGATGTTAACGACCTCCAGGCAGGTGATAAGCTTATCATCGCAGCTACAGGCTTGGATTATGCTATAAGCACCGAGACAAACACCAACAATCGTAAGTCTAAGCCTATTACAAGGAACGGAGCATCGCTTAAGGATGTTGCTGAAAACATCCAGCAGTATGCTCTTGAGATTGATGCTAACAGTCTCTACTCGTTCAAGGGTACGCTTGGTACGGATGCAGATAAGTATATCTATGCAGCAAGCACATCAAGCAACTACATGAAGGTATCTACAACACTTGATGATAATGGTAAGTTTACCGTAGCGATTGCAAGCGATGGTGCTGCAACAGTTATTGCACAGGGTACGAATACTCGCAACCATATGCAGTATAACAATAAGTCGACATCAAGTCCTGCCTTCTACTGTACTGATGGCTCGTTTGGCAATGTATGTTTCTACAAATTATATGAGTAATTAGTATGAACCCTATAAAAAATATCTTCCGTATGGCTATGGTGGCGTTTGCTACCATAGCCCTTGCGGCATGTAATTCGGACGATGAGCCAAAAGGTGGTGGCACAGAGAGCGACCTTATTTTGGTTGTCGATGTGGAGAATGTAACGGCTGCTTCTGCAAAGATTAAGGTGTCGCACAATGGCAAGACTGCCGATAGCTGGTACGGTCTGCTTACTACCGATACTACTACACGCGAGGATCAGCTTATCGAGGAGGCAGTGGCAGAACTCGCTAAGGGTGATATCGGCTCACAGCTAATCTTTAACAAGAACTACACAAAGATACTATCGCCACTATCGCCAGAGACAACCTACAAATATATCGCCTTTGGTCTAACGGAGGATGGCAAGGTCTATGGCGAGCGTGGCTCAGTGGAGTTTACAACGCTTGCAGGAGGTAGCGGAGGCAATGATGAGCCACAGGAGGACGAGGTATACGACAATATGCTTCCTAACCCTGCGTGGAGCATCGCC
This sequence comes from Alistipes sp., assembly GCA_045657045.1. GTDB lineage: Bacteria > Bacteroidota > Bacteroidia > Bacteroidales > Rikenellaceae > Alistipes. The sequence goes on from JAZOSJ010000046.1 coordinate 6,813, forward strand.
TATACGGGTGCTAAGACAATCAACGATGTAGAGTTTAAGCATACCGTAACCGTAAATAGCACCGACAATGCCCCTTATACCATTGCTGTTGTCTATGCCAGCGAGTACGACTCCTCGAAGTTGCGCGAGTTGGGCGATGCCTTGGCGGGTAGTATGGTGGAGTATCTCGATGGCTACAACGCTACCTACGGCACTGAATACACATTGAACGATATGCTATTCCGTGGCAATGGTGTTGAGGCCTTCGATGACCTCGATCCAGGCTATTATATCGCTGTTGCTATGGGTATCACCTCTAAGGGCAAGGTGAGCGGTCTTTATGCCGTATCTGCAACATTCCATATCGAGGAGGAGGCGCCAACAGCACTCTACTCATCGTGGTTGGGCGATTGGACCTTAATAGGCGACAATGGCGTGGAGAATAATGTTGTTATTGGTCGCAAGGTGGCTAATAGGTCGGTAAATATGTATGGCTTGCAGAATCTCCAATTTGCCATTGTTGGCGACTACTCCGTGGAGCGTAACGATATCATCTTCGCAGCACAAGTTGTTGAGCAGGGATATGAGTTCAGCGACGGCAGTGTGGCAGATATTCACCTTCTTGGCGTGGATGAGAATGGTAAATACTATGGACTCGACAATGGTAACTATGGTATTGCCATTGCGGGCGTGCTTGAGAATAACAGGCGTGCCATTGCGCGCTATGGTCTAAACCAGCCAGACTATCCTAAGTTTGTGGCGATGATGATTGTAGCCTATATGAATGGCAAGTATTACACTGTGGGTGATGGCTTCCCAACTTTTGCAGGTATTGCGGAGCTTGCTCCATCGGCAACCACAGCGAGCCATACACGTGCGCTATTGCACTTTAGCAAGGGTGGTTTGAGCTTAGCAAAAGCACCTCTTTGTATTGGCAACGAGATTGACGTATATCAGATTAACAACCGTTAGTGGTGGTGACTGAAGCATAGTTGAGGCTGGCAGATTTAGAGATATTGCCAGCCTCAATTATTTTCTAACATAGGGCTTATGTTCTTAACCATACCCGCCCTAAAAAACTTAAATCCCCTTCTAAACTCTAATATTTGTGCTTTGATTAAAAATGTATAACTTTGCTATAGCTAATTATTAAACTGAAGTCTACTTAAAAGGAGAAACTTAACGGGTTCTCCTTTTGTTCGTAGCGGGTGGAGGACTTGTGTCCTCAGTCACATATACAATCCCTCCAAACCTCCCTTATCAAAGGGAGGCTTGTGGCAAGACCTTGTCTTGCATTGCTTCGCAATTTGGACGACACTATCAAAGTCGCGAAGAAATCGGTTAGAAATTTCGATGTAGTGTCCTACTAAAACGGACAACTTCGCTGTCCGTTTTTTTTGTTTGTACTGATGATTGTAAGCAAGGAGAGCTCTACTCACTTAATAGTGTCTATTGATAGAAAATGGCTTAAAATACAATATTATTACATTATTATAATTGTAAAAAATAGGTAAAACTCAAAAAAATGCATTATTTTCTTATTTTTTTTGTAAAAAGTTTTGGAGAATAAAAATCTTGCCGTAAATTTGCAGTGTCAAAAGGAGACAAGCTTACATGGTGGATTCATCTAAGGGCTAGGATACATGCCTCTCACGCATGACATAGGGGTTCGAATCCCCTATCCACTACTAAAACAGACAACTTCGGTTGTCTGTTTTTTTTATTTTATATCGAGTCAGAACAACCCACATACGAACACCAACACTATCACCACACGACCACGAAGTGGGGATCAGTCCCGAAGTAGTGCCACCTTTCCACACTCCATAAACAGACATAGAACAAAAAAAAGGACAACCTTTCGATTATCCTTCTTGGCGGTGCGTAGGGGACTCGAACTGCGAAGCAGTAGAGCCGATACCTTATAAAAACAGCGCAGACCGCAGGTCGAGCAATAAACCATTATCATATCGGCTCAACCCCCATTTACGTGAGCAGTGCCATACGCAACGCCAAGAGTTTGTTTTATATGTGGAAAGGTGGCAATCGCATTTGCGATGTAACAATAGAGTGAGGCGTGGGAGCTTGCTCACAAAAGACTCACTCTGTTGACACATAACTACGAAGTAGTGCCACCTTTCCACACTCCATAAACAGACATAAAACAAAAAAGGATAACCTTTCGATTATCCTTCTTGGCGGTGCGTAGGGGACTCGAACTGCGAAGCAGTAGAGCCGATACCTTATAAAAAAGCGCAGACCGTAAGGTCGAGCAATAAACCATTATCATATCGGCTCAACCCCCATTTACGTGAGCAGTGCCGTACGCAACGTCAAGAGTTAGTTTTATATGTGGAAAGGTGGCAATCGCATTTGCGATGTGACAATAGAGTGAGGCGTGGGAGCTTGCTCACAAAAGACTCACTCTGTTGACACATAACTACGAAGTAGTGCCACCTTTCCACACTCCATAAACAAGTCGGAGGCCAAGCGGTCTTAGGAAGACAAA
>JAZOSJ010000047.1:0-6695 GCA_045657045.1 Alistipes sp.
GTAGAAAATGGCACACAAAAAAGGTGTAGGTAGTTCTAAGAACGGCCGTGAGTCAGAGAGCAAGCGACTCGGTGTAAAGCTTTTCGGTGGTCAGTTCGCTAAGGCGGGTAACATTATCGTTCGTCAGCGCGGTACAGTACACAACCCAGGTGACAACGTGGGTATGGGTAAGGACCACACACTTTTTGCATTGGTTGACGGTACAGTTAGCTTCTGCAAGAAGTCTTCTGGTAAGTCTTACGTAAGCGTAGTTCCTATGGCTGAGTAAGCACAATGCTTTATTGCAAAAGAAAGAGGGGGTCATTAGTGGCTCCCTTTCTTTGTTTTGTTGTGATAAGGCAGACATCTACTTCCGCTAACAAAAAGTCCCGACAATGAGCAGTACGCTTTAGTACAGCCCATCGTCGGGATTTTTGCCGAGCGAAAGTATCTGCTGCCTTCTGACAACAAAACGGATTGTGGCTTTGTTGGCTATTTTGGTGTCTACCTTGAGTTTGAAATACTCATTTACGCAAAGTAAACTCCGTTTTCAAACCTAAAATCCAGTCTGGGTTAATATTGCCCTTTAGTCCTCTTAGGACTCTTTTGCCCCTTGGTACTATAACCCGAAAATTATTGCTAATTACCTATCTCCCCCAACCAACACACTAAAACCTCTCCTTTAATCGTTAGTAGGTGAGATGCATAGTGCAACAATATGTCAAAAAAAGAGGTGTGTTAAAAGAAAATGATGGATAAAATAGTATGCTTTTAAGCAAAAAATTGTATCTTTGCTTGTTAAAATATGTGTAAATCGCAAAAACGAAGAAGAATTATTTTATAACCTATTAACTAACAGTTCTATGAGAAAACTATTTATTTCACTCGTGGCTCTATTTGTTGGTGTTGCAGGGCTCTATGCACAGAACCCTATGGAGCAGCTCCCATTGGATCCAGAGGTGCGCGTAGGTGTACTCGACAATGGTATGACCTACTTCATCCGTCACAACGAGAAGCCTAAGGGACAGGCAAGCTTCTACATCTACCACGACGTAGGTGCTATTCAGGAGGAGGACGACCAGCAGGGTCTTGCTCACTTCCTTGAGCATATGGCATTCAACGGCTCTGTAAACCTCCCAGGTAAGCAGATGATCGAGAAGTTGGAGACTATCGGTGTGCAGTTTGGCTACAACCTTAACGCCTTCACATCGTGGGATTGCACTGAGTATATGATTAAGGATTGTCCTATTACTGAGGAGAACCTCGATCTTGCCCTTCTTATCCTTCACGACTGGTCGCAGTTTATCGCTTTGCAGCCTGAGGAGATTGACTCAGAGCGCGGCGTTATTATGGAGGAGTTGCGTACACGTGATGGTGCAGGTCTTCGCGCTCAGAACGATATGATTAAGAACTTGTTCAAGGGTACTCTCTACGAGCACCGCAACCTTATCGGTTACTTGGATGGTCTTAAGTCATTCGATCAGCAGGCGTTGGTTAACTTCTACAAGAAGTGGTATCGTCCAGAGTATCAGGCGTTGGTTATCGTTGGTGATATTGACGTTGATCAGGTAGAGGCTAAGATTAAGACCCTTATGGCAGACATCCCAGCTTCACCAGCTGATGCTGCACAGAAGGCGGTTATCACAGTTCCTGCTACAGAGGAGCCTATCATCTCTGTATTCACCGACCCAGAGCTTACACAGTCATCAGTGATGATGTTTGCTCGTCGTGAGGCTCTTCCAAAGGAGTATCAGAATACTATCATCGGTTACTCATTCAACCTTGTAAACAACTTCGTTACATTGATGATGAACAACCGTTTTGAGGAGATTGCACAGGCTGCTGATGCTCCATTCCTTGGTGGTGGTATGGATGAGGGTAGCTTTGGTATCTGCCCAACTATGGAGGCTACAATGTTCTCTGCTACAGCACACGAGGGTCGTATCAACGAGGCCTTCCGCGCTATGTACACCGAGATGGAGCGTATGCGTCGCTACGGCTTCACAGCAGGTGAGTTCGAGCGTGCTAAGCAGGAGATTTTGCGCTGGGCTGAGCGTGCTTACACTAACCGCAACGACGTTCGCAACGATGAGTATGCACAGCGCTACCTCGACTACTATGCTCAGGGTACATCTATGATGGATGCTGAGACAGAGTGGCAGCTCGACCAGATGTTTATCAATAGCCTTACTGTTGACCAGATCAACGAGTCATACGCTCAGATGGCACAGCCTAACAAGAACCTTGTAATCTTGGCTCGCTCACCAAAGAAGGACGGCGTTGCTGTTCCTACTGCTGAGGAGCTTACTGCTATTATGGCTGAGGTTGAGGCATCGGAGATTGAGCCTTACAAGGATGATACTGTTATCGAGCCACTTATCCCTGCGTCTACAAAGCTTAAGGGCTCTAAGGTTAAGGCTACAGCTGTAAACGACTCTCTTGGCTACACTGAGTGGACTTTGAAGAATGGTATCAAGGTTGTTGTTCGCCCATCTACATTGAAGGCTGACGAGGTGCGCATTCAGGCTTCTGCTAAGGGCGGTTGCTCAATGCTTACAGACGAGGAGTACTACCACGGTCAGTTCCTCGGTATGGTTATGAGTCAGTCGGGTATTGGTAAGTTCAGCGCTAACGAGCTTAACAAGCAGCTCTCAGGTAAGTCTGCGTACGCAGGCGTAGGTGTTGACTCATACGAGCACGCTGTAGATGCTGGTGGCTCACCAAAGGATATCGAGACTATCCTTCAGTTGATGTATCTCAACTTCACTGCTCCACGTTTCGACCAGACAGACCTTGACAACCTCAAGAAGATGTACGTTCCATACTTCACAAATATGGAGTCTGATCCTGATTATATATGCTCTAAGGAGTTGCAGAAGACCGTTTATGGCAACCACGCACGCCGTCAGATTACCTCTGGTGCGCAGATCGAGGCGTTGAACATCCCAGCATTGCAGGCTGTTCACTCTAAGTTGTTCGGCTATGCTGACGACTTCCGCTTTGTTATCGTAGGTAATGTTGACCTCAATACATTGAAGCCTCTTGTAGAGAAGTATATCGGCTCACTCCCAACATCTAAGAAGGTAGAGTATGCTGTTGTTGACGATGGCGTTCGTATGGCTCAGGGTGGTGTAACTAACGACTTCCGCACTGCAATGCAGCAGCCAAAGGTATCTGTATACCTTATCTACTCAGGTGCTATGGAGGACAACGCTAAGAACCGCCTTATCGTTGACTTGCTAAGCCGTGCTCTTGACTCACGCTATATGATCTCTATCCGCGAGGAGAAGGGTGGTACATATGGTGTATCTGTTCAGGGCGAAATCGAGGAGTATCCTGTTGAGAACTACTTTATGGGTATTTCATTCGATACTAACGAGCAGTTGGCTGACGAGCTTATCGAGATCTGCGATAAGGAGATTCGCAAGATTGCCGAGGAGGGTCCTTTGGCTGAGGATGTAGCTAAGGCTAAGGAGTTCTTGGCAAAGAACTATAACAACGTTCTTGAGAACAACGGTGGCTGGATGTCAGCTATCACACGTTGGTACGAGGAGGGTTACAACTACAAGGAGGAGTACCCAGGTATCCTCGCTGAGGTAACACTTGACGATGTTAAGGCATTCGCGGCTAAGATGCTTGAGGATGGCAACCGTGCTTTGGTTGTAATGCGTCCTGAGGCTGTTGCCGTAGAGCAGCCAGCAGAGGATGTAGCTGAGGCTACAGAGACTGTGGTTGCTGAGTAACATATCTCTTAACGAATAATTGAGGGGGCGTCCAGTGAACGGATGCCTCCTTTTTTGTGAAATTTAGTGCAATGGTGGTATAACATTGCATAGATTTTAGTATCTTTGTGCGATTAAACAAACCTCATATAAGATGCGAAAACTACGCAATATTGCAATTATTGCCCACGTAGACCACGGCAAGACAACACTTGTAGATAAGATGATTATGCAGGGCAACCTCCTACGCGACAACGAGCACACGGGAGGCGACCTAATCATGGATAACAACGATATCGAGCGTGAGCGCGGTATCACCATCCTTTCGAAGAACGTATCGGTTATCTACCGCGATTACAAAATCAATATCATCGACACCCCAGGTCACGCCGACTTTGGTGGCGAGGTGGAGCGCGTATTAAATATGTGTGACGGTGTAATCCTGCTTGTTGATGCTTTCGAGGGAACGATGCCTCAGACACGCTTCGTGTTGCAGAAGGCTCTGTCGCTTGGTAAGAAGCCTATCGTGGTTATAAATAAAGTAGACAAGGAGAATTGTCGCCCTGATGTGGTTAACGAGCAGGTCTTTGACCTTATGTTTACGCTCGGAGCTACGGAGGAGCAGCTCGACTATAAGACTATCTATGGCTCGGCAAAGCAGGGCTGGATGTCGCACGTTGTTTCGGAGCGTACAGACTCTATCTGCCCATTGCTTGATACTATCATCGACGAGATTCCAGAGCCTGAGGTTGTCGATGGTACGGTACAGATGCTCGTTACCTCGTTGGAGTACTCGCCATACGTTGGTCGTATTGCCGTAGGTAAGGTTACACGTGGCTCACTCACAGCGGGTCAGAACGTTACGCTTGCTAAGCGCGACGGCACGCTTGTAAAGAGCAAGATTAAGGATTTGATGGTCTTCGAGGGTCTTGGCAAGGCTAAGGTTGAGAGGGTAGAGTGCGGTGAGATATGCGCTTTGGTGGGTATCGATGGCTTTGAGATTGGCGATACCATCTGTGACTTTGTCGACCCAGAGCCACTACCTCCAATTGCTATTGATGAGCCTACGATGTCGATGCTCTTTACCATCAACAACTCGCCATTCTTTGGTAAGGATGGTAAGTACGTTACATCGCGCCATATCAAGGAGCGCCTCGATAGAGAGCTTGAAAAGAACCTTGCATTGCGTGTTGAGCCAGGTCAGAATGCCGATTCGTTCGTTGTATATGGTCGTGGTGTCTTGCACCTCTCTGTCCTTATCGTGACTATGCGCCGTGAGGGCTATGAGTTGCAGGTGGGTCAGCCAAAGGTTATCACAAAGGAGATTGACGGCATCAAGTGCGAGCCTGTGGAGGAGATGACCGTAGACTGCCCTGATGACTGCGCAGGAACGGTTATCGAGCTTACCACACGCCGTAAGGGTCAGCTTGTAAATATGGAGTCGTCGAATGAGCGCACACGCCTCGAATTTATCATCCCTTCGCGAGGTATTATCGGTCTACGCTCTACGATGATTACAGCTACTGCGGGCGAGGCAATCATGACACACCGCCTCAAAGACTTTGAGCCTTGGATGGGTGATATTGAGAACCGCAGTGTGGGTGCTATCATCGCTTCGGAGACAGGTACAGCATACGCATACTCTATCGACAAGCTTCAGGATCGCGGTAAGTTCTTCATATCGCCTATGGAGCAGGTCTATTGCGGTCAGGTTATCGGTGAGCATACCCGTTCGAACGATATCACCGTGAACGTAACCAAGGCTAAGCAGCTTACGAATATGCGTGCTTCGGGCTCGGATGAAAAGACCTCTATCGCACCTCCTGTAATCTTCTCGTTGGAGGAGGCATTGGAGTATATCCGCGAGGATGAGTATGTAGAGGTTACGCCTAAGTCTATCCGCCTACGCAAGATTTTGCTATCGGAGGTAGACCGTAAGCGTGCATCAAAAGAGTAATAATTTCATTTGTCATGTTGAACGAAGTGAAACATCTCGAGGGTTGCAAATAGGTTGATAAACACTTATTCTATACAGCTCAGTATAGCTATATATGCTCAATGCGACGATATTACATATATATAATGGGCAACAAATCTGCCACAACGGTATATGTGGGCGTAACAGATGACATTAAGCGGAGAGTATTTGAACACAAAAATTGTATAAATCAAAGTTTTACGAGCCGTTACAAATGTTTTAACCTTCTATACTACGAGGAGTATCGTGATATTAGAGTAGCTATTTGTAGAGAGAAAGAGATTAAAGGGTGGAAAAGGGAGAAGAAAGAGCATTTAATATTCTCACAAAACCCTCACCGCATAGACCTTGCAGAAAATTGGTATTGAGCGCTCTGTGAACAAGGCGATTATTTATAATAACAGTTGTGCAGGCTGCGAGATTCTTCACTTCGTTCAGAATGACAACGTCATAATGACAATAATAACGATTGTAACAACCTTAAAACTATAAAACTATGGAGAAGAAAATCGGTATTGCTTGCGACCACGCGGCATACGAACTAAAAGAATTTTTGGTAGGCTACCTATCAACTAAGGGCTTCGAGGTTACCGACTTTGGTACACACTCTGAGGAGTCTTGCGACTACCCTGATTTCGCACACGCACTAGGTGAGGCTATCGACAATGGCACTCTTGAGCGCGGTGTAGCACTATGTGGCTCTGGTGAGGGTATCTCTATGACCCTTAACAAGCACCAGAAGGTACGCGCTGCCCTCTGCTGGATTCCTGAGATTGCAAAGCTCTCACGTCAGCACAATAACTCAAACGTTCTCTGTATGCCAGCCCGCTTTATCTCTAACGATGAGGCTCTTGCAATGCTTGATGTTTGGCTCGAGACAGAGTTTGAGGGGGGACGTCATCAGCGTCGTCTTGATAAAATGCCACTATAATTTCTTGTGATAAGGGGCACATCTGCTGCCGCTAACAAAAGAAAATGCGAATGGGCAGTACGCCAAAGTAAAGTCGGAGGCCAAG
>JAZOSJ010000048.1:0-7814 GCA_045657045.1 Alistipes sp.
GTTCATGCTGTCGACATCTAATACTGCCGTGAAGTGCCACGCTGAGAAGCGTCGAAAGGGCGACTTGCGAGGGGTGAGAAGGTAGGTGTACTCACGGCTACGGGCGTCGAAGCGAGCATGCTTATCTGGCTCGACGGCGTAGATGCGCATAATGGCAATGTCGGGGGGTAGCACCTTATTGAGTTTGTAGGCGAGCTGCTCGACATCTATGAGTTTGTCGCTATCGAAGTGGGCGACATAGAACGAGGCGTTGACACCCGTGTCGGTACGTCCTGCGCCGACAATCTCGTGCTGAGAGCCGAGCAACATCGAGAGTCGCTGCTCGATAGTGCCCTGGACGGTTGCGGTGTCGGGTTGGCGTTGCCAGCCGAAGTAGGCTGCACCGTCGTATTGGAGTTCGATGAAGTATCGCACAACAGAGTGAATTTAAGGAGATTAGGGAATTTAAGGACGAGGCCCTAAACTCCCTAAGCTCACTATTTAGTTATAACTTAGACGTGGATAGAGCAGCCGAGAGCATCCTCAGCGGCCTCCATAACTGCCTCGTGCATTGAGGGGTGGGCATGGATGGTGCGAGCGATGCGATGTGCGCTAACACCCAACACCTTAGCCAACGTAGGCTCGCCAATCATCTCCGTAACGTTGTGGCCCACGAAGTGAGCACCGAGCAATCGCTCCTCGGCGTCGAACAGAAGCTTCACGAAGCCATCACGCTCGCCAGCGGCAGTAGCCTTGCCCGAAGCTGTGTATGGGAACTTACCCACCTTATACTCTATGCCCTGAGCCTTGACCTGAGCCTCGGTCATACCCACAGATGCTACCTCTGGTGAGGTGAAGATGCACGATGGGATGGTTGAGTAGTCCACGAGCTCGGGGTTCAAGCCGCAGATATGCTCAACGCAGTGGATAGCCTCGGCCGAAGCGACGTGGGCAAGGGCAGGTGTTGCGATGATATCGCCAATGGCGTAGACGCCATCGACCGTAGTGCGATAGTGCTCGTCGACCTTAACCTTGTCACGCTCGACCTCTACGCCGAGCTCCTCGAGGCCCATATCCTCGATGTTGGATTTGATACCCACTGCCGACAACACTACATCGGCTTCGAGGGTCTGTTCGCCCTTCTTACCCTCGACAACAACGTCGCACTTGCCATCCTCACGAACGGCAACAGACTTAACCGTTGTAGAGGTCATAACCGTAGCACGGAGCTTGCGGAAGGCACGCTCCATAGCCTTGGCAGTATCTTCGTCCTCGAGGGGCATAATCTGAGGCATATACTCGACGATGGTGACCTTAACGCCCATAGTGGCGTAGATATAGGCGAACTCCGAGCCGATAGCGCCAGAGCCTACAACAACCATTGTCTCGGGCAACTCGGGCAAAACCAATGCCTCCTTTGACGAGATGATATGCTTGCCATCAATAGGCATAAATGGCATTACGCGGGGGCGTGCACCTGTTGCCAAGATGATGTGGTCTGCCTCGTAGTCTACGCCCTCAACCTCCACAGTATCAGATGCCTTTAGGCGACCGAAACCAGCGATAACATCGATATTGTTCTTCTTCAAAAGGAACTGCACGCCCTTATTCATTGTTGAGGCTACTGTACGCTCGCGCTCCACCATCTTTGTCCAATCAGGCTTTACCTCGCCCTCGATAGCAACACCAAATGTAGCTGCTGCCTTGCAGTCAGCATAGACCTGTGCTGAGCGCACAAGAGCCTTAGTAGGGATACAACCCCAGTTGAGGCACACGCCACCAGCATCAGCCTTCTCTACGATAGCTACGCGCTTGCCACACTGTGCAGCACGGATAGCGGCAACATAACCACCAGGGCCTGAGCCGATAACGATAATATCATATCTATTGTCCATGGTAAATCTCGATTTTATATTACTTTACAACTTTCAAAATCTCGCCCTTATCTGCTGCTACGGCACGCTTCCAATTCTCGGTATAGCCTGGCTGTAGAATCTTACCTGGGATATCCTTGCCATTGCCGTTGTCGATGAACTTGCCGTTCTCCTCGCCCTTAACGTTGCCGTCGATATACTTAACCATAAGGTACTTATCGAGCTCTACCCACTTATCAAATAGGGTCTGGGCAGTTGCTACGGTAAAGTTTGTAGCTGCCTTGCGAGCCTTCTTGCTGTTAGAGATCTGTGCCAATGCGTTATCCATACCGTTTACAGCCTCAATCATAGCATTCTCCCAAGCATCTACCTGCTCGCGTACGTGCTTGCCAACGATGTTGTAGCGTAGATATGCGAACTGAGCAACGCGGTTAGTAATCCAGAACATCGCTGTGTCTGAGTATTCCAACATAGAGCCGTTGCCCTCTTTAAGAGCCTCTGGAACCTCCAAAGAGTTAACATAGATAGGAGTAAGAGGTGATGTGGCAGCATCATCTGTACCAAACCAAAGAATACCCACCTTTTCAGGACGTGCCTGACCTACAAGCCAGAAACCTGTCTGCTGAGTTGCAGTAGCGCGCTCGTTGCAGTACTCCACGCCGTCAACGGTGAAGTACATAGGGCGCCAACGGTATGGGCAAGCCTCGCCACCAGCACCAATATCCGAAGTCATATCCATCTTTGTACCCTCATAGTGGTCGCGCATACAATCCATAAGGAGCTTTGGCGATACCTTCTCGCGTGGCATAACCCACAAAGGCATACGGTTCTCAGGGTTGTGCCCCATAGCATAATCCTCATACTGATCCATATCGTCAGCTACGGTACGGAAGAATGCCCAAACGCGAGCCTCGCAACCACGCATAGCGCCGAAATCGAGTGGAGCGTAAGCATCAGCAAAGCTGAAATCCTTGTTCTCGCCCTCGAACCAGCCGAACTTACGTGCTACGTCTGCTACATCTGGTGCGTAGATGCAGTTCTCTGGGTCGTCCCAAGGGAATGTAGTGATGCGAGCCTGGTTTGCGTGAGCCGAAACATAACCATCAGGAATGCGGCGTGCCACCCAAACGATACCCTTATCCTCTGGACCCTTACCGATAAGCTCCATAATCCAAGCCTCGTTCTGATCGACAAGCGAGAATGACTCACCAGAAGAGCAGTAGCCGTAGGTGTTGGCAAGGTCTACGATGATGTCGATAGCCTCGCGTGCAGTCTTGGCGCGCTGCAAGGTGATGTAGATAAGTGAACCGTAGTCGATGCCACCCTTTGGGTCCTCCAACTGTGGGCGACCACCGAATGTAGTCTCAGTGATAAAGAGCGAGTGCTCGTTAGAGTTACCAAGTGTGCGGTAGGTTACAGGAGCCTGCTTAATCTTGCCGATGTAGCGACCAGTGTCCCACTCTGTAACATCCATCCACTCGGTGAACTTACCAGGGATGTACTGATATAGTGAGCCATAGAGACCGTGAGAGTCGGCAGCGTAGGTCACCATATTTGAGCCATCTGTCGAAGCTCCGCGTGTTACGATAAAGTTTGTACAAGCATCCGCTGTTGCGATGCCTGCGAAAAACGCGCCCACAAGGGCAACAACTTTGAATAGTCTGTTCATAATTTTGTTTTAGGTTATTATAATTATACTTAATTCATAAAATCTTCCAAAGTTAATAATTTATTTTGAAATAGTTGCTATGTTGTTCGAGATTTTGTACATTTGTACCACTAAAACTATATTTGATATGACTATCAAGGAGCGATTAAATAGAATATTGGCTACTCTACCAGAGGGTGTTGAGCTTGTTGCAGTGTCGAAGTTTCATCCTGCGGAGCGTTTGCAGGAGGCCTACGATGCAGGTCAGCGTATCTTTGGCGAGAGCCGACCACAGGAGATGGCGGCAAAGGCGGAGGTCTTGCCTAAGGATATTGTCTGGACAATGATTGGACATCTGCAAACCAACAAGGTCAAGATGATTGCCCCCTTTGTGTCGCTTATTGCCTCGGTCGACTCCGAGCGCCTTATCGAGGAGATTGAGAAGCAGGCGGCAAAAAATAATCGCACGATAGATATACTCCTTGAAGTGCATGTTGCGCAGGAGGAGACAAAGTCGGGATGGTCGGAGCAGGAGCTCTACGACTACCTCGCTACGGATGCTCTAAGCCGTATGCCACACGTTCGTGTTCGTGGTGTTATGACCATAGCTTCAAATACTGATAATGAGAGTGTTGTGCGCGGAGATTTCCAGCGTATCAAGGAGATTTTCGAGTCGCTAAAACCACGCTTTGGCGAGACCTTTGATACCCTCTCAATAGGTATGTCCGACGACTATCCGTTGGCGTTGGAGTATGGCTCGACGATGGTGCGTATCGGTACGGCAATCTTTGGGCAGAGAGAGTACTAAATAAAGTGAAAAGTGAAAGATGAAAACTGAAAACTGAACTTTGCGATTAAGGAGAGAGCAGAACAAGTTTACTTGTTTTGCCGAGCCGTAGCAAAGTCGAGGCATTACGTAGTTTTGCCTCAAAAGTAAGGAGCGCTTCGCACAAGTTTTTTTATAAGGGCGATTAAGGGTTATTAAGGGTGTTAAAGTTCTTCTTTAATGCCCTTATTTCTTTTTTTTGAGCACAAACTTCATTTATGATTTTGTTTGTTTGGAAAAAATGTTTAATTTTGTTTATCAATCGACAACTAATTAAAACTTGATATACTATGAAAAAGCTGTTTTTGCTATTTACGTGTGCTTTTGTGGCATTGTCGTGTGAGGAAATTCAGGATTATACTGATACGAAAGGTCACGGTCTGGTCTTTTCAGAGGGTGATATGGAGGCAATATTCGTAGATAAAGGCGACACGAAAAACTATAAATTCTATACCGAATTTGATTGGAGTGTTGAGGTGTCTGCTGATTGGGTGGAGGTTAATCCAACAAGTGGCTCAGCGGGTGAGAATAAGATTCAGATAAAGGTCGACAAAAATACGAGCGATCAACGACGCGTTGGTTATGTAGATATTTATCTGTCTGACGGACAGAGTGGTCGCATAGAACTTGAGCAATTGGCTGCTGGAGAGAATATTGAAGATGGGGATGATAATGACGGTAACGGTAACGATGACGCTGATGATGGCGATGATGGTGGCGATGATGGTGGCGATGATGGTGGTGATGATGATGGAAATAACGAAGGTGTTGAGGATGGTGATGGTGTTGAGGATAACGAGGAGGAGCTTGTTGCTACGATAGCAAACAACGAGATTTGGTACACTAATGGTAGTGCGACTGATCCAACAATACCTTACAGTACTTCGGTTTTTGGTGCTAACATCATCTCTAATACCTATGATGCAGAAAAGGAGTGTTGGGTTATCTCCTTTGATGGGGATGTTACACAAATTGGAGATTATGCTTTCTTCTCGTGTACCAATCTGGTAAACTTGACTTTACCCAATAGCTTGACCTACATTGGAATATATGCATTTGCTAATTGTAACTCTCTCATAGAATTAACCATCCCAAACGGAGTAACCGTGATTGACTCGGTGGCATTTGCTATGTGTCGAAGTTTAAGAAGTGTTAATATTCCAGAGAGTGTGATGCATATTGGTGCGGAAGCATTTATTCTTTGTAATAGTCTCGTGAAGTTTACGGGTAAGTTTGCTTCTGCAGATGGTCAGTGTCTTGTAGTTGACAACACTCTCAATTCTTTTGCTCTTGGCAGTGGGGTTACTCAATATGCAATCCCAAGTGATGTGACAAAAATAGGCTGGGGATCAGTTGCTAATTGCGAGAGCCTAACAAGCGTGATAATTCCAAACGGTGTAACAATTATCGAACAATATGCATTTGAAAAGTGTGCAAATCTATCGAGTGTTGTCATAGGTGAAAGTGTCGTAACAATTGATCAATGTGCGTTTAGTGGTTGCGCGAGTTTGACAAGTGTTATCATCCCAGATCGAGTAAAAGAGATTTTTGCTTGTGCATTCTATGGTTGCAGTAGCTTGAAAAGTGTAACAATTGGTGCTGGAGTAACTATTATGGCGGATGCGGTGTTTGATGATTGCGCGAGTTTGAAGAGCGTATATTGCAAGGCTGTAACCCCACCTGATGCAGGAAATTTTATGTTTGATACTAATGCGGAGGATTTCGTAATTTATGTACCAGCGCAGTCGGTAGAGGCATATAAGTCTGCTAATGGATGGAATCAATATTCCGATGTAATTGTTGGTGGAAGCTTTTAGCGCGAGAAGGACTGGGTAATTTGGTAAAATTGAGTAGGTTAGTGAGATTGGGGATTAACGGTTATTGGAATGATAACATACCCTTAAAATCCCTTAAACACCTTTAATAACCCTTCAACACCCTTATAAAAAACTTGTGCGAAGCACTCCTTACTTTTGAGGCAAAACTACGTAATGCCTCGACTTTGCTACGGCTCGGCAAAACAAGTAAACTTGTTCTGCTCTCGCCTTAATCGTAAAGTTCACTTTTCACCTTTCACTTTTATTGTCGTTTCACTGACAAATTGTCAGTTGGTGTCGGTTTTCGCTGGCAGTTTTGTCATAAGAAATAGAAGAAGTGCGTCAGTTTTGGCGCATTTTTTTGTTTGGCACTACGTTTGTTCGGCAAGAAATCGTAACCGCGAAAAGTGGGTGTTACACATAAAGCAGAAAGAGATTATTAACAAATATAAAATTTAAGAACTATGAGCAAGATTATTGGTATTGATTTGGGTACAACCAACTCGTGTGTGGCTGTAATGGAGGGTAACGAGCCTGTTGTTATTCCTAACTCTGAGGGTCATCGCACCACCCCTTCGGTAGTAGCATTCACTAATGACGGAGAGCGTAAGGTGGGCGATCCTGCAAAGCGCCAGGCTATCACCAACCCTAAGCGTACAGTGTTCTCTATTAAGCGCTTTATGGGTGAGCGTTACGATGCTGTAACTGCGGACATTGCACGTGCGCCATACTCAATCGTTAAGGGTGACAACAACACTCCACGCGTTGATATCGACGGTCGTCAGTACACTCCACAGGAGATTTCGGCTATCATCCTTCAGAAGATGAAGAAGACGGCAGAGGATTACCTTGGTCAGGAGGTCACAGAGGCTGTTATCACCGTTCCTGCATACTTCTCAGACTCACAGCGTCAGGCTACTAAGGAGGCGGGTGAGATTGCTGGTTTGAAGGTACGTCGTATCATCAACGAGCCTACGGCTGCGGCGTTGGCATACGGTCTTGATAAGAAGCAGAACGATATGAAGATTGCTGTATACGACCTTGGTGGTGGTACCTTCGATATCTCTATCCTTGAGTTGGGTGATGGTGTCTTCGAGGTTAAGTCTACAAATGGTGATACACACCTTGGTGGTGATGACTTCGACCACGTTCTAATCGACTACATGGCTGAGGCGTTCAAGGCTGAGCACGGCATCGATTTGCGTCAGGATCCTATGGCATTGCAGCGTTTGAAGGAGGCTGCTGAGAAGGCAAAGATTGAGCTTTCATCTGCTACAACAACTGATATCAACCTCCCATACATCATGCCTGTAAATGGTATCCCACAGCACCTTGTGATGACACTTACACGTGCTAAGTTCGAGCAGCTTTGCGATCACCTTGTGCAGAAGACCATCGAGCCATGTCGTGTAGCTTTGCGCGATGCAGGCTTGCAGGCAAATCAGATTGACGAGGTAATCCTTGTAGGTGGTTCTACACGTATTCCTGCTATCCAGCGCGTTGTTGAGGAGTTCTTCGGCAAGGCACCTAACCGCTCGGTGAACCCTGACGAGGTTGTTGCCGTAGGTGCTGCTATCCAGGGTGGTGTTCTTACAGGTGAGGTTAAGGATGTGCTTTTGTTGGATGTAACTCCACTTTCACTCGGTATCGAGACTTTGGGAGGTGTTATG
>JAZOSJ010000049.1:0-3684 GCA_045657045.1 Alistipes sp.
CATCTCACCAACAACCTTTACATTGTTGTAAGTTACAGTATTTACGTGCTGAACACCAGTAGCATAGCCGCTACCCTTAACTGTGATGCCCTCCAATGTAACATCTGCGCCAGTCATATTAGGCTTGTTTACTGTCAATACGACATCGCGTGAACCAACGATTGTTACCTCCTTATTACTGATAGCAGGCATAGTGTAGTTACCATCAACCAAAACAACCTTGCCACCATCCTCAACACCTGAGATTGCATCTGAGATATTATTAGATGGAGTGATAGGTGTTACAACCCAGTTAGAACCCACCTTCTCTACAACGCTTGTTGGAACTACCCAAGCAGTAGGATCGAACTCAAATGTACCAGCCTTGATGATTACCTGACCACCATTTGTGGTAACAATCTTCTTGCTTGATTTCACGCCATATACGCTCTTATATGTACCGCCCTCAACGATGATAGTAGCAGCGTCTGCCCAGAAGAATGAGTTCTTAGCTCTGTCATTTATGAAAGTACCATCCTTAACAGTGATTGTAGCACCATCCCATGCGCAGAAAATGTAGCGTGATGAACGCTCTGGCTTGTGGTTGATTGTACCGTTCTCGAATACTACGTTGCTATTACCCTCTGCCAAAATACCTGCACGAGTGAAGTTTGCGTTCTTGATTGTTACGTCATACTCACCGAAAATCTCAAGAGCATACCAAGTTGAGCTTGTATTTGAACCTGCATTGAATTCATTGCCACCGAAATCGATTGTTACATCGCGCTCAACCTCAACACCAAGACCATTCTTTGTAATTTTTTCCTCAGCTATAACCTCATCGCTGTTTGTACTGTTAATAGCAGCATCGAATGCAGAGAATGACGAAATACCACCATAGAATGCGCGTGCCTCCTCAGCGTTCTGCAAACGGAATGTACCTACTGGGTTCTGTGGAGCAACACCCTCCTCATACTCATTATAGCAGAATGCAATCTCGTAATCACCAGAACCTGCCAAAACGTTATTCTCGCCCAAGAACTCAACATCAACATTGCAAGCAGCGTCGGTCATCTTGCGAATATTTACAGGGATGTAAGCCTCGATATTTGCGTTCTCAATAGTAGCAGCAACTGTGCGAGTCTTCTCACCGTCAAGACGGATACCGTAACCCTTAGCAGAGATCTTAGCATCCTTGATAGTAGCCTTTGCCATGTTGCCCAAAGAGATACCGTTCTTACAGTTCTCAACCTTTACGTTCTCAATAACAGTCTCATTGTCTACGCTCTGGAACTGAGCAAGAGTGTGGATATTCTTTGCAGAAGAGTTCTTAACTACTGCGTTGTAAGTTGTAAGAAGCTTAATACCAACTACCTTCTCATTGTATGTCTCAGCCTCGAATGTACAACCGTCAACAGTGATGTTGTGTGAGTAGTTGTAACGCTTGTTAATCTGTGTAGGAGCATCAATAAATGTCTTAGCCGCGTTAGTGTAGAAGTTGATATCCTCAAGAAGAACAGTCTCAGCGCCATTATGACGAGCGTCACCATTGATTGTAATAGTACCGTCGAACTTGTAGCCACAACCGCTGATAACAACGTTTACACCCTCCTTCTGAAGAATAGTGACATCACCCTTGATATCATCCGAGAATAGAATCAACTGACCATCTACAAGATTGTCAAGAGCCTTCTGAAGCTGCTCAGCATTGCTAACGAATATAACCTCACGATTGTAGTAACCATCGAAGTTGTCGTTGATAGAAACGTTAACCTCAGTAGCAGTAGTCAATACGTTACCAATAATAGTAGTAAGGTGGTTACGCTGAACTGGAATCTGAGTGTTGAATGCAGTAGTCTTGATAGGCTCACCGTCCTGGTCATTTACAGTCATTGTAAACTGGATAGTCTCCTGAGAATTAGTTGCAAGGATATAGTCAGTAAACAATGTCATGTGAGTGTGACGCTTCACGCCCTCATCATTCTCTTTCCAATAATCCTCGTCGTAACCCTTGTTGTAGTAGTGGTTAGACAAGTCCTCCTTTGAGATATCACCATAAACGTCTGTGTAGCGAACCTCTTGCTTCTCAGCAGAAATAGTACCGTTAAGAGCATTGAATGCTGTTGCACGTGAAGTAGTGTAAACTACATCAACAGACTTAGGCTCAACATTAATGTTAAGCTCGTTTAGGTCAGTTGCAACAACACGTACCTTAGCGTATGGACGAGTCAATACGATAGGATCTGCTGTGTTGTGTGACTTGTGACTTGGAGTGAAATCTACTGAACCGAAGTAAGCATCAGTAAACTCATTGTTAATACCATCCTCCTCAGCTCTCTTAACCTGGATATCAGCAAGAGTCTCACCGATAATGTGGTGCTTACCGATATTTGCCTGAGCAACAACTGTTGGAAGAGACTCCTTGTTGCCATTCTCAACGAAGTCAGCAAATACTACAAAGTGGTACTTACGACCCTGAACAAGACGAAGGTCGAATGATACTGGCTTGTACTCGTCTACAATCTTTACCTGACGATCCTTGATAGGAGCAACGTCACTGTACTCACCTGTTGCATCGTAGTCGTAAACCTCCAAGATGTAACGAAGGTCAGCATTCTTCCAATCCTCTGCTGACAAATAGTCGATAGCACCATAGACACTGTCGTGACGACCATCGATACCATCATCCTCACCGTTCTCGCCAGCACGAGTTGTTGCCAACTCAGGAGCTGATACACGAATTGTGAAATCTACCTCACCACCAACATTTGCTTCTGGGGCGAAGTCCTGCTGACATGATGCCATACCGAGCACCAAAGCAGCTAGCGCAAAAAATTTCGCTTTCATAGTGTTAAAAATTAATTAATAGTTTAAAAAAATTATATTGTCTTTCAATATTCTGCTCAATCTACGCCACAAAAGTCGACAAAACGCCCAAAGCCTCCACGACTTTAGGCACAATTGCCAAACACACTTTTGCGCGCAGCATCCGCTCGCAAAATCCTAACACACAGCAAATTGAAAAATTACATCACCGCATTTTGTGCAGAAAATGCAAATCTACATTTCCAAACTTTCGACAAATATATGTATTTTTTTCTCCGCAACCAAACAAAAATGATAGTTTTTTTAGGTCTATTTTACCCCCCCCCCCGTAAAATTTGACCATTTTAATAGATATTTTGAACACATAAAGACAACAAAAGTGAAAACTGAAAAGTGAAAACTGAACTTTGCGATTAAGGCGAGAGCAGAACAAGTTTACTTGTTTTGCCGAGCCGTAGCAAAGTCGAGGCATTACGTAGTTTTGCCTCAAAAGTATGGTGCGCTTCGCGCGAGATTTATAAAGGGGCAAAAAATAATTAGTAATTAGTAATGAGCAATTAGTAATAGTTAAAAGGCTTTGCCTTTTTAGGGAGTGGGTTAATTAGTAATGAGTAATGGTTTCGCTCGGGGAGCGAACAGCTAAAGCTGATGGGTTACTATGGGTTACTATAGGTTACCATGGGTCACTATGTGATTTTTTATACTTATTAACTCATCGGAACCCATCGGAACCCATCGGAACTCATCGGAACTCATAACACGCACCTTACCAAGCACCACTCCCCAATTTCTTGTCAGAAGGGGTTAGATGTGGCCTCGATAAAGAAATTGCCCCAGATGGGACATACTAAGCGTATTTCCCATTTGGGGCAATGATTG
>JAZOSJ010000050.1:0-28261 GCA_045657045.1 Alistipes sp.
CGTCACGCTAAGGCTCGCGAGGCAGCTAAGAAGAACTAAGTCCGCAAACAACAAAAAGGAAACAATTATGAAGAAAGATATTATTTTGGCTGGCGTCGGCGGACAGGGTATTTTGTCGATTGCAACAGTTATCGGCGAGGCTGCTTTGGCTGAGGGCTGGAACAACAAGCAGGCTGAGGGACACGGGATGAGCCAGGGTGGTGGGGGCGTACAGAGTAACCTACGTCTCTCTACCGAGCCTATCGCATCAGACCTTATCGCTAAGGGTGGCGCAGATGTTATCATCTCGTTGGAGCCTATGGAGGCTTTGCGCTATCTTGAGTATTTGAAGAAGGATGGTTGGGTTGTAACCTCTACCGTACCTTTCGTAAACATCCCTAACTACCCTGCCGAGGAGGACATCACTGCACACCTTGCAGCACTTCCAAACTGCGTATCATTGAATGTAGAGCAGTTGGCTAAGGAGGCTGGCGCACCTTTGCAGGCAGCAAATATGGTGTTGCTCGGTGCCGCTATCCCAATGCTCGACATCGAGTTCGAGAAGATTGAGGCTGGTATTCGTCGTATCTTTGCTCGTAAGGGCGAGGAGGTTATTGAGAAGAATCTTGCAGCAGTACGTGCAGGTTATGAAAACTCAATCAAAAAATAACAAGACAATGGATAGACCATTAGATAAGCAGACCGTTGACAATATCTGTATTGCCAACGGTTTGCGCAACGCCAAGGAGCTTGGCGCTGCATCAATACGTCAGTTTGTAAGCGTTGTTAAGGACATCGAGGCTAAGACCGGTGTCGAGTATATCCGTATGGAGATTGGCGAGCCAGGTCTTCCTGCCGAGATGATTGGTATCGAGGCTGAGCACGAGGCATTGCTTGCAGGCGTAGGCTCTAAGTACCCTCTTATCACCGGTATCGAGCCACTTACTAAGGAGGCATCACGCTTTATCAAGGCATTTATCAACCTCGACATTCCACCTGTATGCATCGTGCCTACCGTAGGCTCTATGCAGGGTGCTTTCGCATCGTTTATGGCGTTGAGCCAGATGCGCGAGGATCGTGATACCATCCTCTTTATCGACCCAGGCTTCCCTGTGCAGAAGGCGCAGTGCAAGGTGCAAGGTATCCGCTTTGAGTCGTTCGACGTTATCGACTACCGCGGTGCTGCCCTCGAAGCTAAGCTCGAGGAGGTGCTATCATCGGGTCGCATCAGCGGTATGATCTACTCTAACCCTAACAACCCTACATGGATGTGCCTCAACGAGGAGGAGTTGGAGATTATCGGTCGTATGGCAACAAAATATGACGTTGTTGTTATCGAGGACTTGGCATACCTAAACATGGACTTCCGCGAGGACCGCTCTAAGCCTTTCGAGGCTCCATATCAGCCATCTGTAGCTCGCTACACCAACAACTGCCTACACCTCTTGTCGGGCTCAAAGATGTTCTCATACGCAGGTCAGCGTATCGCTATCGTGGCGATGAACCCAGCCCTTGCAGAGCGTTGCTACGACGCCTTTGCTAAGAAGTATGGCAACGATGGTCAGTTCCGTCGTAACTTTATCTTCAACATTCTTTACGTACTTTCATCTGGTGTTCCTCACTCTGCACAGTATGCATTGGCAGCTATGTTCCGCGCAGCATCAGATGGTCGTCTCGACTTCGTAGGTCACACCCGCGAGTATGCGGTGCGCGCACAGCGTGTTAAGGAGATTATGGTGAAGAATGGCTTCCATATCGTCTACGATAAGGATTGCGATCAGGAGGTGAGCGACGGCTTCTTCTTCACATTCGGCTACAAGGATATGACCGGCGAGCAGCTTATCAACAAGCTTATCTACTACGGTATCTCGGCTATTACCCTTGCCCCTACGGGTAGCTCTCGTGAGGGTTTGCGCGGTTGCGTGTCGATGATTTCGGACTACCAGTACGACGAGCTCGATAAGCGTTTGCGTTTGTTTAGCCAGGATTATTAAAATTGTGTAATTGAGGGTTATTAAAGGATATTAGAGGATATTAAGGGTTATTAAGGAAAATTGGCAAGATGTTTGTTAAATTTATATTTAGCAACAACTTATATTTCAACCCACTCCTTAATAACCCTTAATCTCCGTTAATCTCCCTTAACACCCCCTAAACCCCCTTTATATGAATCTAGTTAGTGCGGCAGAAGCCGTAAAACTTATCAAGTCGGGTGACTCGGTATATATCCAAGGCTCGACATCTATACCAGAGGTGTTGGTACAGGCGATGACCGACCGCGCCGAGGAGTTGCGTGATGTTAAGGTCTACACAGCCTTTGCCATTGGTCGCTTCGATGCCCCATACGCTAAGGCGGAGTTGCGTGACTCGTTCGAGCCACTTAGCTTCTTTGTAGCTAACAACCTCCGTAACGCCATCAACTCGGGCGTGGCACAGACCATCCCTGCATTCTTGGGCGAGATTCCATTCCTCTTCCGTTCGCGCCAGATTCCATTGGATGTAACCCTTCTCAATGTCTCTGAGCCAGACGAGGATGGCTACTGCTCATACGGTGTCTCTGCCGACCTCGCCTTCTCGGCTGTGGAGTGCTCTAAGGTTATCATCGCACAGGTAAATAAGTATATGCCTCGCACCTTTGGTGACCCTGTTATCCACGTATCTAAGATTGACGCTATGGTACGCGGTGACGAGCCACTTGTGGAGGTTCCAACCGTTATTCCTAACGATGTAGAGCGCCGTATCGGTAACTTTATCGCATCTGAGATTCCTGATGGTGCAACCTTGCAGATTGGCGTGGGTGGTATTCCTAACGCTGTGCTTGACGCGTTGCACAACCACAAGCACCTCGGCTTGCACACTGAGGCTATGACCGATGGCGTAGTACCTCTCATCCAAAAGGGTATCATCGACAACTCATTGAAGAAGATTTACCCAGGTCAGTCTGTAGCGTGTTTGTGTTTGGGTAGCCAGCGTTTGTACGACTACTTGGACGGCAACCGCGATGTTGTTATCCGCGATGTGGCTTGGACTAACGACCCTCAGAATATCCGCCAGAACCCTAAGGTTATGGCTGTTAACTCGGCTATCGAGGTCGACCTCACAGGTCAGATCTGCGCTGATAGTATCGGCGAGCGCATCTTCTCTGGCGTGGGCGGTCAGCACGACTTTATGTATGGTGGCGCCTTGTCGGAGGGTGGTAAGTGCTTTATCGCCTTGCCATCTATCACCACTAAGGGTATATCAAAAATTGTCCCAACGCTTACTAAGGGTGCAGGAGTTGTAACTACACGCTTCCAGGCTCAGTATATCGCTACGGAGCACGGCATTGTCTACCTACGCAATAAGTCGTTGGCAGAGCGTGCGAAGTTGCTTATCTCTATTGCTGACCCATCAGTGCGCGAGGATTTGGAGCGCGCAGCGGTGGAGAGATTTGGTATAGGTTTTCTCCGCTTGAAATAATTTCTTGTGATAAGGGGTCATCTGCGACCTCTCAATCATTGCCCCAAATGGGAAATACGCCAAGTATGTCCCATCTGGGGCAATTTCTTTATCGAGGCCACATCTAACCCCTTCTGACAAGAAATTGGGGAGTGCTGCCATGTATGTTTGTGTCTGTTTCGCTTGTGCCAAGCGACAGCTACGCTGAAGGGCCAAAGGGGCCTAAAAGGCCTAAAGGGGAGAAACAGAAAACAGAAAAACCCCTTTTGCCCTTTTATAAATCTCGCGCGAAGCGCACCACACTTTTCAGTTTTCACTTTTCAGTTTTCAGTTTATAAAAAGGCAGAGCCTTTTAACCATTACTAATTACTCATTACTCACTACTCATTTCCCTTAATAACCCTTAATAACCTTTATAACCACGCGTCGCAGACACCATACTTTTCACCTTTCAGTTTTCACCTTTCAGTTTTTTTTACTACCTTTGTTCTTACCTATATAAATAAATGATAATATGAAACGACAAGATCTTTACTTCGCCCTTGTGATGTTGGCGATATTTGTTCCATTCTTTATTTCGCCTGAGTTGTATGCTTGGTATAAGACATTCAATGCCGAGCACGCTATGGTGATGGCATTCTTAAAGTTCGCAATCCTCTCGACCCTCGGTGAGATGCTCGGTTGCAGAATCTCGACAGGCTCCTACACACACCCTACATTCGGGGCGTTGCCACGTATGGTCGTATGGGGAGTCCTCGGTATGGCTATCTCTATGGCGATGACAGTATTCTCGGCTGGTATTCCTGCCTTTATTACCAATATGGGCGGCGGAGAGCTTGTGGCAGGCTTCTACGCTGGGGGTATTAACTGGGGTAAGTTCGTTGTGGCTCTCTCTATCTCGGTTATGATGAACACCTTCTTTGCCCCTGTCTTTATGACATTCCATAAGATTACCGATGCACATATCGCGGAGTGCGGTGGCTCGCTTAAAGCCCTCGTTACCCCTATCCCTATGCAGCGCCTTATCAAGGGCGTAAATTGGGACGTGCAGTGGGGCTTTATCTTTAAGAAGACCATTCCGTTGTTCTGGTACCCAGCACACACAATCACCTTTATGCTCCCTGGCGAACTCCGCGTATTGTTTGCAGCACTGCTTGGTGTGGCGTTGGGTGTAATCCTCGCTATCGGCTTAAAGAAGAAGTAGCCTGATAATCAGTAGGTATAAGCAGAGCTTATGGGGTTATAAAAAATCATTAAGGAAAATCTATTGCAGATAAGAAAAAAGCATCTATATTTGCACCAGAAACGAAAAGAAAACCTATAAAAAGAGATAAAAATATAAACCTATAAAAACTATTAAGATTATGGCAAAGAAGTTTATTTGTTCAGTATGCGGATATATTCACGAGGGTAACGAGGCACCAGAGAAGTGTCCATTGTGCAAGGTTGGAGCTGACCGCTTCAACGAGATGGAGGAGGAGAACAAGGCTCTTGAGTTTGTTACCGAGCACAAGATTGGCGATGGCAAGGTTGACCACCCTGAGATTTTGGAGGGTTTGAACAACCACTTTATGGGCGAGTGCACCGAGGTAGGTATGTACCTTGCAATGAGCCGTCAGGCAGACCGCGAGGGCTACCCAGAGATCGCTGAGGCATTCAAGCGCTACGCTTTCGAGGAGGCTGAGCACGCTTCGAAGTTCGCTGAGTTGTTGGGCGACTGCGTATGGGATACAAAGACCAACCTTGAAAAGCGTATGAACGCCGAGAGCGGTGCTTGTGCAGACAAGATGCGTATCGCAGCGTTGGCTAAGCAGAACAACTACGACGCTATCCACGACACCGTCCACGAGATGGCGAAGGATGAGGCTCGCCACGGCAAGGGCTTCGAGGGCTTGTACAACCGCTACTTTAAGAAATAATATACAACAGATACACAAAGCATAGGGCGACCTTTTGGGTTGCCTTATGCTTTGTGTATCAATGAGTAGTGAGTAATTAGTAATTAGTAATAGTTTCGCTTGTGCCAAGCGACAGCTAAAGCTGTGGAAGATTAAGAGAGGGCAGAGAGAGTAGGGAGGATAGAGAGAGCAGAGATTTATTTTAAATTGTGATACTCAGTTTCGCTGCTCTCTCTGTTCGCTTCGCAGGAGCGAAACCAACACCAACCTCACGGGTAGCACTCCCCAATTTCTTGTCAGAAGGGGTCAGATTTGTTCTATCGCAAAAGAAGATCCCCTCGGGATAGTACTCAAACGTACAGCCCGAGGGGTCTTACTTTTGGGATGGGACAAAGATATGCCCCTTATCACAAGAAATTCAAGGAATTACACCATTAGGCCCTCAAGATCGTGTAAGGCATTAATTGCATCTGCATATCCATCTTTGGCAGCCTTGCTATACCAGACGCGAGCAGCCTCCACATCGCGCTCAACACCCTTAGCCTGCTCGTAGCAGCTACCTACAACAAACATCGCGTAGTCGTCCTCCTCCTTGCTGGCAGCCTGCATAAAGCAACGGAAAGCCTCCTTTGCATCGCGCTCGACACCAAGACCAGCATCGTAGCAACGACCAAGAGCCACCTGAGCTGGGGTGTAATCCTTTTCGGCAGAATCGCCGTAATACTTAGCTGCAAGTTCATAGTTCTGCTCCACGCCAGTGCCATTGAAATAGCACTCACCTGTTGCAAACTGCGCCTTAGCACATCCTGAACGCGCACCAGCACGATACCACATAAAGGCCTCGCGCTCGCTGGCAACAACGCCATCGCCCTTGACATAGCAGTTACCCATAACATACTGCGCAGGACCATAGCCCTGAACGGCAGCATCGAAGATTAGCATTGCTGCCTTATCTGTATCCCTCTTTACGCCCTCACCATGAAGGTAGAGTAGGCCCAATTTATACTCTGCCTCTACGCAACCAGCCTCAGCCGCCTCGCGAAGGTAACCCAACGCAGCCTTATAGTCGCCCTGCTCGAGGCTTGCGCAACCCTTACTATACAACTCGTTTACCATAGTCTCTCTTTCTAAATCATACACCACTTTATGGTGTGCATCTACAAAGATACGAATAATCTGCCGAAATACCATAGATTATAGGCAAAAAGTATATTATTTTTGCTATATCATCATAAAATAGGGGGAAAGATGGTTATGATACCAATAAAAAATAGTATATTTGTAAGTTGATAATAAAACCAAGAACAGCATGAATAAACGAAGTGTACTTGTTACAGGTGGTGCAGGATATATTGGATCGCATACAACAGTAGAACTTATAGAGGCGGGATATGAGGTTATCGTGGTGGACAACTTCTCGAATAGCGACGCTTCATCGTTAGAGGGCGTAGCCAAGATCACGGGCGTAAGACCTACATTTATCGAGGGCGACTGCTGCGACAAGGAGTTTATGCGCGGAGTTTTTGAGCGCTACGACTTCGATTCTGTGATTCACTTTGCAGCTTATAAGGCTGTGGGTGAGTCTGTTGCAGAGCCAATGAAATACTACCGCAACAACATCGTATCTTTCGTTACCATACTTGAGCTTATGGCGGAGTATGGTCGACACAACATACTCTTCTCGTCGTCGGCAACAGTATATGGCGACGCTGAGGTGCTCCCCGTAACGGAGCTTACACCTCGCAAGCCAGCGACATCGCCATACGGCAACACCAAGCAGATGGCAGAGGATATATTGCGCGATATGGTCGCAGCAACGGAACATATCAATGGTATTGCTCTACGCTATTTTAACCCTATCGGTGCGCATCCATCGGCTCTTATTGGCGAGCTTCCTCGCGGTGTGCCAAACAACCTTGTTCCATTTGTTACGCAGACTGCGGCAGGCATACGTGAGTGTTTGAGCATCTTCGGTGGCGACTACCCTACCCCTGATGGCTCGTGCCTACGCGACTATATCGACGTTGTGGACCTTGCACGTGCGCACGTAGTAGCCATTGCACGTATGGCAGAGGGTAAGAACAAGGAGCGCTACGAAGTATTCAACGTGGGTACAGGCTCTCCGGTATCGGTATTTGAGCTTGTTAGGGGCTTCGAGGAGGCTAACAACCTTAAACTCAACTATAAGGTAGCACCACGCCGTGCGGGTGATGTGATGGCGGTATGGGCAGATACGACCCTTGCAAACAACGAACTCGGCTGGAAGGCAGAGCGCAAGCTAAGCGACACGTTGAAGTCGGCGTGGGCGTGGGAGAAGAGTGTTCGAGGCATAGAGTAATAACCGCCATACATAGGGCGTTATAATATAGAGGATTTCGGGATGAAAAGATTAGTTATATTTTTGCTACTTACGCTGTTGGCAGCGCCCGCAGCGGAGGCTAAACGCCGCGAAACTGCGGAGGAGATTGAGCGCAAGACACGCAAATATGAGGGTTGGGAGCAGACTATATCAGGGCGCTTTGCACTGATATTCTACGATGGCAAGTATATGCAAATCACCGGCGAGTCAGCACAGCGCACATATAGCAGCAAGGCGCATATCGGCGGTAGCTTCACATACGGTGGAGGCTATCTTATCAACAACCATTGGCGTGTGGGTGCTGAGATTGGCATTCAGCCACAGTTTAACTATACGGTGATGCCACTATACGCTACGGCACACTACTTCTACGGCACGCGCAAGAATTGCTTGTTTAACTTCGTGAATGTGGGTACTAACGTACTCTTCGATAAGGGTATGCGCTTTGGTGGCATCTATGCAGGTGGTATCGGTTTCCGATTCCAGGGTATGGATAGCTACAACAAGATTGACCTGATGCTTGGCTATCAGCTATTGCAGACATCGCCACGCCCAACCATCAAGGAGCCATACGCCTTTGATGCGAAGGATGTGAAGCTGCGAGGTACAAATCAGTCGGTATTTATCGGTCTAAGTTATTCATTTTAGATAGTTTACAATGTTTAGCGAGAGTATTAAAACAGAGGTATACGAGCGTCTGTTGAAGTGGGGACTAAGCACCCACGCAGCAGAGACGTTGGATGGTGTAGTGGTTATAGTCTATCTACTCCTACTTATTCTTGTTATAAACCTTCTGTTTCGTTGGGGTGTGATACGCACCACAAATTGGGTCGTGAGACGTACCAAGGTCGAATGGGACAACGTCCTCTTTAGCGACAAGGTGCTAAAACGCCTATGCGGCATCGTAACCCCAATGGTTATCAACCTCTTGCTTCCAATCGCGGTCTCGGCACTAAACATCAGCTCCGAGTGGGTAATATCGACATTGGAGAAGGGTGTGGAGATATACGTGGTTATCGCCTTTGCGCTCTTTATGAATACCCTCTTCAAGGCGATATTCTCGATTATGGTGCACCGCCCAGCATGGCAGGGCAAGCCTCTCGATGGTCTATTACAGATTGTGCAGGTGATAATCACCCTTGTGGCGGGAATACTTATTGTAGCAATCCTTATACAGCGCTCGCCTACGGGTCTGCTTACGGGTTTGGGAGCTTCGGCTGCGGTTATATCATTTATCTTCAAGGACACGCTTCTTGGTCTTGTTGCGGGAGTACAGCTCTCGGCAAACAATATGCTCAAAGTGGGCGACTGGATTGAGATGCCAAGTCGCGGAATTGACGGCACGGTAATAGAGGTGTCGCTAACAACGATTAAGGTACGCAGCTGGGATAATACCATTCAGACAATTGCACCTTATTTGCTTATTAGTGAGCCATTTTCGAATTGGCAGGCTATGCGTGATACGGGAGGTCGCCGAGTAAAGCGTTCGCTAAATATCGATATGAACTCGGTAGAGTTTATGAATGAGGATGCCATTGCAAAGCTCAAAGAGAACGAGGTTATAGCAAAGCTACTCTCGGGCGTTAAGACCCAGACCGAAGAGAGCGAGGTGATAACCAACCTCGACCTCTATATGCGCGCTATAAACCGCTATATAGACCTTCATCCGCGTATTAACCACACGATGATAGCTATGGTGCGCCAGCTTCAACCTAAGGAGTGGGGACTCCCTATCGAGCTATACTTCTTCTCAGCAGATGTCAATTGGGTGCCATACGAACATCTTCAGGCAGAAGTTATATCGCGTATCATAGCCCTCGCACCACACTTTAACATACGACTATATCAAGCCCCTTCGGGTTTAGATTTCAAAACTAAATAGAGAGTATGGGAACTTACATCGTAGCTGCAATAGTTGTTGTGGCGGTATTTGCCATAGGTTATATCATCGGTCGCAAGATACAGAATGAGCAACTGCAACAGAGGCTGCAAACCCTCACCGTGGAACGCGATGTGCTATACACTAAGGCGGAGGATATAAAGGCTACCTACGAGCAGCAGATAGCCCAAACCAAGGAGTACTCCGAGCGCCTTGTTGCCGAACTTAAAGAGATGAATGCCAAGCAGGTAGAGAGCCAGATGGCGATGATACGCGAACAGATGCAGGCAACCTCGGAGAGCGTTCTTAAAGCACGCCAGGAGGAGCTTGGCGAGCGCAACTTAGAGCAGGTGGCAAAGATTGTAGACCCGATAAATCTCAGCCTTAAACTTATGCGCGAGGCTCTGGATAGCACCAAGCGTGAGCATAGCGACTCTATGACACGTCTCGATGCCACTATTGAGGCTAATATGCGCAATAGCAAGGAGTTGGGCGAGACTGCCGACCGCCTTACGCGCGCACTGCTTGGCAGCGTTAAGGTACAGGGTAACTTTGGCGAATTGAAGCTAAAACAGCTCTTGGACGACCTCGGCTTGGAAGAGGGCTCGCAATATACCACCCAACAGGGACTTATCGACCGCAAGGGCAAGAGCGTACGTAGCACCGATGATAGGCGTATGATACCCGACTTCATCCTTCACTTCCCCAACAACCGCGATGTTATCGTGGACTCGAAGGTGAGCCTACAAGCCTACGAGCAGTATGTAAATGCCGAGAGCGAGATGGAGCGAGAGGTGGCACTCAAACAGCATATCGCAAGTGTGCGCGACCATGTGCGCGCCCTTGCATCGAAAGATTACAGCAAGTACCTCGACACGAACTACACGAAGCTCAACTTCGTATTTATGTATATGTTCAACGAGGGTGCGCTAAACCTCGCCCTACTAAACGACACCGCCCTTTGGCGCGATGCCTACGATAAGGGCGTACTTATTATGGGTCCGCAGACTATGTATATGAATCTTCGCGTCTTGGAGCTTATGTGGACGCAGAGCCGACAGCTACACTACCAGGAGAATATCATCAAGGAGGCAGAGACTATGGTTGAGCGCGTGCAACTCTTTGCCGAGCGCTTCGACAATGTGGAGAGGAGCTTCGATAATACGCTCGATTGCTTCAAGAAGCTTAAGACACTCACCGAAGACCACGGCAAAAGCATCATCACCTCGGCACGCCGCATCATATCCTACGGCATAAAGGAGGATAAAGGACGTCGCTCGCTATCATCAGTTTATGTCGAAGAGGAGGATAGCTCGATGATAGGCGATTTAGCTGAAAATAGCGAGTCTATGCGCCAAATTTTAGTGAGCGATAAAAAAAATGAAAAAAAATAATAAAAATATTTTTGACCATATTTTTATAGCATTTAAGGAGATACGAAAAACCTATATTGTTGATTGTTATTTAGATAACAGAATTATGGAGTCGCATAATTATCGACACAATGCATAAATCATTCTGTGCATAAACTTCACTTATGGCGCTATAAATATTTTTTGTTTGGAATATTGATTTTTTCGTTATATATTTGCAACAGAAATAAGATGATAAGGCAATAAAAACCGAACATCTGGAGTTATATAAGAGAGACGGTTTTAATGTATTAGATAATTTAGTAGTGATTGAGTTAATAATTAAAGGAGAGTAATATGTAAGCGTAAAAATTTAGTAGTGTAAAAAGTTAATAATTGTTTGTGTCCGTGAGGGCTGTCTGGTGGCAACATTAGGCAGCCCGAACATTTTTTATGTGGTGACCGATAATATAACACACGGCAACCGCGGTTAATGGTGCTATTTCCCCCAACCTACAAATAACAAAGTTTTACTTCAACATTGATTTTTAAGTGATATTGCCCCAACTTTGCACCACGAAAACAGGCATATAAACCGAGCAACAGCAAAAAAGATGTCCCAAACAGCACACCGAGCGGAAATATTTACTACATTTGTAGTGACATATTATTTACGCGGAAAGTGTAAGTTTATTCACAGAGAATAAATCTGGTAAATTTAGAAGAGTGAATAGGCGGACATCTTCCTGCGTCATACCACCTATATGGTATGGCGTGGGGCTGTTGCTTATTTTATCTTCAAGGCTTTACCAGAGCCCATTCTCTTAAAATAAGTTTTCAGCACCACGCTTTCTTTTTTATAAATCACTATCGAGGTGCGGATAGTAATTTGATTTAAGGAACCAATTATTAACTTTAATTTATATTGCTATGAAAAGATTATTTTTACTACTTGCCCTTTTGGGTATGGTTGCCATTGGATGCTCCAAGGATGAGGTCGATAAAGGCAACGACAACAAAACAGAGCAGCCGAATGAGAATGAGGGAGGAAATATTCCTGATGATGCCTACATCTCTCTTAACAAGGATATTGTCACTATCAGTCCTGATGGCGAGAGTGTAGATATTAAGGTATATAGCAACTATGCTTGGGAGTTGACTAACAACTGCGATTGGATAACTACTTCTATCACAAGTGGCGATGCAAGCGATACAGGTGTAATAGTCACTCTTACAGCAGATCTTACCTATGATGACCGCGAGGGCACAATTGTTTTTAGCTGCGGTAAGGCAAAGAAGCTATTGGTGGTGTCACAGAAGTTTAAGGAGGTTATTATCCCTGATGCAAACAATACTTTCAATATCCCTGCTGAGGGTGGCGTTGCTGTTATCTCATATCAAACATCCGTTGATTGTGAGGTTATTATCCCAGAGGAGGCACAGAGTTGGATAACTATTGCTCCTGCAACGCGAGGCTTGGTTAGCGAGAATATTAACCTTGATATTGCCGAGAATACAACCTATAGCGCACGCACAGCAGTTATCAAGGTTGTTGCCAAGGATAATGCCGAACTTGCTATTGAGTACACAATCAATCAGGTACAGAATGATGCTATTTTAGCAGATGAGGATAATACTTTCACCCTTCCAAGTGAGGGTGGAAATATTGAGATTGCTTATCGAACAAATGTAGATTGTGAGGTTATTATCCCAGATGAAGCACAAGATTGGGTAACTATTGCCCCTGCAACACGAGGTTTATCTACATATAGTACTACGCTCAATATTGCAGAAAATAACTCTGGCAAAGAGAGAAATTGTGTGATTAAGGTTACCTCTCAAGACGATAATGAACTATCTGCAGAGTATACCATTATCCAAAAACCGAGATATTGCCTATATTATACATCAAGCAATGGTGAGATAGTACAACCTTATGATAGTTCAGCATTTGGTGCTACTATAATATCTAACACATATAAAGATGGTGTTGGTGTAATAGAGTTCAAAGCTCCTATAACTACGATTGGAGACGATGCATTCTATCGTTGCAGCAGCCTTACAAGTGTAACTATTCCTGATAGCGTAACTACGATTGGATGGGGTGCATTCTGGAGTTGCAGCAGCCTACAAGAGTTTAAGGGTAAGTATGCATCAGAGGATGGTAGATGCTTGATTATTGATGGTACACTTAATGTTTTTGCTCCTGCGGGACTAACTGAATATACTATTGCTGATAGCGTAACTACGATTGGAGATTATGCATTCAGGGATTGTAATAACCTTACAAGTATAACTATTCCTGATAGCGTAACAACGATTGGAGTTGGTGCATTCTATAGTTGCAGCAGCCTTACAAGTGTAACTATTCCTGATAGCGTAACTACGATTGAATGGGGTGCATTCAGTTGGTGCGAGAGCCTTACAAGTGTAACTATTCCTAATAGCGTGACTACGATTGAAGCTCAAGCATTCCAATATTGCAGCCTTACAAGTGTAACTATTCCTGATAGCGTAACGACGATTGAAGGGGGTGCATTCTATTGTTGCAGCAGCCTACAAGAGTTTAATGGTAAGTTTGCATCAGAGGATGGTAGATGCTTGATTGTTGATGGTATACTTAATTCTTTTGCTCCTGCAGGACTGACTGAATATACTATTCCTAATAGCGTAACTACGATTGGAACTGCTGCATTCCGTGAATGCAGCAGCCTTACAAGTGTTACTATTCCTGATAGCGTAGCGGAGATTGGAGAGATGGCATTCTTTGGTTGCTACAGCCTTACAAGTGTAACTATTCCTGATAGCGTAACGGAGATTAAATACTATGCATTCGCTTATTGCTACGACCTTACAAGTGTAACTATTCCTGATAGCATAACTACGATTGGAGAGGCGGCATTCTATGGTTGCAGCAGCCTTACAAGTGTAACTATTCCTGATAGCGTAACTACAGTAGGAGGTTATGCGTTCAGTGGCTGTGGTAACCTTAACGCTGTATATATCACAGATCTTGTCGCGTGGTGCAATATTGATTTTATTAACCCACTCACTGATGGAAGTGTTGATTTAAGCGCAAATCCGTTATGTTATGCCAAAAATCTATATCTTAATGGAGAGTTAGTTACTGATTTGGTTATTCCAGATGGGGTAAATGAGATAAAACTTATGGCTTTTGCATTATGCGATAGTATTACAAATGTAACTATTCCTAATAGCGTAACTACGATAGGAGTTTGTGCATTCTATAATTGCTCTCGCCTTACAAGTGTAACTATTGGTGATAGCGTAACAGAAATTGGATGGTTTGCATTTACTTATTGTAATAATCTTAATACTGTATATTGTAAGGCTATAAACCCACCAACAACAATAGTAGATAACAATGGTTATTGGTCTGGTTTTGCAAAAGTAGATGAGAGTGGCAATATATATATTGACTGCACAATATATGTGCCTACAGAGTCTGTAAAGGCGTATAAGAATGCAAGTGGTTGGAGTAAGTATGCTGATGCAATTGTTGGCTACGACTTTTAGTCAGAGGTAACACCGAGTTTACTTTGATACCCGCGCTACACCACCGTAGCGCGGGTATTATTTTTAATACCTGCGAGAAAATAAAGGGGGCTAAGGGGCAAAAGATAATAATTAGTAATTAGTAGAGAGTAATTAGTAAATGTTAAAAGTCTTCGACTTTTTAGGGAGTGGGTTAATATGTGTTAATATGAGTTACGATGAGTAATATGAGTATAAAATTCACATAGTAACCCATAGAAACCCATAGTAACTCATAGAAACCCATAGTAACTCATAGAAACCCATCGCTGTTAGCTGTGGAAAATTAAGAGAGGGGCAGAGAGAGTAGGGAGGACAGAGAGAGCAGAGAGTATTTTATAATTGTGATACTCAGTTTCACTGCTCTCTCCCTTAATCCCCCCTAACAACCCCTAATAACCCTTAATAACCTTTAACAACCCTTATAAAAAACACTCGCGCGAAGCGCACCTTACTTTTCAGTTTTCAGTTTTCACCTTTCACTTTTGATTGTCTACCTCAGCGCGTGATAGCTTGGTGTGGCGAGTGAGGCGATGGATATACGGCAGTCGGGGACAAGTGCCGATATAGCTGTGACACACGAGGAGATAGTTGCGCCTGTGGTGAGCACATCATCCACAATAAGAATATGCTTGCCGTGCAAGTGTTCGGGGTGGCTAACGCGAAAGATACGTTCCACGTTCTGCCAGCGCATAGTGCCGCTCTTAGTGGTCTGCGAAGGGTTGTTGACAACACGTCTCACCGAACGGGTATCGACCCTCACACCCAGCTCCTTAGCGATGCCCTTAGCAATATAGAAGGATTGGTTGTAGCCGCGTTTAAGAATCTTCTTTGGATGCAGAGGTATCGGTACTATAACATCCACATCGTCATACTCGCCCGACTCTCTTAGCACCTCGCCATACCAGCGACCCATAACGTATGCCAAGCGCCATTGACCATGATACTTACAACGATGGATGACTTCGCGCCATAGCGGGTCCACATCGAAGAAATATAGTGCTGAGGCACGATGCACGGGAGCGAAGACGATGAAACGCTCCCGAATGGGGTTATGCTCCTCAACGCAGTAGTTGGTAAGAGGTATCGAGATACGACATTTGGTGCATATATGGTGTGTGGTGGCATCAGCATAACCACCACATATCATACAGCTATCACCTATGATTAACGTGCGCAAGGCACGAAGAATACTACCAACTATCGACATCCACAACTATCTTTACTCGCTTATACTCTTTACTCTGCGACGCAAGTTTCAACACATCGGAAATCATACCGCGCGCACGCTGCATAGAAGCCCCCTGTTCGATTTTTAGGAGTATCTCCGAACGGTGCTCACCGCGCAATATCTCCAATGCCGAAGATACAGGCCCCATAACACGACTGCCGAACTTCTGACGCATAAGCCCTGCAACATAGTGCGAGGCGTGGCGCAACAGCTCATAGTCCTCCGAGCGTAACAATAGACGCACAAGGTGCGAGTATGGTGGATAACCAAAACCCTTGCGCTCGGCAAGCTCCGTGCGCGCCATACCGTGGTAGTCGCCCGAGGCAACAAACTGAATTACAGGGTGCTTCGGCTGAGCTGTCTGGATGATAACCCTGCCTCGGTCGTTATGTCGACCCGCACGACCTGCAACCTGCATCATTAGCTGAAAGGCGCGCTCCGAAGCCCTGAAATCGGGAGCAGAGAGTAGGTTATCTGCATTGAGAATTCCTACCGTGGCAACGCCCTCGAAGTCGAAGCCCTTGGTTACAATCTGCGTACCTACCAATATATCTGTTTCTCGCGCCTCGAAACGCTCTACGATAGCCTTGAATGCTCGCTCCGAGGTCGAGGTATCGCCATCCAAACGGTCGACACGAGCCTTAGGGAAGAGGCGCGAAATCTCCTCAACTGCCTTCTCCGTACCAAAGCCCATCAACGAGAGATCCTGCACCTGACAGTTAGGGCACTGTGTAGGTGTTGGGATATTATATCCGCAGTAGTGGCACTCCATACGCG
Source organism: Alistipes sp. (assembly GCA_045657045.1). Lineage (GTDB taxonomy): Bacteria > Bacteroidota > Bacteroidia > Bacteroidales > Rikenellaceae > Alistipes. Next base: position 16,469 of record JAZOSJ010000050.1, read on the forward strand.
AAGTAGCCTTATGCTGCGTCAGGGTCACATTGCAGTGAGGACAGCGGGGCGAGTAGCCACACGTGCGGCACTGAATATAGGGTGCATAGCCTCTGCGGTTCTGGAACAAGATGGCTTGGTCACCACCGCCTAAGGCACGCTCTACGTCGAGTATCAAATCGCGGTTAAAGTGGGTCTTACGCTCACCACGCTTAACGGCACGTATAGTATCCGACACCACCACCTCAGGTAGCACACCATTGCCCCAACGCTCCGTAAGTTCCACGTAGGCATACTTGCTCGACATTGCATTCACATAGCTCTCCAACGATGGCGTAGCACTACCCAGCACCACCCTCGCGCCATAGATACGCGACATAACAACAGCAATATCGCGCGCATTATATCGTGGCGCCATATCGCTCTGCTTATAGTTGGCATCGTGCTCCTCGTCGACAATAATAAGCCCAAGACGTGGCAAGGGCATAAAGATAGACGAGCGCACACCTACGATAAGTTCGCCACCCGAGGATGCTGCCATACGAAGATATGTTCTACCTCGGCGCAGTGGCGTAAGGCGCGAATGGTAGGTTGTAACACGACCCTCGAAGATGCGCTCTAAGCGCTCGACAAGTTGCGAGGTGATGACAATCTCCGGAACAAGCATCAGCACACTCTCGCCACGCGACAGCGCCTCAGCAATAAGGTGTATATAAATCTCTGTCTTACCCGAACCTGTGACACCGTGCAGCAGCACAACCTTAGACTCTGCGTGAGCCTCTTGAATAGCTTTTAGAGCGTTATTCTGCGCCTCTGAGAGCGTTGGACAGAGGAAGCCTCCACCACTACCGCCACTACGAATATCGCGCTCCTGGGTCGTTATAAGCCCCTTTTTACGCAACGCCAAGAGTTGCTCGCTCGGAATATCGAGCAGACGGCGCGGTACAAAGCCATCCCCACAACCACACTCCTTAGCGGTAGCTGCGATAATGTCGAGAATTTCCGTTCTGCGGGGAGCGCGACGTGAGTGTCGCTCGACGTACTCCGCCAAACCATTCTCGCTACGCAACTCCTCGCAAAGTGAGATGTAGCTCTCCTTTGGCACATCGAGTGTTCGTTCATCAATCTCTGCGAACGACGTAGCCGAGGGCTTGGCAAGCGAGGGAAGTGCCATACGCATAACCTCGCCTATGGTAGACATATAATATTCGGCAATCCACTCCCAAAGGCGCTTAGTCTCGGCACTTAAAAGGGGTGTGCTGTATTGTCGTTTAAGAATCGGTTTTATACGCGGATAGTCGGGGCACTCAGCGGTAATGCTCCATACTATACCGGTATAAAAACGACTGCTGCCAAATTGCACCACCACAGCGTCACCAACACCCACACCCAACTTTTCATCCACCGAAAAGGTGTACATTGGCTGTGCCAGCGGGAGAACGACTTGTGCGTACAACATCGCAGCAGTCTATTTTAGTAAAGCCCCTATTATAGCTTATTCAAAGCATCGAAACCCTGACCGTAAACACCCATTACTGAGCCTACGGTGAGGAATGCTGATGGATCCTGCTCTCTTACGAGTTTCAAAATCATAGATGTATCGCGCTTACGGCATACCACCATAACCGCCTTCGATGGAGTCTTAGTATACCAACCCATAGCATCGATGAGAGTAGCACCGCGGTGAGCCTTGGTGTTAATCATCTCAGCCATAGCCTCATAGTCCTTACAGAAAATCATAATCTGGTTAGACTGTTGGTTACCCGACTGCACGAAGTCTACGGTATAACCGATAACGGCAATCATAATGAAACCATAAATCATACGAGCAAATGCCAATGATGTCAATGGCTCGATGGTTGTAACCTCGATTATATCGGCACTGTTAGCAATATTTACAACGGTTGTAAGGAATACAGACGAAATAAGGATACCGCAGTCGGTCATAAGCAACACCTTACCGTAGCTTACGGTGCGGAACTTATTGATAATCATCGCCACAATATCTGTACCACCTGTTGAGCCACCCTGCATAAAGGCTACAGCAATACCCAAACCACAAGATGCAGCACCAAGCACCACCAACAACAAGCGCCAAGCATCGACACCCTTCAACATATTAACCATCAAATCTGGCTCAAGGCACGATTCCACGACGTTGAACATCACTGACATCATAAAGATGCAATATATAGTCTTGATACCGAACTTCCAACCCACGATTATAACACCGAGGACAAGGAGTACGCAGTTGATGATAAACACCAAGGTACCGATAGTAAGGAATCCTGTCACAGAACTTGGGAGGATAGCATTGATAAGTGTTGCCAAACCAGCAGCACCACCACCCATACCACCTGCGGGAAGTACGCACATAAGCCAACCAAAGGCGTAGCAGAACATACCAAAGGTCATCAAGATATACTCTTTGATGCCCACAAGAATCGAACGAGAAGAGAGAGATACACCCATATCAATTCAAAAATTAGCAAACTACAAATATATTGCGAAACTAAATATTATATATTTCAACCTCGAAATTTCGCGCAAAAGTACAAACTTTCGCCTAATTCGTGCAACTTTTATGAACTATTTTAAGCACAACCCCATAAATTCATAAAAAACGACCTCGGCGATTAGTACCAACGACTCTTCTCCGTACCCATCTTAAAGGATAGCAGACCACCTGCAACAACCTCATCGTGAGTGATATAGTTGCGGTTTAGTGCCTTACCATTAAGCTCCACGCTCTGGATATAGCGCGCCTCCTCGCTATAACCCTTACGCTCAACAATAAACTCTCCACCCTTAACCTCAATCTCGGCACGGTCAACCAATGGTACACCAATAACATACTTACCCGCAGCTGGCTCGACAGGGTAGAAACCAAGGGTTGTCATAATATACCATGCCGACATCTGACCAACATCCTCGTTACCTGCAAGACCGTCAACCTCGGTAGAGTACATCGTGTCACAAATCTCGTAGATAAGGTCTGCCGCCTTCCAAGGCTCGCCCAACATAGTGTAGAAGTAGACAATATGGTGGCTTGGCTCATTGCCGTGAACATACTGGCCGATAAGACCCGAAATATCTGGGGTCACATCCTCGCCCTCCATCTTTGTATCAGCAGTAAAGAGACCATCAAGGCGCTCGATAGTCTGCTCCACGCCACCAAAGCACTCAACCAAGAGGTCGAGATCCTGAGGTACAAGCCAAGTGTACTGCCAAGCGTTACCCTCGCAATACTCGTTGGCGATACGCGAAGCGTTGAATGGGTTGAAATCCTCGCGCCACTCGCCCGTAGATGACCTACCGCGCACAAAGCCTGTGGTTGGGTCGAAGTAGTTCAACCAAGAGTGGCTACGCTGCTCAAGGTATGCCTCCTCATCGCTCTTGCCAAGCATACGTGCAACCTCCACAGCCGCAGCATCAGCGATAGCAAACTCCATATCATGAGCGATAGACTCACCCTGCAAGTCGTTAGGCATATAGCCATACTGCTTACGGTAGCGACCACCACGAATATCGTGCATACAAGAGTTATAAATCGCCTCCCAAGCGCGCTCAGCATCGATGCCATTGACACGCTTAGCCACCGCATCCGATACGGCAATAATACCCGGAGAGCCAACCATACAGCCATTGTCCCAGCCCCAAAGATGCCAGATAGGCAGGAAGCCCTGCTCGTCGTAGATATTAAGCATCGTGTTGATAACATCATCCATACGCTCTGGATGGGTGATAGTCATCAAAGGCAACTTAGTACGATAGGTATCCCACAACGAGAATGTAGTGTAGGTATCGTGACCAGGGTTAGCGTGAATCTCATTATCAGCACCACGATATGTGCGATCAACGTCCGAGAAGAGCGATGGCGCAACGTACATATGGTACATACCTGTGTAGAAAATCTCCATCTGCTCCTCAGATGCACCATAGATACGAATCTTATTCAACTCCTTAGCCCACTTCGAATATGTCTCCTTGCGCACCTGGTCAAACTCCTTCTTAGCCACCTCCTCGTTGAAGTTAAGTTCTGCGCCCTCAGGGCTTGTAGAGGATAGTGCTACCTTAATGCCAATCTGCTCACCCTCAACAGTTTTGAAGTTAATGCGATAGTAGTAGCCATACTCTGTGATAGGCTCAACACTCTCAAAAGGCTTCGAGAACTCGATAACAAAGTATACCTTCTGGTTGTTTGACCAGCCCCAACTATGACGGCGACCCACGATGCGAGTATCGCTCACTGCCTCTGCAAACAGATCCTCTGGGCGGTCGAAGCAACCACCATGCACAAGGTCGAGGATAACAGCCGCTTCGTCGCTCTCTGGGAAAGTATAGCGGTGAATACCACCACGCTCCGCAGCCGTCATCTCAGCAACGATGCCATAGCGTGTAAGGGGCACTGAGTAGTAGCCGGGCTCGACAACCTCCTGCGTGCGGTCTGCCTCCGACCAGAAGCCCGTAGTGTAGTCACCCAGGCGACCACGACCATACTCTACCTCGCCCGTAACAGGCATAAGCGTCACATCGAACAAGTCGCCACAACCCGTACCAGAGAGATGCGTGTGCGAGAAGCCAATAACGCTATTCTCCGAGTCGTGGTAACCAGAGCACCAATCCCACTCCTGCGTAATGCTTGTAGGACCAATCTGAACCATACCAAATGGAGCATTAGCACCCACAAAAACGTGACCATGACCACCTGAGCCAATCTTTGGATTTACCGCAGCGGCATAATCTACCTTTGGTGTTGCTGTGCAACCTGCAAATATGGCAACTACTGCCATAAGAGCGAAAAATTTTGCCTTCATTCTATCTAAGTTTTAATTTTAATATTTTTCCCTTTACAAGTTCGTCGTGCGAAATGCGGTAACGGTTAATCCCCTTATTACCGAGCTTCACCGACTCAATATAGTCGCCCTTGCCTTGACACTCGATAGTGATTGTACCGTTGGCGGTATCTATCTCCACCTTATCGAAACGTGGTGTTGTGATGGTGTAGTATGGCTCACCAGGACAATCTGGGTAGATACCCATCATCGAGAATACCGCCCATGCCGACATCGTACCTGTATCATCATTTCCAGGCAGACCATCAGGCGTTGTCGAGTAATTTTCATCGAGCAGACGCTTTACAAGCTGCTGCGTGCGCCACTCCTCGCCCTTAATACGGCTAAATAGGTATGGATAGGCGATGTCTGGCTCATTTGTTGGGTCGTAGAGACCATTCTCAAACACCCGCCATAGTCGCTCGGTAAATGACTTCTCGCCACCCATAATCTTCACCAAGCCCTCAACATCGTGTGGCACGAAGAAGGTATAGTTCCAGGCACTACCCTCATGGAAGCCTATCGTATTCGAAAAGTTTGCTCCCGCCTCTGGATCGAAAGGTGTGATAAATGCCCCCTTTGCGTCAATAGGTCGTAGAGAGCCATACTCCTTAGAGTAATACTTGCGCCAGCCCGATGCTCGCACCTCCATCTGCTTGGCAAACTCCTCCTCGCCCATAGCGCGTGCGAACTTGGCAAGAGCATTGTCTGCAACATAATACTCCAAGGCGTGCGACACAGAGTTATCGCCCGACATATCCTGCGCAAAGAGACCCACGGGGATATATCCTCGCTCGATATATGGGTCAATATCTGGGCGTATAGGATTGCTCTTACCCACAGTTGTTGCCGAGCGCTTCATAGCATCGTATGCTCCATATACATCGAACTCGCGCAAGCCTTTGAGGTAGCTATCTACAATAACCGGAATCGCTGGGTCACCCTCCATGGTGAATGTCTCCCTGCCATATAGCTCCCAGCGTGGCAACCAGCCCCACTCCTTCGACATATCCACCATCGAACGAATCATATCGGTCTGCACATCTGGATATACAAGAGTAAGTAGCTGGTGTAGGTTGCGATAGGTATCCCACAACGAGAATACGGTATAACGGTCATAATCCTTCGCTACACCCGTTGCACCACTCTCCATCTTTGGGTACTCGCCATTGACATCGCTAACGATATTTGGATGTATCAGCGAGTGATATAGAGCTGTATAGAACACCTTTCTATCGGCATCCGAGCCTCCCGAAACACGAATCTTACCCAGCGCCTCGTTCCACTTATCGCGCGCCTGCTCCCTAACATTGCCAAAGCCTCGGCTACCAACCTCGGCATTGAGGTTTTTGCGGGCATTCTCAATCGAGGTATACGATATACCTACGCGCACCTCTACCATCGTACCTGGCGCGACCTCGCCCAACGAGAAGAAGAAGCCAATGTCGTTACCCATCATCTCACGATTGTAGTTCTCGTATATCTTGTACTCACCACTATCGCCCGACCACTGCGCCTCGATACCCGTCATCTCTGGCTGTAGCTTCCAATAACCCGTCTTTGGAGCCTGCTTATTGATGCGCACAACAAAGTAGACAGGAAAGACCGCCTGATTTGTATAGCAGAAGGTTCCAAGCAGGCGCATACCCTCGACCTCGGTGTCGCTTACACGGCGAAGCATCGCACCCGACTCATTCGATAGCGATGTTCCCAAATTCACAAGGATATTCGCCTCGCCACCCTCCAAGAAGGTGTAACGCTCGACCGATGCACGCTCCGAAGCTGTAGCCTCGGCACGCACGGCATACTTCTCGTAAGTCGTAGCATAGTATCCCACCTCGGCAACCTCATCGTAATAGGTCGAGCCGTGGTCGTATCTGTCTGGCAAAATCGCGCCTACGGTAGGCATAGTGATTACAGCACCCAACTCAGGACATCCAACACCACTTAGCGCACCGTGAGCAAAGCCTACGCTATATCTATTACGAATATCGTAAGGCGCTGACCACCATCGGTTATCCTTATCATATCGGTTTAGCGTTGAGCCTGTCACATTAAACGGAACAGCCGCCATCATACCGTGCGGAACAATAGCGCCTGGATGCGTCACCGAATAGTCGGCAGTGCCGATAAATGGGTCGACCCAATGCGACGGCTCTTCGGCTCTTAGCCCCACGCTAATAATCAGGGCAAACAGGGTTAGTATAACTCTCTTCATATAGACAAACTATCTCTTTATTTTCACCACGAAGCCTCCTCCTGCCGACATCCATATCCTCAACTCGTCATCGGCTGTGGTGCTATATTGATACTTCGATGCAACCTCCTTATCATCGGAGTATATCTCTATCTCGCGAAACTCCTCGCCCTCCAACTTAACCACCACTTCGCGAGCGGCGTTACCATTAAGACCAGCGATATAGGTCTCATCGTTACTATCTCGTCTCACTACGATATACTCGCCAATAGCGCCCTCGACGCACTCCTTCGTATCCCATATTGTCGGCATCTGGGCAACAAAACGCGTATAGCCAGGCTCGCGCTCGTAGTTCGTAGGCGAGTCGCAGAGCATCGTCAGCGGCGCATCGTAGACCACATACATTGCCAACTGATGACATCGTGTGCCCTGACTCATAGGGCGCGAGTAGTCGGGGCGAAAGTCCTCTCTGTGGGCATTGCGCATAGCACCCTGCGTATAATCCATAGGACCTGCTGCACCACGGATAAACGGTATCGTTACATCGTAGGTTATCTGGTCATGCTCCGCACCGAGCCACTTCATCGTTTCAAGACCGTGAACACCTTCAAAGTTGATGGCGTTGGGGTAGGTTCTGTTTAGTCCTGTGGGTTTGTAAACACCGTGATAATCAACGAGCATATGGTATTTCGCTGCTACTTCGGCAAGGTCGTAGACAAACTCCACCATCTCCTGGTCATCCCTATCAAGGAAGTCTACCTTGAAGCCCTTAACACCCATATCTGCGTAGTGTTTACATATACCTTCAATATCTCTATTAAGCGCCCAGTAGCCCGCCCAAAGGATAATGCCTACGTTGCGCTCCGCAGCATAGTCGACCAACTCCTTAATATCAATCTCTGGCACAACCTGCATAAGGTCGGCAGCAAGATTTACCGCCCAACCTTCGTCAAGAATAACGTACTCGATGCCGTAGCGTGATGCGAAATCTATATAATATTTATATGTCTCGTTGTTGATGCCAGGTGTGAAGTCTACGCCCTCCAAGCCCCAATCGTTCCACCACTCCCAGGCTACCTTGCCAGGCTTAATCCACGAGGTATCCTCCAAGCGGCACTCGTCGGCAAGCTCCCAAACAAGATTCTGCTCGGCAAGCTCTCTGTCATCCTCACCAATAGCGACTATACGCCACGGAAAGGTGCGACGACCCTTACACTTAGCAATGTAGTCGTGGCGCGACTTAACGATACCTTGCAACATATTATGACCCCCCTGCTCCACCTCCTTTGGGCGTAGCGCAAACTCGGTATCAAGCACTCCATCACCATCCCTATTCGAGAAGAACATTCCAGGGTAATCTTCAAGGTTTGACTCTGAAATCCAAAGTTTTAGACCGTTGCGCTCTACAACAACGGGGGCAAATATCAATCTGCGCCAATCTATCTCATTAATAGCCGTGCGTACGTAGGTATTCTCAAACGAGGTCTCATACTGCGTGGCATAGTCCGAAGTGGCATCGGGACGATGGTTGGTGTATGGTATCCACGCCATATCATCACCCGCAAAGCTAAACTCCGCAACCTCATCCAAAACCTTGTACTCACCACTACATTTTGATATAAAGCGATAGGCAACACCCTCATTATAGGCACGTAGCTCAATAGCAAAGTCACGAAACCTAGCAATAGTGCTATTATACTCCTTGGTGCTAAAATAACGAAATCGCACTGTGCCATCCTTTTTACCCCACTTACCCTTGTCGGTGGTCATATAGAGTCGCGATGGTGCAACAACCTCGACACCACAATGCGATGCCGACCACATCAACTCCTCTCCATTCATATCAAGCTCTATCGTGTTATTTCCCGAAGGAGATGTTGTAGCAAAACGTAGATTAACACTCACAGTAACGACGTTAGTCGTAGTAGTATTATTAGTGGTGGTTGTGGTGGTAGTCGTAGTAACCATTTGTGCCTTAGCACTAAAGCACAACGACATAACCAAGCATAAAACAGATAACTTTCTCATAGGCTAAAACTTTTCTGCCGTTGAAAGCAGTCCACACGCCGCCTCAATATCCTCGCCACGCGATGCGCGTAGCGTGGTCTGAATACCGCGCTTTGTAAGGGTATCTCTAAACTCTATGATGCGCTCCAACTCAGGCGAGAAGAATGGCGAATCGGGAATCTTGTGAAAGCGGATAAGGTTGATACGACACTTGATACCATCGAGCAGACGCGATAGCTCCTTGATATGGCGCATCGAGCAGTTCATCCCCTCCAAGACGATATACTCGAACGACACGCGGCGTTGGTGTGTGAAGTCGTAGCGGCGCAGTATGTCGCACACCTCCTTAATAGAGTATGCGTTCTCGATAGGCATAATCTCCTTGCGCTCCTCGGGGGAGGGGTTGTGTAGCGACACGGCGATATGCACCTTCGACTCATCCAAGAGACGTGGTAGAGTCTTGGCAACACCTGCCGTAGATACTGTTATGCGCGTAGGTGACCACGCCATACCCCACTCCGAGGTGAGGATGTCGAGGGTGCGCATAAGATTGTCGATATTATCAAGGGGCTCTCCCATGCCCATAAATACAAGGTTGGTGAGCTTGTCGCGCTCAGGGATGGAGATAATTTGGTTGATAATCTCCGTTGCGGGGAGGTGGTGGCGGAAGCCCATGCGCCCTGTAGCGCAGAACTTACAACCCATGCGACAACCCGCCTGCGACGATACGCAGAGCGTCATGCGCTCACCATCGGGGATGAGGGCCGACTCTATATACTCGCCCTCGGAGGTGCGGAAGAGGTACTTCTTTGTACCATCTGTCGACACTGAGACTTTGAGTGGCGCGGACAATCCCAATTCGCAACGCTCCTTGAGGCGTTCGCGTGCACTTTTTGAGAGGTTTGTCATGGCATCTATGTCGGTCACGAAACGCTTATATAGCCATCTTGCAATCTGCTTAGCAGCAAATTGAGGGAGCTCAAGTTCCTTGCATAGAGCCTTTAACTCGTCGAGCGACATGCCATAGAGGCAGGGTTTTATATTCTTTGTCATGGGCTTTCAACTACTTTACCGACTACAAAATTAATAAAAAAACCGAAATAGTAAAACATGACCTCGCTAATGTCTATAAAATAGGGCCATATAGCGGGTTAAGATAACCTCTTGCTATATGACCCCTGCGTTCTACTCCGGTATCTCTATCGGGTGTGGAATGATTACGGGAGGGTGCAGTGGCACGAACTCCTCAGGGGGCTTTTGGGGAGCACTCTCATCGTTTGTGCTGGTGCAACGTTGATGTGTGGCGCAACAAACCATAAGTTGTGATAACGCCACTACGACAACAAGAGCTATTATGCCTCTACTACTTCGCATTGGTAAGCGGTCTATTAACTATGATAGGAGGATGTGTCGGTGCCACGGTTGAGGTTTGAGCCTTTTTAATCGACATAGCCTTTGCGCTGCGATTCTTCGAATCCCACGAGACAAATGACTCATAGTTATATGTCCAGCTATTACCGTAGGCAAGCTTGTGTATACGATAGTAGATGGCCTCGCGCGATGGCGCATTGTAACCCCCCGTATTGTCATTCATAATGCTGTTGTTGGTAGATCTCCATACGCCATAAGGATAGGTGTCGCCTCCCTGATATACGCCTAACCCCTCATATTTGTAGCGACTATCATTGAGAAAACGCCTCCACTTCACCAAGTTCGTATCGCTAGTGAAGTCTATATTCTTACCCCAGCCCCAATCATCGCCCATAGCCTTGCGCTCGGCAACTGCTGCTGCGGATATTGTGCCATTCTCAATATACGAATACTCGTCAAATAGCTTGGCAAAGCCGTGACCACCAGCCTCGTGACGTATAATCTGACCGAGCATCTCGTCATCTGTGCCAAGTGGGAAGTATGATATGGATGCTCCTGTGCCATAGTCGGCCTCGATTACAGGGTAAAACATGTAGCATGTTCCAGCATAGTAGTTGCGATTCATTATCACAATTATCAATGCCTCGTTTATTCGGCTTGCAGGCACTGCCAGACTGGCATAGCCGGCAACGATGTCGTGGTTGCCACCAACCAGTGTGCCACCGCCAAAGAATCCCTCAAAGATGGTAGAACCACTACTATAGCTGCTACTTTGTGACTCAGCCACAACCTCATAAATATTGAAGAATTCGCGATGGGATGTGTATGGCTCCTCATCGAATAATAACTCGATGGCAGTCTCAAGGTCGCGCCTATACTTGCCTGAGCTTATTTGGCTCTTTGTGTATGCGTCACCCATTATGACGATGTCAATGCCGTTGCCCTTTGTGGCCTTTTGAAGTACAATGACATCACCGTCTTTCAAATCCTCCAGATTGCCATCATCGCCACCATCATCGCCACCAGTATTGCCGCCGTCATCACCAGAGTCGTCATCATCAAATGCGTCTGGTGAAACACCCTCAACAGTGTAGTCCCACCAGTAACCGTGGTTACGATAGGTCTCTTCGCTACCTATTGGCACACGCAGTGTTACCCAGGTGCCACAAGGCTCCCAATTGTCGAAACCTGTACCAACGGGTGGCGTTGTGCCCTTGAAATAGATGTATCTTAACGATGTGCAATCCTTGAGGACGTAGTTGCCAACTCTCTCGAGGGTGCTGGGCATAACAATTTTCTCTAAGCTGGTGCAACCTCTGAAGACGTTCTTGTGGATGTCTGTTACACCCTCTGGAATCGTAACTTTCTTTAGGTTGGTGTACCCCTCGAATACCGATTCATGAA
>JAZOSJ010000051.1:0-6513 GCA_045657045.1 Alistipes sp.
TCATCTGCGGCCTCTCAATCATTGCCCCAAATGGGAAATACGTCAAGTATGTCCCATCTGGGGCAATCTCTTTATCGAGGTCACATCTAACCCCTTCTGACAAGAAATTTAGTCTCACTCCTAATAAAGTTAGTTGCTCCCTTCTGATAATACATTTCTTGTGATAAGGGGTCATCTGCGGCATATCCCAAAACAAAACATCCAGGGTCAATATCTCTGGATGTTTTGTTTTCAAGTGAAAGGTGAAAGGTTAAAAGTGAACTTTGCGATTAAGGCGAGAGCAGAACACTCCCCTATCTCTTAATGGAGGGTTATCAGTAAAATTATTTTCTGTTGACTCGGACAAGGGGACTAAAAGGGAGTAAAGGGGACCAAAGCGTCCAAAAGGGGAGCTTTACCCTTTTTGCCCTTTTCTGCCCCTTTCTGCCCCTTCCTAAAAAAGCCAAAGGCTTTTAATATCACTAATTCTCTTTGATACTCTATATTGTTCACTGTTCACCTTTCACTTCAAACAAAAAATGGCTGCCTTTTGGCAACCATTTTCTGTTTGTTGAATTACTCGTGGCGAGAGAAGTGGAATGGGATAGCCTCATCGAGAGCTATAACCTCCTCTGGGGTGAGCTCCGAGAGTGTGCGGTTGTAGAGACGCTTAGCGATAGAGTCGCGGTACATCTCAAAGCCTGCCTCGACCTCCGAAATTAGGCTCTCGCGGGTCTCTGCCGTAAGCTTATCCATAGCGATAAGGTCGGCAGCATCAATCTTCTCACCATCAATAACCTCGATATTATCGTGCTCGGTAATCAACATAGAGGCGATAACGCGTGCCAATGAACCCTCCTCCTCTGGGGTGTCATCAGCCTCGTCAGTGAAGACACGGTCGCCGAGGCGCACCTGATTCTCGCCAACAATCTCGATAACCACAGGCGATGTAGTATAGCGGTCTGCGCCACCCTCGAAGGTTGTAGGAGCACCGAAAGCAAAGGTGTAGAGTACGAACAACCAGTGTGCAGCAATAGCAGCTACAAGACCACCGATGGTGTGTGCAAGGATAGCCTTAGAGGTGAGCTTGCGGTAGCCAAGAGCGTCAAGCATAGCGGTGTGTGTTGAGAGGTAACCGCTCCAGCACATACCGATAGCCGTAAATACTGCTATGGCGTTACCATTAACGATGCCCTGTGCTGAGAACTCTGGCACAAGGCTGAGGGCAGCACCCACAGCGCCAAGTGATGTGATAGGGAATGCCATAAGGGCTGGGTGCTCGAAGCCAAAGAGCCACTCAAAGACGAAGTTAATCTTACCAAACAACCATGGCAGGAACTCGATACCCTCGTATGCAGCGCCGTCGTAAGTGCCGTTGCTACCAGCACCGAACGTTAGCAACATCACAAGAGTAGAGATAATAAGCACACCTGGGATGATAGAGAGACCTACATCAACACCTGTCTTACCGCCGTCGAGCAACGAGTTGAGGATACGGGTAAACATAGATGTCTCCTTAACCTCCTCTTTCTCCTTCATCTCCTCTTCGGTAAGCACCGCTGCGAACTCATCAGCGAACTCAGGGTGCTCCTTAAGAATGAAGCGCTGCATAAGGCGTGTAGAGCAGATACAGCCGATAAATGCTCCGAGCAAACCGAGGAATGGCTCTACGAAGTAGCCCTGCGAAATCATAAACACGATAACAAGAAGACCCATACCGAAGGCTGTACCAAAGTTGGTGAGCGAGATAAACTGGAACTTCTTAAAATAAGAGCTAAAGCGCTTATCCTTAGCCAACGAGATAATAGCAGGGTTGTCTGATAGGAATGTCATAACTGCACCCAATGATGCTACACCTGGGAGGTTGAAGAGTGGCTTCATCAATGGGCGTAGGATGCGCTCCAAGAGGTTTACAACGCCAAACTCCACGAAGATGCTACCGAGTGCACCTGTGATAACGCAGATAGCCATAAGGTAGAAGACGGTGTTAAGCAACAAGTCGTGCGCAGTCTTCATAATGGTGTTAAGCATATTTGGCACACCCATCACTGAGCCGATACCGCCAAAGATGCCGATAACGATAACAAGGCAGAAGATACCAGCGAAGTACTTCTTAATGCCCTTTGAATTGTTCTCCATAAGTTTATTTGTTTAATTTGCTTAAAATCAAGTCGATATGCTATTTAAGGGCATTTTTTAGACCCTCTAATGCATCAATCTTCCAGGTGATACCCAATGTGAAGAATGAGCCTTTATCCTTTGCGACACCACCACTATGATTCTTTCCAGTGTTGTAAACATAGGCAGCGTGTAGGCGTATGTCGCGGTTGCCCTTAGGGTAGTACTCAACACCGCCACCGATGCGAGTAAGGTCGGTATTAGGGTGTACAAAGAGTGGCTGAGCCTCTGCGCCAGCCTTGTCGTAGGTAACCTTAGCAAAGAGGTTTACGCGCTGGTCGATTATATGTGATACCTCGGCCATAATAGAGTAGTTCTTTAACATAAACTCCTTAGCGGTTGTGCCACGATTCATAAAGTCGAGCTCAAGCGTGGTGTCGCCCAACTTAAACTGGTTACCCAAAACAAAGTATGCATCGAACTTACCCTTCTGGTACTCGACAAGGTTTACAGAGTGGATAGCCTTGTAGCAGCCGTGTGAACCGAAATAGTAGAGGTTGTAGGCATATAGGTCGCCAAGCTTTGTGATGATCTCTGGTGTGCAATCTTCACAGCAATCCTTTTTGTCTGTAGCTAACTCTGAGTGATAGTTAAGCGCCATTTTGTCGTATGGGCTCTGGCAAATCTGGAATGTGAATGACTCGTTAGCCTTGTTTGTAGTATATGTTGCCGATGCACCAAGCTGGAAGCAGTTTACATTGTTCCAATACTCCGAGCAGTAGTATATCTCGATAGGGGCGCGGTCGTACTCCCAGCCACCAATCATTACCACCTGCTTACCTGCAGAGAATGACCAATTCTTGTTTGCCTTGTATGTGAGGTGTAGCCAATCGGTGTTGTTCACAAATGTGCCATCGGTATTTGGACGGCTAAAGCGCTGACGCCAAGAGTAGGTGAACTTAGGAGCAATCTGACCATCCATACGGAGGTTGAAATAGCGCACCTTGAAGCCCGAAGCTCCATAGACCTCGTTGCCATCAAGAGCCTCGTTAAGATAGTCGAAGCGAGACTCTACGCCAAGGCGGAAGATCTCGTTGCTCTTCTCATAGCCCTGCTGTGCTGCTGCCGATGTAAGGCTTAGCGCAGCCACGACAACAGAGAGAATTTTGGTAAAAGTTTTCTTCATATCGTATAAGTTTAGATTTTCTCTAATGTAGCTAATATTGCACAAAGATAGAAAAATTATCTAATAGTTACACATAAAAATAAGGTTGCCCATAAAATTTTGGACAACCTTACTCATCATAAGAGTATCTACTCACTATTTCTGCTCCTCGTTTACCTTGGCCTCAGCCTTAATCTTAATCTTAGCGAATGCCTTAACGAGGGTCTCATTGTTGGTCTTTGCAGGATCGTAAGTTACGGTCACGGTCTTTGTAGCAACATCAACCTGAACATCCTTAACACCCTTCTCATAAGGGATGGTGTTGGTAACCTTCTTAGCGCAGCCAGCGCAGTCGATATCTGTTACGAACTCTACGGTTACACTCTTCTTATCGCCCTTCTTAGGCTGCTGAGCATTTGCAACGCCAATACCAAATAGTGCTACAAGGCACATCAAAATAATCTTCTTCATAGTTTCAAGGTTTTATTATATAACGTTTTTATTTCTGAAATTAGTATATATTCAATCGTAGACCGATATAGAACTTGCGACCCATAAGTGGACCCCATACCATTGATGAGTTGAAGCCTGGGGCGAATGGCGCTTCACCACCCATGATAGGCTTATTGCCACCATTTACACCCTGTAGGTAGTTTGCAATATTCTCGCAACCAGCATATAGCGTAAGGTTGCTTATCTTGTAGCTTATCTGCGCAAAGTACATAGGATATACGGGTGAGAGGGTAGGGTTGTTCACCGCAGCATCCATATCGCCCGTAAGCTCTGGAAGACGTACTGGTCCATTCATCTGTGCAGTAACATCGAATACCCAGCGCTGCACGGCATACTGAATGTTGATAAGACCCTTATAGCGCGATGTCAGTGGGCGCTCAACAAGAATCTGCTTACCATCCTGCTCCAAGGTCATCATAGCGTTGGTGTAGCGGAACGTTGCGAAGAGGTCGAAGCCGCGGAATGGTGTCCAGTTAAAGTCTACTTGATAGTTGTCGGTGTATGACTTGCCATCCGTATTGTAGATATGTGTGGTGTTGTTGCCACGCTCCTGGTCGAAGACCATGGTGTTGAAGAACTGCGTGCGGAAGTAGTCAACACTGATTGTCGCCTGGTCGTCACCCGCCAAACGGAAGGTCTGCGCAAGGCTACCACCAAAGGTTGCAGCGCGCTCCATATCGTCGTTGAGGTTGTCGGTAACGATATTGCGAGATGATGTCATAATCCAGATATTGTCGGTAACAAGGTTCTGGCGACGGTAGCCCATACCAGCCGATGCGCGCAATGTGGTGCGTGGGGTTATAGCCCAGCGAATATGTGAGCGTGGGGTGATAAGCATCTCTGGCTTAGCATCATAGTAGTAGTTGCCATTTACAATCGAGTAGTCGCCACGAAGACCTACTACCCACGAGAACTTCTCCTCGTTATTGTAGGTGTACTCGGCAAAGATACCTGGCTCAGCAAGTGTCGCCCTGCCAATCATTGACCACATTGGCTGTGGCGTACCCGATGAGGCATCCTGTTGTAGGTAGTTGTTGTCCATTATACGTGCATACGCCGAGATACCTGCATTCAACGACGAGCGCTGTGTGAAGTAGTGTGCGTATGTGGCGTTGAAACGTAGGGTCTGCTCCTTAACATCTACGCTATTGACACCGAAGTATGAGTCGGTGAGGTAGTTGTCATAGTCGAGGACCATAGCGATGTTGTTCTGCACAGCATCGTCTGGGTCGCCCGTAAATGTGCGCTCGTAACCTACTGGAATACCGAGCTTTGTGTAGGCGTTGATATTACGATTATGGATTTTTGAGCCATAATATGTTGAAAGTGGATTCTGCATCATCTGGTCGTACAAATCTTCGCGATACTTCATTTGACCACCCACGCGGTTCTCGTTCACATACTTCCATCCCCAGCGCAATTGAACGCCATCACGATTCTGCCACAACCACTTATTTGCGATATTTATCTGGTTTGACTTTGGCATATCGGCAAAGCCATCGCCATTCATATCGTGGTGTGCGGTGTCGAGTGAGCCGTGCGCCATAATTACGGTCGAGAGGCTCTTGTCTGGTGTCAATGGAATAGCCGACGAGATGTTAATCTCTGGGCGCTTCTCATCATCGAAGTAGAGGTTTAGGAAGATGCGCTCGTCGTCGGTAGGCTTGCGGTGCTCAAGGTTAATCTGACCTGTGATGGCCTCATGTCCCGCAGTTACCGATGCCACGCCCTTAGATACTTGGATGGAGTTGAGCCACATACCTGGGGTGTAGCTAAGACCATAGGCAGCACCTGCACCCTGCATAATTGGGCGGTTCTCGTCGAGAATCTGGGTATAAGTACCAGCCAAACCGAGCATCTTAATCTGTCGAGCACCAGAGATAGCGTCGCTATAACCTACAGTTACCGATGCTGAGTTCTCGAACGACTCTGCAAGCGAGCAGCAAGCCATCTTACAAAGACCCGCAAACGAGATTTGCTCATCGCGCGTGATACCCGACGTCTTAGCATAGTTACCACGCTGTGCACTCTCGATGACCACCGCGTCGATGTCTACAGCCGAGGGCTGAAGCTCGATAGTGATGTTGTCAAGCTCCTTGTCGCTAATCTCCATCTCGATGGTGTCGTAACCTAAGTAGTTGATTACCAATGTCTCGAAGCCGTGTACTCGCTTCATTGTAAACTCACCTGTAGCCGATGTTGTAGCACCAGCAGTGGTATTCTTCCAGAAGAGCGAAGCACCAATAAGCGCCTGCTTGGTTGTTGCATCGACAACCTTACCAGTGAGTTTCTGTGCCGAAGCCACGAATGGCAAGCACAAAATAGCCAAAAGTATAATAATTGATTTTCTCATAATTTCTCCTTTATTTAATCGTTGAAGTGTCTAATTTATAGGCAGATAGACACAATCTTGCCGTATACAATAAAGGCCCAAACGGCCCTATTAGGCAACAACAGGAGGCGCACGCAGAGATTCGTGCGAGACAACAGCCGCCACCAGCGGCCACGATTCATCGCCAAGCGAGCGAGCAACATCTACTGACTCTGCAACCGACAAATCGACAGCAGTTGCCGCAATATGCAGAGGTGCGAAGATGACAACATCGCGCTCCTGAACACGTGAGTCATAGCGCAGTGAGCTAGCAATATAGTCGGTGTGATTCTCACCCAGGAGGGCGTGATGATGGTCGCAACACTCAGCCTCAAAGCTGAGACCCTCGCAACTGCAAGCATCGTCG
>JAZOSJ010000052.1:0-4002 GCA_045657045.1 Alistipes sp.
CACTTTATAGTCTTTTTGTTATATGGTTGGGGGACAGGGTAAAGAGGCTGTTACCAAACAACAAAGTAACACGAGTACTAAAAATTGTGTGGAATGTGTTAACTATTCTGATAGCTCCATTAATTGCAATATTAACTATAGTAATCTTCATTTGATGCGAGCATCTGCAGGATGACAAAATTGGCTACTACACAGACTATCGTCTGCTTCGCTTAACGCCTTTCTTGACTGGTCCCTTAATGGGATGCACAATGCAATATGGTGAGAGCGTTCCACCCAAGTGGATATTTTTGTATTTTGAGAGCTAATTGATGCGAGCATCATAGCTCTCAAAATACAAAAATCCCCAATCTTGCGATTGAGGACTCTCACCATATTGCATTGTCGGGATGACAAGATTCGAACTTGCGACCACACGCCCCCCAGACGTGTACTCTAACCGGGCTGAGCTACATCCCGCGACATTTTTGCGAGGGCAAAGATAATAACTATTTTTGTTTTTATGCTATTTTATCCTAAAAAAAGCATACCTTTGCCCTATGCTTTTAGTGTTAAGAATATTAGTGGGTTTCATTGCCCTAAGTGTTGTTGCAGGGTGCAATAATCTCGCCACAGAAGATGGTCACATCTTTGGTGAGGTTGCCTACACCCCCGAGCACGCATCCGGCTTTATAATAGATTGTGACCGAGAGCAAAACACCATCATCCGTGTTACACGTCCTTGGCAGGGCAAAGCACCCGTGGAGCAGAGACTTGCCATCTTTCAAAGCGAGGAGGCAGCCGAGGGCTACCGCGGTCAGCATATCATCGGTAATGCCGAGCGTGTGGTGTGTATGTCGTCGAGCTATATCGCTATGCTCGATGCCGTAGGCAAGGCTGAGTGTGTGGTTGGCGTATCGGGCAAGCAGTATATCTTCAACACCGCAATAAGCTCCAACCCCGCGATTAAGGATATTGGCTACGACAGCAATATCGACTACGAAGCGTTGCTCGCGTTGCGCCCCGATGTGGTATTGATGTATGGCATAACATCGGAGGACAGCACCGTCACGGCAAAGCTCCGCGAGTTGAAGATTCCCTATCTCTATCTCGGCGACTACACCGAGCAGTCTCCGTTAGGCAAGGCAGAGTGGGTTGTTGCCATAGGCGAGATTGTGGGTTGCAGAGTCTATGCCGAGCAGGTATTTGCCGATATTGTAGCGCGTTACAGCACAATAAAGGCGAGTGTAGACACCACCTACAAACCTAAGGTTATGTTCAACCTCCCCTATCAGGATGTATGGTATATGCCATCGGACGACAGCTATATCGTGCGTCTTGTGGAGAATGCTGGTGGCGAGTATATATATAAGGGTGCAAACCCTACGGGCGGCTCACGAGGCATAAGCCTTGAAGAGGCATTGCTTCTTGTCAACCGTGCCGACATATGGCTCAACCCCAGCCAGGTGCTCACGCTCGATGAGCTACGCGCCGTAGCGCCACACTTTGTCGACAGCGATGTTGTGCGCAGTGGCAGAGTCTACAACAACAACCGCATCCGCACGCAGTATGGCGGCAGCGACTTCTGGGAGTCTGCCATCGTGCGTCCCGACGTGGTACTTAGCGACTTAGCCACGATACTGCGTGGCGAGAGCAGCGACCTATACTATCACCACAAACTCGAATAAGAATGACTCTTTCACACAAGATACTACGTTCCACGCTCTTCGTGCTACTCGGCATAGCCCTTGTAGCATTGGCGGTGTGCGACCTGCTCATAGGCACTACGGCACTCCCTGCAAGCGAGGTGTGGGCAACACTTATGGGCAATGCTTCGGATGCCAGCCACGCCACGATAATCCTCAAAATGCGACTTCCGAAGGTTATCGTAGCCATAGCTTCAGGCATGGCGCTCTCGGCAAGTGGTTTGCAGATGCAGACACTCTTTCGCAACCCACTTGCAGGTCCATATGTGCTCGGTATCAACTCTGGCGCAAGCCTTGGTGTGGCACTCTTCACCCTCGCAACGCCTATGCTTGGCATCGCCACATCGTCATGGTTGAGGATGTTCGGCATCACGGGTATGGCATGGATAGGCTCTGCGGCGATATTGTTGCTCGTGATGTCACTATCGCGTAAGATACGCAATATCAACGTGATACTTATTATAGGTATGATGCTTTCGTCGGCTATATCTGCCGTTGTGGGCATTCTGCAATATATGGGTACTGACGAGTCGTTAAAGGCCTTCGTTGTCTGGACTATGGGTTCTGTGGCTACGGTTACAACCGAACAGCTCTACCTCCTTGTGCCGGTTGTCGCTGTCGGTTTAATGCTTGCTGTGGTGGCTATAAAGCCCCTCAACATCCTGCTTTTGGGTGAGGCATATGCCGAGACTATGGGACTAAACCTCACCCGCTCGCGCATTATCATCTTCCTATCGACAACCCTCTTAGCAGGCTCTGTAACAGCCTTTTGTGGTCCTATTGGCTTTATCGGTCTTGCCATACCGCACCTTGCGCGTATGACCTTCCGCACCGCCGATAATCGCACGCTTATGCCTGCAACGATGCTCTGGGGTGGCGTGTCGATGCTTATATGCACAGTGGTATGCGACATCGTAGCGCGCAACGGTATGATGCTACCGATAAACACCATCACATCGCTGCTCGGCATCCCTATTATTATATATGTCGTACTTCACAACAACCACCGCCAATGATAGAGATACGCAATATAACTCTCGCCTTTGGAAGCAATAGGCTTATAACCGATGCCACGGCACACTTCTCGCGTGGCACAATGGTGGCACTACTCGGCAGAAATGGTACGGGTAAGTCTACCCTGCTACGCGCTATGGCGGGTCTTGGTAAGGCTGTGGCGGGCGATATTGTCGTCAATGGCAAGAGCCTTGCAACACTCAGCGCTACGGAACGTGCCGAGTATATAGCCTTTGTAAATACCGAGCGTGTCGATGTCGATGCCCTCACCGTGCGCGAACTTGTAGGCATTGGTCGCTCACCCTATACCAATTGGATAGGTCGCCTAACAGCTGAGGACAACGATATTGTGGAGCACGCAATGAAGGTTACTGCCATTACAAAGTTTGCCGAGCGCAGGGTTAATACCCTCTCTGATGGCGAGGCACAGCGCGCCATGATAGCCAGAGCCTTAGCACAAGATACGCCTATCATCCTGCTCGATGAACCAACCTCGTTCCTCGACCTACCAAACCGCTATGAGCTTTGTCGCCTGCTTAGCGACCTTGCGCATAAGGAGAATAAGTGCATTATCTTCTCCACCCATGAGCTTGATATAGCTCTCTCGTTGGCAGATAGTATCGCCTTGGTCGATACTCCTCGCTTGGTACATCTTCCCACCTCAGAGATGATAACCTCGGGCAATATTGAGCGCCTATTCGATAGCGAATATATCTCTTTTGATGCCACTACGGGGGCAATACAACTACGCCGATAAGCGAGCGTAAAATATGTTAACTCGGTGATTATCAATCGTATCACCATATAATATATAAGTAAAGAGATTTTTTTACAAGAATTATTTGGCGAAACGGATTTTTTGATGTACCTTCGCACCGCTAAATTGCTTTATAGCATTAGTGGTAAGGTCCGTTCGTCTATCGGTTAGGACACAAGATTTTCATTCTTGAAAGACGAGTTCGACTCTCGTACGGACTACACTTGGAGCGTCATTGAGGTACGCCGACTTTAATGGGGGGGGTATTAAGATGGTGCTTGCGGTTAATAACTATTTAGGAGCGGGCTTTAAGCCTATCCGACAGCGGCTACGGTCGTCTTACGAGTTCCCGCCGATAGGAACTGAGCAGAGATGCTAAGATGTCGGCAAAACAAGAAAAACATAAAAAGTAAAAAATAAAAGATTTAGAACTATGGCAAATCACAAGTCATCTAAGAAGAGAATTCGTCAGACTGCAACTAAGCGTGCACACAACCGTCTTTACCACAAGACTGCTCGTAACGCTGTAAAGGCATTGCGTAACAC
>JAZOSJ010000053.1:0-10976 GCA_045657045.1 Alistipes sp.
CATCGTTTATTGTTGTCACAGGTCTTTCCACAACCTTCACTTAGATAAACGAAAGTCAACTCCACACTTTCTTTTTTTGTGTGAATAGCCATAGTAGGAGTTGCGTGGCACAGTGAACTACTACTATGAGTGACACCGAACAAAGTCCGATTATTCTTAATCATATGTATTCCGGAGAGTATCTGGGTGATAATATCGGTCACGAGATTATCAATCTATTCAAAGCCGATGATGGCAACAACTATATTTACTTATGTAAGGATGGTAAATATAATGGAGAGTTTCCTAAATATGTAATACAAGTACGACGTTATGGCACAAGAATGTTAGAAGTTGTGAATATTGCCGAGGTGGATACTGAATGGGACTGGAATAGTGTTAAAGAACCCAGAGAGAAGAAAGAGAAGGCGACGTGGAAAGAAAAACGTGCCGAAGCAATTAAATTGATTAAGTACGGAGAAGTAGGTATTGAGTCTATTTTCAAAGAGAATAAGGAGCAAGGCACAGATACATTTGTGACCTTTAAGGCAACACGAGTTGTTAAGCCTAAGTCTCCTGTATATATATCTTACAAAGGAAATAGAAAGAATGTATCCAAAGAGGTAGATGAAGGAGAGAGTGAAAATACAACTTCATTAACTTCACTTCTCACCACAGAGCCTATTGTGCTGGAGCAGAAAAAAGAAGATAAGTACTTGTTTGATGTAAGTGAATCCTTACGCAATATTGTAAAGTACAACCCTGCAGAAGAATCCGATTATCAAAAACTGAAAAAACTTGCAGAGGAGGCCTTTGTTGAGTGGATTAAATTTAATAAAAGCGATCAAATTGAGATTAACAACGAAAGTAGAGATAGAAACGAAGAAGATATAGAAGATACTCCTGGCGATATCTACAGGATTAATAATTTGGAATTGCCATACTCAAATGCTTTCAAATATTTTATTTATAAATATCCTACATTGTTATCAGAATTTTGTAATTACTTGTTAAAGAATGAAGAGTATATCAAAAGTGATGATAAACTTGAAAGGTTATGTCAATATCTGAATAATGACAAGAATGAATGCAAACTAACCATTCGCAGAGAATGGGAAAATATTGATATAATAATTGAGGTCGATAAGAAATGGTTGATCGTTATTGAAAATAAAATATTCTCGGACTTAAACGGCAAGACAAAAAAAGAGATAACGCAGTTGGATAAATATTATGATATTATAAATGGCGGTAGAAAATTATTAAAGGATAAAAACGGGGAACAGAAGGGCGCGGAGATAAAAAATTTCCCAGAACATTATAAGGACTGTGAAAAAATATTTATTCTACTGACTCCAAACCATAATGATATAAATATTAGTAATTATAAAAAATGGCGCAAACTGCATTATAGCCATATTAACAAGTTCTTAAAATCTATTTCTAAAGATAGAAAGAGTCAGCATCTGCGAGAATTTGAAAAGATGATAGAGCAACATAGCGTCAAGGACTACAACTATGGTGTGATGAAGCGCCGTTTTGAAAGAGCGTTGATTAAGGCAAAGAATAGTGAAAGTAAATAAAACCTTACTGCTATGAGCTTGTTGGACATAGAAAACATAGAGAGCAATTTTATCGAGGCGGTAAGATTGGCTGAAACTCGTAGATATATAGCTAGGTTTCTTGTGCCATACAAAGCGGTTAGATGCTTTGTGGCAGAGGAGCAGGTCGATATTTTAGCAAAGAAGATTTCGGAGGTTTGGAACCTTTCGAACATAAAGTGGCGCACTCCATTTGCTGAAAGATTGGAGCGAGATTTTATCTCTCACCACGACGAGCATAAGAAGCGAACTCTTCTGTCACTTGATTGTCGCACATTGAAGAAAGGTGATGCTTATGGGTGGCTTAAACTTATCTCAGAGGGTATGAAGAACAACACTCTTAACAAACCTATTTTGGTGATTGAGAATGTAGATCAAATACCCGATGGCGACCGGAATATTTACGACGACCCTCAATATGTAGAGAATATATTGGTGCGTTCGTGGAAGAATGAGCTTGTCAATATCGGTGGTTTCGATCTTGACCGCCGAAAAATGACCATCATCTTGACTTGCTCATCTGATAACCACGCACGACTTGGCAATGCTTGTCACGACTGCTCTTATGCTTGGGCTGGTGAGTTCGATAAGTGGATAGAAAAGCATACTGAGACAGCAACTAAAATGGCATAAAAAGAGTTCTAAAAAATCAATACAGAACTAAGGGGTGTGATTTTTTTTACTTTTGCAAGTATTTGATTAGTATATATTTACAAAATAATCTCAAAAATAGTTGCGAATTTCACTAAATTTTTTCGGCTTTTTCTTATATATGCATAGAAGTACTTCAAAAAATTAAATACAAAAATTAAAAATAATAAAGATGAGCAAGATTAATAAAAATGTCGTAAAGGATTTCGCTACACGATTGAGCAATGACCTCCAAATGAGCCTCGAAGCTGGAAATGGTCGTAAATTGAGAAACTATCATCTTGAACTTAAAATAGAGGATAGCCCCAATGTAATTTGTATCAATATCTATGAATGTACCAAGAAATATTTGAATACCACGTTTTGTCGCAATCGTGACTACTATACACCTGACGAGAGATATGATGCTGCTGCAAAGCAGACAATAAAAACTGCTCATGAGACACATACCCCTGCATTTGACATCTGTGTGGGTATCTATGATGACAATGTTGATTGGTGCCTTGATGATATAGGATGGGTTGTATCTTACAACGATTTGATACAAGAGGGTGAAGACCTCTTCAACCAAATAAAAGAGTGGGTTGAACACGCCAAAACGATTCCTCCTATCAACCTCAATGCTCCAATTGTATTGCCAGAGTGCGAGATTCCGACTACGGTTAGTGAAGACCCTGACCGTCCATTCTAAATATAAGTTCTTATTCTAAAAATGGGTTTTCTGAGTAAAAATAGCTCTCATAGAACCCATTTTTTACTTTGTAAATGATTTATAATCTGCATATTGTAAATTAATACAATTTTTTCTTTACGATTTCATTGAGTTTTTTTGCCCAATTTGTTTATATACATATAAACTTAAAAATTGAACACTATGACAAAGGCAGAACAGACTTTATTACGATTGGTTTTTAATAGCAAAGAGCACACATTCGACAAGAAGATACTATCGAAGTATGATTGGGTAGATTGTTTTGTCTGCGAAGATAGAGCAAAAGTTAGACTTAACGAAAAGGAGGGGTATGTCGACACCGATGGTAATGAGATTTGCCCTATAAAGTATGACGAAACAGATATTTTTAGCGAGGGTTTAGCGAGTGTTTGCATCGACGGCAAGTGGGGTTTCATCAATACCGAAGGTGAGGAGGTCATTCCGTTGATGTATGACGAGGTTATTAGAATGTTTCATAAGGGATTTGCCGTAGTACGCATTGGCGAAAAGAAGTTGGCGATAAATGAGTTAGGATATATTGTAAAGAAGTTATAACAAAATAGATATTTCAAAATGAAAACGGTACAGGATTACTTAAATGAGATAGGCACAGAGGTATTACTTACTGCCGAAGAGGAGCAAGAGTTACTGCCACAAGCTGCTAATGGCAATGAGGAGGCTCTCGACAAAATTATATATGCTAATCTGCGTTTTATTGTTAGCGTAGCAAACCAATATCAGAACAGAGGTCTTTCGCTTCTTGAACTCATCATAGCCAGCGAGCAGGGCTTGACTAATGCTATAATGGAGAGTGCTTCACGATCACTCGATGTGAGGTTTATTCAGTTCGCAGTTGCATATATGCGTAAAGCTATAGAGGAGGCGATTGACAAACAGAGTGCATTAAGAGCTTAATGAAAAGTATGATCAAGATAACAAAGAGAAGAAAAATAAAACATTACCAAATTGACGAACTATGGAGAAAGAACTTAGGTTAAGAGATCCAGGTATAGGTAATCTGCCAATTATACCACCACTCGAAGAGAGCGATGAAATAATAGATCATGACAAGAAGACTATATTACTACAAGTCTATGGTGAAAGTGTCGATTTGGCTTTAGTGGAGACTGACAGGGAAGTGTGGCGTGAAACGTTATGCAGAGGTTTGGTGTTCAACAATTATGGTAGTTACTCAATAAGTGTTGAGGTTGATGGTAAAAGAATTCACCCAAGCTTTAATAATGTAAACCGAATACCCAAAGAGTTTATCACATCGAAGGAGTGGATATCTACAAAGAAACTCGATTGGAATAAGTGTATAAACAAATGTCTGAACTGTAAATTCAGTTGTGATATTGAAGTTGATGGAGAGTTTAACGAGAAACTATTACGATACAATGTTGTCTATCCAGCATCTATTCGAGTCGGAAAAAAGGCTTATCGTTATAACCGACCTATACTGACGGGTGTCAACTATAATGGAAAGGACTACAAACTGCTTCCGCTTCTTCGACCAGTTGTTGACGAGTGGACTTTAGATGGGTTCGAGATACCGAAGTATGAGCGTCTCTTCTGCGTGACAGCACTTGTAGCCACTGCACAGGAGGTGGAGTTTACCCCCCTCCACACAAAATCACCATAAATTTTCGATAGAAATTTTTGGTGTGTTTTTCGGGTAAAAAACAGTGATTTTTCAGCGATTTTTGGTGGGTTCGATTTTATCGCTAACTATCTCGAAATGAATAAAATAATATAGGAGTCCTTTTGGGACTCCTTATATTTTTTAGTTCTTTCGTGATTCCGGCGGGATTCGAACCCACGACCCACAGCTTAGAAGGCTGTTGCTCTATCCAGCTGAGCTACGGAACCATCCTTTTCTTGGCAAACCACGCATCCTTGTCGCATACATTGCTGTGGTGCGGTCGGGGGTATTGCGCGTTTGCGGTGCAAAAGTAAGCAAAATATATTGATTTGCAAAATTTTTGTTACTCCTCAGGTGTAATTTTGTCGATTGCGGCGCGGGTCATATCGTAATCAAAGCCTAAGCCCATACCGTAGCGCAGCAGTTTCCCCCTAAGTTCGTAGTTATTTGCCGCCTTTGTTGTACGCATCTTGCGCTCCAATTTTGCGGTTAGCTGTTCGAGTTGTGTATCGCTATCAAGTGTGGCGAGTGTAGAGTTGATAATCTCTTTGCTGATACCCTTTTGGTGCAGTTGGAATGCTATCTTGCGTGCTCCCCAGCCTACGAGGTTGCTCTTTTCACGCACGTAGGCCTCGGCATAGCGCTTATCGTCGATAAAGCGTTGGTCGATAAGCTTTTGTAGTACCCCATCGCGTTCGCTCTCCGCTACGCCCCAGCCTCGCATTAGGCGCAGGGCATCGCCCGAGGATTTCTCGGCACGGGCGCAGAGGCGCATCAGCGATTGCAGGGCTTGTGCAGCGCCCTTCGCTCCCTTCTCACGTGGTTGCTTCTCTATGGTAGTGTTGCGCATATCATTCTTGGTTTACCTCTAAAATCCTTGCGGAGAGTGACGTGGCTATATCCCTCCTTTTCAAGCATCTGGATCATCTCAGCAGCGAGTAGTTCGTATATTTCGAAATATAGTTTGCCCTCTGGCTTTAATATCTTTTTTGCAGTTTGCGCTATTGAACGATAGAATAGCAATGGGTCGTTGTTGGGTACAAAGAGCGCTGTTGATGGCTCAAAATCAAGAACATTCTTGCGCATCTGAGCAATATCCGCCTTGGGGATATATGGTGGGTTGGAGACAACGACATCGAACTGCTCATTGAAGAGGGATGCAAAATCGGCAAGGGCATCGCCCTCCACAAACGTAACATCTGGCGCATAGCGCTTGCCATTTTCGCGGGCTATGGTGAGAGCCTCCTGCGATATGTCCATTGCCCAGACACGGCTGTTACTTATCTCTCGGCTAAGGGCTATGGCTATTGCTCCCGAACCGGTGCCTATATCGAGGATTTTTGTTCCATCGGCGGCTTCCGATGCTATCCACTCCACCAACTCCTCGGTCTCAGGGCGGGGAATAAGCACCCCCTCTCTGACTGTGAGCTCCATATCTCGAAAGTCGGCACAGCCGATGATATATTGCACAGGTCGCCAATTTAGTAGCTCGGATATAATGGTGTCTAAGTCGCTTATTATAAGTTCTTTGTTTGGTTCTATAATAAGGTCGTTGCGCGAAATGTTGCCCTTTGCCAAGGTTAACATCTCGGCAATATGTCTCGCCTCGCCCTCGTCGTAGAGTTTGCAGGCTGTGTTATAAAGTAGATTGTATATTTCGCGACGTGTAGCCATTGTTATGCCCTTAAAAGCAGGTCGGCAAGAGCCACCGCCACCATAGCCTCCACAACGACAACTGCTCGGCGTGCGATGCAGGCATCGTGGCGACCGCCAATAGTGAGTGGTGTAGTAGCCTCGCTCTCGAAATTATATGTAGTCTGCGCCTTTGCGATACTTGGCGTAGGCTTTATTGCAACGCGCAGCACGATGTCGTTGCCATTTGTAATACCGCCATTTATGCCGCCCTCGTTATTCGTAAGAGTTCTGCCCGTACCATCCACAATGAGGTCGTTACGCTCCGAGCCACGCTTTGCCGTGCCTGCGAAGCCATCGCCAAACTCTACACCCTTAACGCCTGGTATAGAGAAAAGTAAGTGTGATATAACACTCTCTGCGGAGTCGAAGAATGGCTCGCCAAGAGTAGGCTTAATTCCCATTACGCAGCACTCCACAACACCACCAATCGAGTCACCCTCGCGCGATGCTGTAGCGATAATATCGTTAAATTGCGTGCAATCTAATACACCATTTACCGATGCTAAGCGTGTGGTAAAGCTAACACCTTTGAGTATCTCCTTTGCCACTACACCAGCTGCCACAAGTGCTACGGTCATACGCCCCGAGGCCATACCACCACCCGCTATATCGGCATCGTTGCCATACTTACGTAGTTGCACAAGGTCTGCGTGCGAAGGGCGTGGGTGCACTCTAAGATGAGAGTAGTCCTTGGAGCGCTTATCGCTATTTTTGAATGTGATAGTGATTGGCTCCCCCGTGGTCTTACCATCGGGGCCAAGACCCTCAATAATAGGCGTATCCTCCTCGTGGCGGGCGGTTTCGCCCGTTAGTGCTGGGCGCCTGCGATCAATGTCTGCGCGGAATATATCTTCTAAGAGCGCAATCCCCTTAGGTGCGCCCTCAATAGTGATGCCTACACTCTCGGCGTGCGATGTGCCGAAGATGGTGATACGAAATATCTTGCCAAAGCTGTTACTCATAGCTCTAAGCCTTCAACGCAGCCATATCCTCAAAGAATGATGGATAGCTCTTGGATACGCACTCTCGGTTTTTGATATTTAGAGGCTTTTCAAGGCGGAGTTCGGTAATAGCCAACGACATAGCGATTCGATGGTCGTCGTGGCTGTCTACATCGGCATTATGTGGCATACCGCCCACGATGCGCATCTGGTCTTTATCGTAGTCCAGCTCAATGTCGATACCAATCTTGCCATACTCGCTGCGTAGGACCTCGCCTCTATCGCTCTCCTTGCCTCTGAGGCGTGAGATACCCTTGATTACAGAGACGCCCTTTGCTGCTGCCGCGAGGGCTACAATCGCAGGGAAGAGGTCAGGAGAGTGTGTGGCATCGAAGTCGAATGCCTCTAACTCGCGGTGTGCAACCGTTATGCTATTCTCCTCGATTATGATTGATGCTCCGGCACGCTCCAATGCACGGCATATTGCCGTATCTGCCTGACGTGAGAGCATAGATATATTGCGTATGGTAACCTCACCGGCGATAGCGGCAGCAACCATAATCGCTGCGGCACTACTCCAATCGCTCTCGATGGTGTAGTCTACACCCTTGTACTTCTGTCCTGCTTCGACGTAGAATTGGGTGTAGTCGCCCTCGTTGTACATCACATTTACGCCAAAGCGCTCAATGGTGTCGAGGGTCATATTTATATATGGTGTCGATACAGCACCCTTAACCTCTATTGTGGTGTCGCGCTCCGCCATAGGCAGAGCGATGAGTAGTCCTGTCACGAACTGCGACGACATAGAGCCGTCAACAAGAACCTTACCTCCTCGCATAGGACCGCATACCTCGATAGGTAGACGACCGCCACCATCACGCACCGTAACGCCAAGTTCCTTCAATGGCTCCACCATCATAGACATAGGTCTATGGCGTAGTGTGCCCTCGCCCTCGATGGTAATAGGAGTGTTTAGAAGTGCTGCGATGGGGGTAAATAGGCGCGCTGCAAGTCCTGATTCGCCAACATTGAGCGTATCGCTCTTAGGTGAGATGCCTCCCTCGATGGCGAGGGTGTTGTCATCAATAATCTCGACCTTGGCACCCAGAGCCTCAATAGCTGCTATTGCTGAGCGAGTGTCGCGGCATAGCTCTATGCCTCGTAGTGTTGTGCGACCTGAGGCAAGAAGTGCCACTGCCAAGGCGCGTTGTGCATAACTCTTGGAGCAAGGTGGTGTTACCTCGCCGTGAAGTCTATTCCCCAAAGGGATCGTGCAATCATCCATATATTATTACTCTATATTGTGCTATTTATCCGCCTCCTCATCCTCGGTAGGCTCGGAGATGTGACCCAAAGCGCGCAATGCCTCCTCGCGCTCGCGCTCCTCCTGCTCCCTGAGCTTACGCTTCATCTGTGGCGAGGTGCGAAGCTCGAAGTTGCGACCAAGATATACGCGGCGTACCATCTCGTCGTTAGCCAAATCCTCGGCAGTACCTGTTTTTAGAATCTTACCCTCATATAGCAGGTAGGTACGGTCGGTGATAGCAAGGGTCTCGTCGACGTTGTGGTCGGTGATGATAACACCGATATTCTTATCTTTGAGCGTACCTACGATACTCTGAATATCCTCTACGGCGATAGGGTCGACGCCCGCAAATGGCTCGTCAAGGAGGATAAAGGCAGGGTTGATAGCCACAGCACGCGCAATCTCGGTACGACGGCGCTCACCACCCGAAAGTTGGTTACCGTAGCTCTTGCGCACCTTCTGAAGGCGGAACTCCTCGATAAGGTTCTCTACGCGCTCGCGCTGGTACTCCTTTGAATAGTTGGTCATCTCCAACACCGCGCGGATGTTATCCTCGACAGAGAGGTGGCGGAATACCGAGGCCTCCTGTGCCAAGTAGCCCACGCCCATCTGTGCGCGTCGGTAGACTGGCAAAGCGGTGATGTCGGTAACTAAACCCTCGTCGTTTTCGAGGAATATGCGTCCCTCGTTTGGCTTGATAAGACCCACGATCATATAGAAGGTCGTAGTCTTACCAGCACCGTTAGGGCCTAACAGACCTACGATCTCTCCCTGGTTAACATCGATAGAGACGTGATTCACGACAGTGCGTGATTTATAGGATTTTACTAACTCGCTTGTAAAAAGTCGCATCTTGGTATTACAAAATTTTGTAAGTTTTTTGCAAAGTTATTACATTTTTACAAAAAAATATATTATATTTGGGTAAATTTTTGACACTAACAGAAATTATGGATACCGAAAAGGGAGGAATATTACACGAAAAGCTACGCGAATACTTCGGTTTTTCTTCGTTCAAAGGCAATCAGGAGGCGGTAATTAGAAACGTTCTTGATGGCAAGGATACCTTTGTGCTTATGCCAACGGGCGGTGGTAAATCGTTGTGCTACCAGCTTCCAGCGCTTATTATGGATGGCGTTGCTATTGTTATCTCGCCGCTTATTGCACTTATGAAGAATCAGGTGGATGCTATGCGCACCTTCTCTACGGAGTCGGGTATAGCGCACTTCCTCAATTCGTCGCTTAATAAGACGGCCATCGCCCAGGTTAGACAGGATGTGCTCGAAGGACGCACCAAGTTGCTCTACTTCGCGCCAGAGTCTTTGACCAAGGAGGATAATATCGCCTTTCTGCGCAAGATAAAGATTTCGTTCTATGCTATCGACGAGGCGCACTGTATCTCGGAGTGGGGGCACGACTTCCGCCCTGAGTACCGTCGCATACGCCCAATTATAAATGATATAGGTACAGCACCTCTGATTGCCCTTACAGCAACGGCAACACCTAAGGTGCAGATGGATATTCAGAAGAATCTCGGTATGACCGATGCTACGGTGTTCCGTTCGTCGTTCAACCGTCCAAATCTATACTACGAACTACGTCCAAAGAATAATATCGACCACGATATCATCCGCTTTATTAAGCAGCACGATGGTAAGAGTGGTATTATCTACTGTCTAAGTCGCAAGAAGGTTGAGGACTTGGCGGAGTTGCTCGTGGCAAATGGTATTAAGGCGTTGGCATACCACGCGGGTATGGATGCCCAGACTCGTGCCGACAATCAGGATGCATTCCTGCACGAGAGAGTGGATGTCATTGTGGCGACCATAGCCTTTGGTATGGGTATCGACAAGCCTGATGTGCGTTATGTCATCCACTACGATATTCCAAAGTCGTTGGAGGGCTACTATCAGGAGACGGGTCGTGCTGGTCGTGATGGTGGCGAGGGTCACTGTTTGACATATTATAGTTATAAGGATATTCAGAAACTCGAGAAGTTTATGCAGGGTAAGCCTGTTGCCGAGCAGGAGATTGGAAAATTGCTCCTTCTCGAGACAGAGTCTTATGCCGAGAGCGCAATGTGTCGCCGCAAGACTCTCCTCCACTACTTCGGCGAGGAGTACAACGAGGATGGATGTGGTGCGTGCGATAACTGCTGCAATCCTCGTCCACAGGTCGATGCTACACAGGATCTCGTAAAGGCATTGCAGGCGTTGCGTGCTATTGGCGACAAGTTCAAGATGGAACACCTTGTATCGTTACTCGTGGGTAAGACTACAGCTGCGATAAAGAGTTTTGGCCACGCTCGATTGGAGTGGTTCGGCATCGGCAAGAGCAAGGGCGACCGCCACTGGTCGGCAGTTGTACGCCAAGGTCTTATTATGGGACTCATCAACAAGAATATCGAGAACTACGGACTTATATCTATAAATGAGGCGGGTGAGGCTTA
>JAZOSJ010000054.1:0-3807 GCA_045657045.1 Alistipes sp.
CGGGACGGTAGTAACCCTTGGCGGCATTGCACATAGCACCCTGCGTGTAGTCCATAGGGCCTGCCGCACCACGGATAAATGGGAGCGTGACGTCGTAGGTTATCTGGTCGTGCTCCGCGCCGAGCCACTTCATTGTCTCAAGGCCGTGAACACCCTCAAAATTAATGGCATTGGGGTATGTCTTATTAAGGCCCGTAGGCTTGTAAATACCGTGATAATCAACGAGCATGTGGTATTTAGCCGCTATCTCCGCAAGGTCGTATACAAACTCCACCATCTCCTGGTCGTCGCGGTCGAGAAAGTCTACCTTCCAACCCTTAACACCCATCTCGGAGTAGTGCTTACATAGACCCTCGATGTCGCGGTTGAGTGCCCAGTAGCCTGCCCAGAGTATGATGCCCACATTGCGCTCGGCGGCATAATCTACGAGCTCTTTAATGTCAATTTTGGGTACTACCTTCATTAGGTCTGCTTTGCCCTTGACACTCCAGCCTTCGTCAAGAATAACATACTCGATGCCGTAGCGTGAGGCGAAGTCTATATAATATTTATAGGTCTCGTTGTTGATACCAGGCTTGAAGTCTACACCCTCCAAGCCCCAGTCGTTCCACCACTCCCAGGCTACCTTACCCGGCTTAATCCACGAGGTATCCTCCAAACGGCACTCGTCGGCAAGCTCCCATACAAGGTCGTTATTCGCCAATTCGCAATCCTCCTCGCCAATAACCACCACTCGCCAAGGGAATGAGCGAGGTCCGTGACACTCGGCAATATAGTCGTGGCGCGACTTTACCATGCCTTGCAACATGTTGTAGCCACCTTGCTCCACCTCATTGGGGCGTGGTGCAAACTCGGTGTCGAGGACTCCATCGCCATCCCTATTTGATAGGAACATACCCGGATAATCCTCAAGGTTAGACTCTGATATCCATAACTTTACATCGCCACGCTCGACAACGATAGGGGCAAAAATAAGTCTGCGCCAGTCGATATCCTTGAGGGCTGTGTAGGTGTAGGTATTCTCGAACGATGTCTCAAACTGTGTTGCGTAGTCCGATGTCGCATCGGGGCGGAAATTGACATATGGAATCCATGCTTTATCATCCTCACTGAACGAGAACTCTGCCAACTCATCTATAATTTTATACTCACCATCGATGTGTGAAATAAAGCGGTAGGCAACGCCATTGGCGTAGGTACGAATCTCAACGCTATAATCGCCAAAGTTGACCATAGCACCATTGTAGTCCTCGCCCTCGGTTAGAGTGACCTCGGCGGTGTCAATACCCTCACCCCAAACACCTCGGTCGGTGGTCATAGTAAGGCGTGATGGTGCAACAACCTCGTGGTAACTATATGGTTCAGCGCCCCTACTTGCCGACCAACGCAGTGTGCCATCGCTCCAGTCAAGAGAGATACTGTTTGTAGCCCAGTAGTTAGGACATAGTGTAATATGCACACTTGTCTTCTTGCCGTAGGCAAAACCTACGGTAAGCAGCAAAAGAGTGAGTATTGTAAATAGCTTTCTCATAGCGTATTATATCGCGCGGTGTTACTTCTTCTCTGCAGTTGATAATAGACCACAAGCTGCCTCAATATCTTCGCCACGCGATGCGCGCAAAGTGGTCTGTATGCCACGCTTGGTGAGTGTGTCGCGGAACTCGATTATCCTCTCCAACGCAGGCGAGAAGAACGGCGAATCGGGGATCTTGTGGAAGCGGATAAGATTGATACGGCACTTGATGCCATCGAGCAGACGCGACAACTCCTTGATATGTCGCATCGAGCAGTTCATACCCTCCAACACGATATACTCGAACGAGACACGGCGCTGATGGGTAAAATCGTATCGGCGCAAGATGTCGCAGACCTCACGAATGGAGTAGCTATTCTCGATAGGCATAATCTCCTTGCGCTCCTCTGGGAAGGGATTATGCAACGACACGGCGATATGCACCTTCGACTCATCTAAGAGTCGTGGCAAGGTCTTGGCAACACCCGCAGTAGAGACGGTGATACGTGTTGGCGACCACGCCATACCCCACTCCGAAGTGAGGATGTCGAGTGTGCGCAGCAGGTTGTCGATATTATCCAACGGCTCGCCCATACCCATAAAAACAAGATTTGTTAACTTGTCGCGCTCGGGGATGGAGAGCACTTGGTTAATAATCTCTGTAGCAGAAAGATGATGGCGAAATCCCATACGACCCGTGGCACAGAACTTACACCCCATTTTGCAACCCGCCTGCGACGACACACAGAGAGTCATACGCTCACCATCGGGGATAAGCGCCGACTCGATATACTCGCCCTGCGAGGTGCGGAAGAGATATTTTTTTGTACCATCCTGTGACACTGAGACCTTCAACGGTGCAGAGAGTCCCAACTCGCAATGCTCTTTGAGTCTCTCGCGCGCCACCTTCGAGAGGTCGGTCATCGCATCTATATCGGTCACAAAACGAGTGTATAGCCATTTGGCTATCTGCTTAGGGGCAAAACGAGGTAGGTCGAGCGACTCACATATAGTCCTCAACTGCTCCAAAGATGCTCCATAAAGCTCTATTTTTTTGGTCTCCGCCATACTTCGCACACTATAATATCGACCACAAAGTTAGTAAAAATTAAATATTTTTAGGGGCAATATTACTTTTTTTAGAAATTTATATATATCTTTGCGTAGTGTAGTGCGCGTATGTAGGCGCTATAACAAGCGTAAGTAATTAAAAACTAAAAAATTAACTATAAATGGAGATTAAGAAATCACCAAAAGCAGATCTTCAGGATAAGAGAATGCTTTTCTTGCTCTTTGGTCTTGTAATTGCATTGGGTATTACAGGACTCGCTTTTTCTATCAACTCTAAGCCTACAGCAGGTGAGTACACCCCACCTAAGCGCGAGACTACCGAGATGGAGCAGATAGACAACACACGTCAGGATCAGCCAGAGACACCACCTGAGCAGCAGAAGGCACAGGCACAGGTTGTAACTGATGTCCTTAACATCGTATCTAACGACCAGAAGATTGAGACAAACATCGTCTTCGTGGAGGATGCTGATGACTTCGCTGATTTCGAGATGATTATCGAGGATAAGGAGGAGGATATCACCGAGGAGGAGATTTTCTTCACCGTAGAGGAGATGCCTAAGTTCCGTGGTGGCGGTCTTCCTGAGTTCCGTAACTGGGTACAGCAGAACGTTAAGTATCCACAGATTGCCCTTGAGAATGGTATCCAGGGTAACGTGGTTGTTCAGTTCGTTGTAGGTGCGGATGGTAAGATGACAAACTTCAAGGTTCTTCAGTCGCCAGATAAGACCCTCTCAGATGCAACTATCGAGGTCTTGAAGAAGGCTAACGAGATGAAGAATGGTTGGAAGCCAGGTAAGCAGCGTGGTAAGCCTGTAAAGGTATCGTTTACACTTCCTGTTGCGTTTAAGATCCAGATCTAATAAACCAAATCGACTTAAATGGGCGCGTCCAACTATCCTTTTGGGCTCGCCCATTTTTAGTACAAGTTATATCGCATAGCAGATGAAAGAAGAGTTAGAGAAGCCAAAGGGCAAAAGCAAAGAGCCCATACCTACTGTCGAGGAGCGCGAGACACGCGCTGTGCTTGTTGCGGTTATCCGCGACAGCCAGAACCCAGATACCGCGCAGGAGTATCTCGACGAGTTGGAGTTTTTGGCTGAGACGGCAAACATTAAGAGCGTAAAGCGCTTTACACAGCGCTTGCCTCAGCCGCTATCAAAGATATATATAGGTCCAGGTAAGTTGCAGGAGATTGCCGAGTGGTGCAAGGAGCAGGAGAT
>JAZOSJ010000055.1:0-4256 GCA_045657045.1 Alistipes sp.
CACCTGCGCACGACGTAAACGACTATATGCTTGGCGAGAAGTTCGGCTTGGAGTCAATCGACATCTTCAACGACAACGGCACTATCAACGACAAGGTGGGTATGTACGTTGGCATGGAGCGCTTCGAGTGTCGTCGCGTCATCGAGGGCGACCTCGCAGCTGCAGACCTCCTTGAGAAGGTTGAGCCTTACACAAACAACGTAGGCTACTCGGAGCGTACAGGTGTGGCTATCGAGCCTAAACTCTCAATGCAGTGGTTCCTCTCTATGGAGGAGTTGGCAAAGCCTGCAACAGCTGCCGTATTGGAGGATATCATCAAGTTCGTACCAGCAAAGTATAAGAACACATACCGCCACTGGATGGAGAATATCAAGGATTGGTGTATCTCACGTCAGCTATGGTGGGGTCAGCGAATCCCTGCATACTACCTACCTAAGGGTGGCTATGTAGTAGCAGAGAGTGCCGAGGAGGCTTTGGCACTTGCTCAGGAGAAGGATGCATTACTCACAATGGCAGACCTACGCCAGGATGAGGATGTACTCGACACATGGTTCTCATCATGGTTGTGGCCAATCTCTGTATTCGACGGCATTCGCAACCCTAACAACCCAGAGATTGAGTACTACTACCCTACCAACGACCTCGTAACAGGTCCAGATATTATCTTCTTCTGGGTGGCACGTATGATTATGGCGGGCTACGAGTGGCGCGGCGAGATGCCTTTCCGCAACGTCTACTTCACAGGTATCGTGCGCGATAAGCTCGGACGTAAGATGTCGAAGCAGCTCGGCAACTCACCAGATCCACTCGACCTTATCGCTAAGTATGGCGCAGATGGTATGCGTGTAGCAATGCTTATGTCTACATCTGCGGGTAACGACGTAATGTTCGACGAGGCACTTTGTGAGCAGGGTCGTAACTTCTGCAACAAGATTTGGAACGCCTACCGTCTTGTAAATATGTGGGCTGAGGATACTACAATCCCACAGCCAGACTCATCGAAGGCAGCTATCGCATGGTTCGACGAGATTATGCTCGAGCGCATCGACCGCATCAACCACGATATGGAGCAGTACCGTATCTCGGAGGCATTCACCGAGCTATACCGTCTCTTCTGGGACGATTTCAGCGGCTGGTACCTCGAAATGGTGAAGCCGGCATATCAGGCTCCTATCGACTCTGCAACCCTTGCTCGCACTAAGCACTACTTCGACCAGCTCCTACGCCTAATGCATCCATTTATGCCATTCGTAACGGAGGAGATTTGGCAGGACTTGCGTCCTGAGGAGGGAGTATGCTCTATCGTTATCGCACGTCAGCCAGAGGCTGAGCGCAAGGCAGATGAGCAGATTTTGAACCGCTTTGCTCTTGCCGAGGAGGTAATTACTGCTATCCGTAACATCCGCAAGCAGAAGAACATCGCTCAGAAGGAGGCTTTGGCACTCAACTATATCGCTGACGAAAATTTCCCAGCGGAGTACGCTTCGGTAATTGCTAAGATGGGTAACATCAGCGCTATAAACGCCGTAGAGGAGAAGGACCCAACAGCCGCAGCCTTTATCGTAAAGACTACGCAGTACTTCGTTCCTATGGAGGGCAACATCAACAAGGAGGAGGAGATTAAGAAGCTCACCGCAGACCTCGAATATTACGAGGGCTTCCTAAACTCAGTAATGAAGAAGCTATCGAACGAGCGCTTCGTATCATCAGCTCCTGAGAAGGTCGTTGCAAACGAGCGCGCTAAGCAGGCTGACGCTGAGGCAAAGATTGCAGCACTCAAAGAGCAAATCGCAGCACTCGCATAATGCCAGCAGAGATTACCATATACACCGATGGCGCCGCGCGTGGCAACCCTGGACCGGGTGGCTACGGCGTGGTGCTCATGTCGGGTGTACACCGTAAGGAGCTATCCGAGGGCTTTCGCCTAACAACGAACAACCGCATGGAGCTTATGGCTGTGTGCGTGGCATTGGAGGCATTGAAGTATGACGGCTCAATCGTAACGATATACTCCGACTCGAAGTATGTGGTCGATGCCGTAAACCAGCGCTGGGTGTTTGGCTGGGAGCGCAAGGGCTTCGCAGGAAAGAAAAACCCAGACCTCTGGATGCGATTCCTTCGCGTCTACCGCCGACACCAGGTGCGATTTATATGGG
Source organism: Alistipes sp. (assembly GCA_045657045.1). Lineage (GTDB taxonomy): Bacteria > Bacteroidota > Bacteroidia > Bacteroidales > Rikenellaceae > Alistipes. The sequence continues at coordinate 2,157 of JAZOSJ010000055.1, forward strand.
TCAAGGGTCACGCCTCAACGGTAGAGAACAACCGTTGCGACGAGCTTGCCGTGGAGGCAGCACTGAAGCCAAACCTTAAAGAGGATACAGGATATGACGGAGAAGTTTAGCAAGGAGGCGTGGAAGCCAGGCACGCTGATATACCCGCTACCCGCGGTGTTGGTATCGTGTGGCGCAACACCCGAGGAGTATAATATGCTCACCATAGCATGGACAGGTACGGTATGTACCAACCCTCCGATGTGCTATATCTCGGTGCGCAAGGAGCGACACTCCTACGACATAATCCGCCGCACGGGCGAGTTCGCCATAAACATCACCACGGAGGAGATGGCACGCGCAACAGATTGGTGTGGCGTACGCTCGGGCAAGGATAACAACAAATGGGAGGCCACGGGGCTTACACCGATGGAGAATGAGTATATCTCAGCACCTATCATTGCCGAGTCACCACTATCTATCTGCTGCAAGGTGCGTCAGGTTGTAGAGCTCGGCTCGCACGATATGTTTATCGCCGATGTGGTAGGAATACTTGCAGATAAGCGCTATATCGACTCCGAAACTGGTAAGTTCAGCCTCGAAAAGGCACACCCGATAGCCTATTCACATGGCGAGTACTTCTCGTTGGGCAAGATGCTCGGGCACTTTGGTTGGTCGGTAAAGAAGAAAACAACAAAACGAAAGAAATAGAGAGAAAAGAGATGAACGAACAGCAACACGAACTACTCAATAAATACGAGGAGGGACTACGCAAGATGGTCACAGAGTTCCTAACACAGCAGAGGGAGCTCGAAGGTCAACTTCTTGAGGTCGATGAGTTGAAGGAGAAGTGGAAGAGCTCCGCTCCATCATATATGGCAGATGCTGTGCCTGAGATTGCGAAGTATCCGCTTGTAGCCATCGCATGGGCTATGTATGAGGGTATGGGCGCAGCGGTGCTCTGGGACAAGGAGTGGAACCGCTATGAGAACGAGGAGGACTTCCATAAGATGTTCACCGCACCACGTGGCTTCGACGAGATGGATGAGTATATCACCGAGGTGCTTCTATGTCTACCACTTGGTAGCGAGGGAGCCGAGAAATTGGAGAACCTAATCCGCTCTACTGCCGAGCGCGCTTTGTCGCTAATCCGCAAGGAGCAGGTCGAGGCTCAGAGCGTGATGGCATTCCACGTCTTTGCACGCACGACAAAGGTTATGTTCGACGCTGGCGTTGCCGTACAGCTTAAGCGTATGGGATATAACTATGTTAAGGTTAACGCAAACGTAGTAAACTAACTGAAAGGTGAAAACTGAAAACTGAAAAGTATGGTGTCTGCGACGCATGTTTATAAAATTCGTGCGAAGCACACCATACTTTTCACTTTTCAGTTCTCACTTTTCACTTCAAAAAAAGAGTCCCATTCCTTTCGGAACAGGACTCTCTCCTTATATATAGTAAGGAAACTATTTAACTGCATTAACGATTGCCTCAAATGCCTTTGGCTCGTTGAGTGCAAGGTCAGCCAAAACCTTACGGTTAAGAGCGATACCCTTAGCATTCATCTTACCAATAAACTCTGAATAAGTCATACCGTGCATACGAACTGCAGCGTTGATACGAACAATCCACAATGAACGATAATTTCTCTTCTTCTCACGACGGTGTGCATAGGCAAACTGCAAACCCTTCTCGACAGTATTTTTCGCAACTGTCCATACGTTTCCCCTTGAACCAAAGTTACCCTTGGCAAGTTTCAAAACCTTCTTTCTTCTTGCGCGTGACGCAACAGCGTTGACTGAACGTGGCATAGTTTAAAGTTTTTGATAGAGCTGGTAGCGGTGTGATTCTCTCCCACTCTTTGGGGCTACGGCGCTCCGTTTTTGTTAATAAATTAAATCTTAGTGTACTACTACTTTATTGCCCTAAATTACTTTACGAGCAACTGCTTGATCTTAGCCTCATCAGCTGGAGATACGATACCTGAGTAGCAAAGGTTACGCTTACGCTTGTTAGTCTTTTTTGTCAGGATGTGACTGTGATAAGCGTGCTTACGCTTGATCTTACCTGTGCCGGTGAAAGAAAAACGCTTCTTTGCAGCGGCATTTGTTTTCATTTTTG
>JAZOSJ010000056.1:0-5827 GCA_045657045.1 Alistipes sp.
ACCGAACGTGCAGAGTAGTCAACACGCTTACCAAGCAAGTTCTGACGGAAGCGACCCTGCTTACCCTTCAACGAGTCCGACAAAGACTTCAATGGACGGTTAGAATCGTTCTTTACAGCATTGCTCTTACGTGAGTTATCGAACAACGAGTCTACTGCCTCCTGCAACATACGCTTCTCGTTACGAAGAATCACCTCAGGAGCCTTAATCTCGATAAGACGCTTTAGACGGTTGTTACGGATGATAACACGACGGTAAAGGTCGTTAAGATCAGATGTTGCGAAACGACCACCATCAAGTGGTACCAATGGACGCAACTCTGGTGGAATCACCGGAATATCAGTAAGTACCATCCACTCTGGGCGGTTCTTGCCATTTGAAGCACGGAACGACTCGATGACGTTCAAACACTTCAAGGCCTCAGTCTTACGCTGCTGTGATGTCTCCTTAGAGGCGCGGTCACGCAATGCGTATGACATAGAGTCGAGGTCTACCTGCTTTAGAAGAGTGTAGATAGCCTCACCACCCATATCTGCTACGAACTTCTCTGGATCGTCATCTGGCAACTGCTGATTACCCTTAGGCAAAGCAGCAACAACATCCAAGTACTCCTTCTCCGAGAGGGTCTGCAAACGCTCGATACCCTGCTCCTTAGCAGCACCTGCATTGATAACTACATAGCGCTCGTAGTAGATGATAGCCTCCAACTTCTTTGATGGGATGCCAAGGAGGTAACCAATCTTTGAGGGGAGCGAACGGAAATACCAAATATGTACCACAGGAACAACCAATGAGATGTGTCCCATACGCTCACGACGAACCTTCTTCTCGGTAACCTCAACACCACATCTATCACATACAATGCCCTTGTAACGGATGCGCTTATACTTTCCGCAATGGCACTCATAATCCTTCACAGGACCGAAGATGCGCTCGCAGAATAGACCGTCACGCTCAGGCTTATATGTGCGGTAGTTGATGGTCTCAGGCTTTAGTACCTCGCCGCTCGACTGGGCACGAATCTCCTCAGGAGAGGCAAGACCAATCGAGATACGGCTATAGCTACTCATTTTATTATTATCTCTATTAAATGACATAATGTCCAAGTTTTTTAAGTTCGCTTACTCAAGTTTTACCGACAGTGCCAAACCACGCAACTCGTGTAGAAGCACATTCATAGCCTCAGGAACACCTGGGCGTGGTAGATTGTCACCCTTGACAATAGCCTCGTAGGCCTTAGCACGACCCACAACATCATCAGACTTGATAGTAAGAATCTCCTGAAGGATGTTTGCAGCACCGAAGCCCTCCAATGCCCAAACCTCCATCTCTCCGAATCGCTGACCACCAAACTGCGCCTTACCACCAAGTGGCTGCTGTGTGATGAGTGAGTATGGACCGATAGAACGAGCATGCATCTTATCGTCAATCATGTGACCAAGCTTAAGCATATAGATCACACCTACGGTTGCAGGCTGATCGAAACGCTCACCTGTACCACCATCATAAAGGTAGGTACGACCGCTGCGTGGAATACCAGCCTCGGCAGTGTACTCGTTAATCTGCTCCAAAGATGCACCATCGAAGATAGGTGTTGCGAACTTCAAGCCCAACTCACGACCTGCCCAACCAAGAACAGTCTCGTAAATCTGACCAAGGTTCATTCGCGAAGGCACACCAAGTGGGTTTAGACAGATGTCTACGATAGTACCATCCTCCAAGAATGGCATATCCTCATCGCGTACCACCTTCGCAACAATACCCTTATTACCGTGACGACCCGCCATCTTATCACCCACCTTCAACTTACGCTTCTTAGCGATGTAAACCTTAGCCATCTGGATAACACCCGATGTAGGAATCTCATCGCCGTTAGTGAGGTTATACTTCTCGCGGTTAACGGCTGCTGCAAACTTCTTACACTCAATAATATAGTTATTGATAGTAAGCGAGATTAGAGCATCGTCGTGTGCATCACCTGTCCAGCGTGTCTGACCGAGGGTCATATAGCCGTTAGGTACGTTTGTCTTGCTGTCGAAGCTTGTTGAGGCAATGCTCTCAAGCATCTTCTCTGTGAACTTCTCGCCAGCAGCGAACAACTCAACATTATAGTAGTCGTAGATGCCTGTTGTAGTCTTACCCTCCAACAAACGCCACAACTTAGAAACCAAAGTCTTGGTAAGCTCTGCAATCTTCGCTGCATACTCTGCATCGAGCTGCTCCATCTGTGCCTTCTCAGCTGCGCGGTTGCGCTTACCCTCCTTCTGGGCGTGGCTGTAAAGCTTAGTGTCGATAACAACACCGTGCAATGATGGCTGTGCTTTGAGTGAAGCATCCTTAACATCACCAGCCTTATCACCGAAGATTGCACGAAGCAACTTCTCCTCTGGCGATGGATCGCTCTCACCCTTAGGCGTAATCTTACCAATAAGAATGTCACCAGGAGTTACCTTAGCACCGATGCGGATGATACCGTTCGCATCCAAATCCTTGGTTGCATCCTCCGATACGTTTGGAATATCCGATGTAAGCTCCTCGACACCACGCTTAGTGTCACGAACCTCCATGATATACTCATCAACGTGTACAGAGGTGAAGATATCCTCACGCTGGATACGCTCCGAGATAACAATAGCATCCTCGAAGTTATAACCCTTCCATGGCATGAACGCCACTTTGAGGTTACGGCCCAATGCCAACTCACCCTTCTCGGTAGAGTAACCCTCAGTCAAAATCTGACCCTTAGTAACCTTATCACCTGTCAATACAGTAGGCTTAAGAGTCACTGTCGTATTCTGGTTTGTACGACGGTAGCGTGGAAGTGTGTAGACTGTAACCTCTGGCTGGAATGATGCAATCTGCTCATCCTCAGAGCGGTCGTAACGCACCTCAATACGAGTAGCGTCAGCAAATACCACCTCACCATCACCATCTGCAACAACCTGGATACGGCTGTCTACAATCATATCCTTCTCGATACCTGTACCTACGATAGGAGCCTCTGGACGCACCAATGGAACTGCCTGACGCATCATGTTAGATCCCATCAACGCACGGTTAGCATCATCGTGCTCAAGGAAAGGAATAAGGCTCGCCGCGATAGATGCAACCTGGTTAGGAGCAACATCCACAAGGTCAACCTCCTTATCGTGTACCACAGGGAAGTCAGCACCCAAACGCGCCTTGATACGGTCAGTGTTGATGAAGTGACCATCGTCAGTAATAGGCTCATTTGACTGAGCTACTGTCTGACCCTCCTCCTCCTCAGCTGAGTAGTAACGGATATTATCTGGATTGAGATCTACCACACCATCGTTAACCTTGCGGTATGGAGTCTCAATAAAGCCCATATCTGAAATCTTTGCGAATACACACAAAGATGAGATAAGACCGATGTTAGGACCCTCAGGCGACTCGATAGGACACAAACGACCATAGTGTGTATAGTGTACGTCTCGAACCTCGAAACCTGCACGGTCACGTGAAAGACCACCAGGACCCAACGCTGAAAGACGACGCTTATGGGTAATCTCAGCCAATGGGTTAATCTGATCCATGAACTGCGACAACTGGCTGGTACCGAAGAATGAGTTCACTACGCTCGCCAAAGTCTTAGCATTGATCAAATCCTCTGGGGTGAAGACCTCGTTGTCACGAACGTTCATACGCTCGCGGATAGTACGTGCGATACGCACCAAACCAACAGAGAACTGGTTGGCAAGCTGCTCACCTACTGTACGTACACGACGATTTGACAAGTGGTCAATATCGTCAACCTCGGCCTTCGAGTTGATAAGCTGGATAAGATACTTGATGATCTCGATGATATCCTCGCGTGTAAGCGTGCGGGTATTTGGATCAGTACTCAACTCCAACTTCTTATTTATACGGAAACGACCTACATCGCCCAAGTCGTAACGCTTATCTGAGAAGAACAACTTCTCGATAACATCACGCGCAGTAGCCTCATCTGGTGGCTCCGAAGCGCGCAACTGCCTGTAGATGTAAACTACGGCCTCCTTCTCGGAGTTACATGGGTCCTTGTGTAGGGTGTTGTAGATAATCGAGAAGTCAAGACCCGATGGAGTTTCGTTGTGCAACAAGATAGACTTAGCACCTGACTCGATAATCTCGTCGATGTGCTCCTCCTGAAGCTCTACCTCACGATCTACGATAACCTTGTTACGCTCAATAGATACAACCTCACCTGTATCCTCATCTACGAAGTCCTCAACCCATGTTGAAAGAACACGAGCTGCGAGCTTGCGACCTACATTCTTCTTAAGGTTTGCCTTAGTAACCTTAACCTCGTCTGCAAGGTCGAAGATCTCCAAAATCTGCTGGTCAGTCTCAAAGCCAATAGCACGCAACAATGTTGTTACAGGCAACTTCTTCTTACGGTCGATGTATGCGTACATCACATTGTTGATGTCGGTAGCAAACTCAATCCAAGAGCCCTTGAATGGAATGATACGTGCTGAGTAGAGCTTAGTACCGTTGGTGTGCATGCTCTGACCAAAGAACACACCTGGAGAACGGTGAAGCTGAGATACAACCACGCGCTCAGCACCGTTGAAGATGAAGGTACCTCGCTCGGTCATGTAAGGGATTAGACCAAAATAGACATCCTGTACAACCTCATCAAAGTCCTCATGCTCAGTATCAGTACAGTAGAGCTTGAGCTTCGCTTTGAGAGGCACACTGTAAGTCAAACCACGCTCCAAACACTCCTCGATGGTGTAGCGAGGCTGGTCAATGTAGTAATCGATGAACTCCAGAACGAAATTGTTTCTGGTGTCTGTGATTGGGAAATTCTCGTTGAACACCTTGTACAAGCCCTCGTTCTTACGATTCTCGGCTGTGGTGTCAAGCTGGAAGAAATCTCTGAATGATTTAAGCTGAATCTCCAACAAGTCAGGGTAAGGCACCCTGTTCTTGATTGTAGAGAAGCTTATTCGCTGTTGTGTTGTGGACATATAATCCAATGGTTTTAGTGACGGTATGTTCTTATAAATTAGCAAATCAGCCTACCGAGTCATTGTAAACCCGTTAAAACCAACTCGGACAAATTTACAAAACCTACCTAAATTATACTCTTGTGACCTATCACCGGTCGGTAGACATCCGACAACGCACCGTCTTGACCCACACTCCAAGCGTCGTTACCAACGCCCCTCATGCAAGCTCCCCTCTGACATCACGGCAAGACGACACAACAAAAGTCTCGCTAGTACCAAGGGGCAACGATATGGGCATAAGCCGAAATTTCGGAACTTTATTATCCCGCTAATGCTCTCAGTGTCAATAGTGTACACTCTGAGAGCATCAAACAATCTAAAATTCAGACACATCAGTTTAAGCACTTCTGAATATTAGACCAGAAAAGGCATAGAGCTTACTTGACGTAAGCCCTACACCTTAAAGGTTGGTGAGAGACTTAATAATCCCTTAGGAATTACTTAAGCTCAACCTCAGCACCTGCCTCCTCAAGACCAGCCTTGATAGCCTCAGCCTCCTCCTTAGAGATACCCTCCTTAATAGCCTTAGGAGCGCCATCAACCAAAGCCTTAGCATCGCCCAATGACAAGCCTGCGATCTCCTTAACAACCTTGATCACCTGAAGCTTAGCCTGTCCTGCTCTCTTCAAAACTACATCGAAAGATGTCTTCTCAGCAACAGCAGCCTCACCTGCAGCAGCAGAAGCAGCAACTGCAACAGCTGCAGCAGCTGGCTCAATACCGTACTCCTCCTTGAGGATTGTAGCCAATTCGTTTACCTCCTTAACAGTCAAGTTTACCAACTCCTCTGCCAATACCTTAATATCTGC
>JAZOSJ010000057.1:0-9065 GCA_045657045.1 Alistipes sp.
TAACCCTGTAGTATATGCCGAGAAGATTATCGACCCTAAGGCTAAGACCGTTCTCGTTTATGGTCACTACGACGTAATGCCAGAGGACCCAATCGACGAGTGGAAGACAAACCCATTCGAGCCAGAGATTAAGGATGGTCGCATCTGGTGCCGTGGTGCTGATGACGACAAGGGTCAGCTCTATATGCACGCTAAGGCTTTCGAGGCGATGGTAGCAACCGATACCCTCCCTTGCAACGTTAAGTTTATGCTCGAGGGCGAGGAGGAGATTGGCTCTCCAAGCCTATACAAGTTCTGCGTAGACTACAAAAAGCTGCTTAAAGCCGACATCATCCTCGTATCTGACACCTCGATGATTGGTCTTGACACACCAACCATTACAGCGGGTCTTCGTGGCTTGACATATATGCAGGTAGAGGTTACAGGTCCAGATAAAGACCTACACTCTGGTCTGTTTGGTGGTGCTGTGGCAAACCCTGCTAACGTGCTTGCAAAGCTCGTAGCATCGCTTACCGACGAGTTTGGTCGTGTCACCATCCCTGGCTTCTACGACGACGTTCGCATCCTTAGCGATGCTGAGCGCAAGGCATTGAACAAGGCCCCATTCTCACTTGACGAGTACAAGAAGGCACTCGACTTGGGCGATGTTGCAGGCGAGGTAGACTATACAACAATGGAGCGCACAGGTATCCGCCCATCACTCGACGTGAACGGTATTTGGAGCGGCTACACCGGCGAGGGTACAAAGACCGTAATCCCATCTAAGGCATACGCAAAGATTTCGATGCGTCTTGTACCAAATCAGGACTTCAAAAAAATTGCCAAGCTCTTTGAGAAACACTTCAAGAGAATTGCACCTAAGAGCGTAAAGGTAAAGGTGGAGTTCCTACATGGTGGCGCACCATACGTATCGCCTACCGACCTACCAGCATACAAGGCTGCAGAGAAGGCTGTGGAGACTACATTCGGCGTTACCCCACTACCATTCTACTCTGGTGGCTCTATTCCTATCATCTCGGGCTTCGAGAACATCCTCGGCATCAAATCGATATTGCTCGGCTTTGGTCTTTCGAAGGATGCTATCCACTCGCCTAACGAGAGCTACGGTCTTGACCAGTTCTACAAGGGTTTGGAGACCTTGCCATACTTCTACAAGTACTTCGCTGAGATGAAGTAGCATATAAGCTAACAACAACAATACCCCTGAAGTATAACAACATAACCTCAGGGGTATTTTCATCTTACACCCTACAACTATGTCATACACGCTACGCTTACTAACCCTCTTTGCCCTGCTTAACATAGGCTGTGCAGCGACACCCAAAAACAAACTCTACACCCAGCGCACTACGCTCCCCGAGGAGGCTACTATTGAGCAGAAGATAGATATAGCCTCTCGCGTAGTACCCTCCGAGAAGCAGTTAGCATGGCAGCAGATGGAGCTTACAGCATTTCTACACTTTGGCATCAACACCTTCACTGACAACGAGTGGGGCAACGGTACGGATAGTCCCGAACTCTTTAACCCTACTACACTCGACTGCGAGCAGTGGGTGCAAACACTCAAGGAGGGAGGTTTTAAGATGGCAATACTAACAGCCAAGCATCACGATGGCTTCTGCCTATGGCAAACTGCGACAACAGAGTACTCTGTAAAGCACTCCCCATGGTGCGAGGGTAAGGGCGATGTGGTGCGAGAGCTTAGCGATGCGTGTAGGAAGCATGGCTTAAAGTTTGGCATCTACCTCTCACCGTGGGATAGAAACGCTCCATCGTATGGCGACTCGCCTGCATACAACCGTCTCTTCGTAGCGCAGCTTAGCGAGCTGCTAACAAACTATGGCAGAGTAGACGAGGTGTGGCTCGATGGTGCTTGCGGCGAGGGTCCAAACGGCAAACGCCAAGTATACGATTGGGATGCGATACTCGGCACTATACACACCCTACAACCCGATGCCGTAACTGCAATTATGGGCGATGATGTGCGCTGGGTAGGTAATGAACGAGGATTAGGTAGAACTACCGAGTGGAGCGTAACACCATTTACGCCTATGTCTTACAGCCATAGCGAGGCGGCAAACATGGCGTTGGGCATATCAGAGACGGCAACAGACTTAGGTAGTCGTGAGCTTATAGCACAAGCAAAGCTGCTATACTGGTATCCTTCAGAGGTCGATGTATCTATACGCCCAGGGTGGTTTTATCATCAATTGGAGGATGACAACGTACGCACACTCGCCAACTTGGTAGATATATACTTTAGCTCGGTGGGTTGCAACTCGGTGCTACTACTAAATATCCCTCCCGACAGGCGAGGTCTTATACACGAGGTCGATACTAAGAGAATCAAGGAGTTTGGAGAGTACATCGCGCAGATGTATTCGAAGAACTACATTGCAAATAGCCCACAACAATGGCACGGCAACGAGGGCGAAAGTATTGAGCTATCGGTTGAGCAAGATGCAGTTGTGAATACCCTACTACTTGCTGAGGATATCACTCAAGGTCAGCATGTTGAGAGCTTTAGAGTAGAGGCTTTGATAGAGGGTAAGTGGGGCATACTCACAGAGGGCACAACCATTGGATATAAGCGTCTTATGCGCTTTACAGATTGCAATCCATCCAAGATACGCGTTACAATAAGCGCAACACGCTCTACGGCGCATCTTTCGGACATTGCACTCTACTACGCAGAGCCGCTACATGAAAGTTCTGCAACTTGTAGCCCTGCAAGTGCGATTAATTAAATTCTTTTTCGTACATTTGTCTTAAAATTAGAAGCGTATGGCAGAGATTTCAACATATAAGAATATGGTGCAGCCCAAGAGTGTGGATTGCACACGTAGAGCTTCGGTAGCTGCGATTATAGGTTATATGCTCGATGTTGCGGGCGAGGATGCAGACCGCAAGGGCTTTGGCATTAGCGCTCTGGATAGCGCATCAACAACGTGGGTACTCTCACGCCTTGCCGTAGAGGTAACCGCGCAACCTAAGCAGTACGAAGAGATTGCTATCGACACTTGGGTTAACGAGTTCAACCGCCTCTCATCGACACGTAACTTCCGCATTCATCGTGGCGAGGAGTGCGTGGCTAAGGGTGTCTCGCAGTGGTGTATGCTCAATATGGAGACACGTCAGGTGGTGGATATGTCGCTTTTGAAGGAGACCTATATGCAAGCTATGGTCGACGAGCCATCGCCTATATCCAACCCTGCACGACTACGCCCTATCGTAGCAGCAGGCAGCACCTCGCGCCCTGTGGTGTATAGCGACATCGACTTTAACCGCCATGTCAACACTCTACGCTACATCGACCTAATCTTCGACAATGTGCCATTGGAACTTATCGAGCAGAACAACGGCTTGCGCATAGATATAAACTTTATCGCCGAGGCGCTATACGGCGAGACTCTCACCATCGGCTGGGTCAACGAGGGCGACATCTGGAATTTCGAGATTTCATCATCGCCAGAAAAGGTGCTCTGCCGCGCTAAAATCGAGTTCAAATAATAGGATTATCGTGGCACAAGGTAGATTGAAGATAGCGATTGTAGGTCCTGCACACCCCTATCGTGGTGGCTTGGCAGCGATAATGGAGAGTATGGCACGCGAATTTCAGTCGCGCGGCTACGAAGTTGATATACTTACCTTTACGCTGCAATATCCATCGTTGCTATTCCCCGGCAAGAGCCAAACGGTAGACACTCCTGCACCCACAGACCTGAATATTCGACGTAGGGTCTCGACCATAAACCCGCTGTCGTGGCTTAGTGTCGGTATGGAGCTTCGCAAGACACAACCCGATATAGTGCTAATGAAGTATTGGACACCCTTTATGGCGCCCTGCTTTGGTAGTATAGCACGTCTTGCGCGTAGCAACCAGCATACAAAGGTTATCTGCCAGATAGACAACGTCGAGCCTCACGAGCACCACGCTACAGACAAGCCATTTAACCGCTACTACCTAAACTCGGTAGACGGCTTTATCTATATGTCGGAGCAGGTGCATAGTGAGCTTAAAGAGTACACCTCTGCGCCAGCAATGTTCTCGCCACACCCTATGTTCGAGAACTTTGGCAGCCGTGTGGAGCGCAAGGTAGCGTGCAAGGAGTTGGCTCTCGACCCTGAGGTGCGCTATGCTATGTTCTTTGGTCTTATCCGCGACTACAAGGGCTTAGACACCCTACTCGAGGCGTGGGCTAAGTTTCGCAAAGAGGGTCATAAACTCCTTATTGCGGGCGAATTTTACGCATCAAGGGAGCGATATATAGCTCTTATAGAGCGACTTGGCTTGGAAAACGACATCGTGCTACACGACTACTTTATCCCCGACGATAAGATTAAGCACTACTTCTCGGCTGCCGACTGCGTGGTGCTACCATATAAAACCGCAACGCAGAGTGGCGTAACGCAGATATGTTATAACTTCTGCACCCCCGTCATTGTCACCAACGTTGGCGGTCTTGCCGAGATTGTCCCCGATTGTCGCGTGGGCTATGTCTGCGAGCCTACGGTAGATGGTGTTGCCGATGCCTTGGAGCGCATCTACGAGGGCGACACCCTCACTCGCTTTGCAGAGAATATGACCGAGGAGCGCAAACGCTTCTCTTGGAGTGCAATGTGCGATGCGATAGAAAAAATATACGAACAAACTATGACAGAGGGTGACTAAAATAAATTAGCCACCCTCTGCTTAAATAGGTATTGCGATAGCCGATACCTATTGTTAGAAATCATAGTCAGCCTGCTCGTCACCGTGTATATACGACAAGCCATCCTCTATCTCCCAATCTTCAAAGGACACGTTAAATCCATTGGTAACATCTCCATTAGTATAGTATTCAAGATTTATTATCGTCTGCTTAAGACGGTTTACCGTATAATTTTGAGATTTCCAACTTACAATATCACCATTATCTCTTTTCCAAGAGAAGTCAATTCGCAAAGTCATATACGCATCTTCTAACTCTTGTGCACTATACCATTTATCATTCCTACCTCTGGAAGCAGATCCTTCATGGGTATTGTATGCATATTGTTTTACAACCTCTTTTGTCTCCGATGTCAACTGGATATATTTTTTATATGAAGAATTGCTTGGGGAATCTATAGATACAGTTATGACACCATCAGTTAGAAAATCGCCAGCAATAATTTTAATACCGTATATCATTCTTTTAAGAAAAATTGGGACAAAGTCAAAGTTTGATGTAGGTGTATGTATTGTATACCCATAATAGACATCTACATTTTCGGGATGCTGTATTTGTGCCGTATCTCCCTTAAGTTGATACCCATAGTAATTAGCAATGGATATATCTTGTAAATAATTTGTATTTGAATACATAAACGCATTAGTAATAGGAGTAACGACGTGTTCATTACTTACAGGAGAAATCTTAAGCTGATATGGACAACCATATCCTACATGATCGACCTCGTCAATTGTAATAACATCTTCATAGATTACATCCTTACCATCGATTATTAGTAGCACCTCGAATTCATATACATATTCCTCTAAAAGATCAATGGTGATGCTATCGAGAGTATCGAACAGACCATAAGCATAAGGCTTATAGTTTGAGGATATTGAAGAACTTACGGGTTGATAATTAACCTGAATACCTATTAAGTCATTACCGTCGAGTGCCACACGAGAAAGTGGTTCTTGTGAGACATTGATTTCACCTGTCATATCAAGACGTACTGTGTGTACTTTAGGCTGGTCGTCAGGCGAAGCAGGGGTCTCGATTGTGCCCTCAGAGCATGCTGTAAAGCCAAGTAGAGTGGCTACTACAAAAAATAAGTGTTTTGCGTTCATAATAGTTTGTTTATTATATCGCCACGACTCCTTCAACGATGATTTATAAAAATAGAAAGTGTGGAGTCGATTTCGTCTATTCGATAGAAGGTTGTGGAAAGACCCGTACAAGAATAAACGATGCAATACCCCACACCTGTATAGCGTAGGATATAGATACAGAATCTCCTATTTCCCGCACATATACAAGAAATGAGTGTTACACGCTTGCTCCCTTGTACTGAAAACTTCCACATTTTCTATCGAGAACAATACGAAAACACTTTCGTAAAATATGTATTCATCAAGGCATAACCTCAATGATAATACAAATGTATGTTATTTTTTTGTGAAATACAAAAGATCACCATAAAATATAAAAAAAGGTTGACTAAAAAGTTTTTAGTCAACCTATTTATTACATTTGTGCGAATCTCACTAAACTTTTCAGTTTTCACTTTAACACCGTCTCCTCCTCAGATAGCTGAACGCACTCAATACCTACCTTTTTAAGTAGCTGTACGCCGTCGTCCATACGGTATGGGTCGGCATATACTACACGACGAATACCCGCTTGGATGATTAGCTTTGCACACTCGATACAAGGCGAGGCGGTGACATAGAGTGTTGAGCCATCGCAGTTGTTGGCGCTCTTCGCCACTTTGGTAATGGCATTAGCCTCGGCGTGGAGAACGTATGGCTTAGTCTTGCCCATATCATCCTCGCAGATATTTTCGAAGCCCGCAGGCGTACCGTTGTAGCCATCGGATATAATCATTCTATCCTTAACGAGCAAGGCTCCCACCTTTCTACGCTCGCAGTATGAGTTCTCCGCCCATACACGCGCCATCTGAAGATAACGCAGGTCAAACTGACGCTGCTTCTGCTCTTTATAACCCATAGCTATCAATTAGTAATTAGTAAAAGGCAAAGCCTTTTATAAAGTGAAAACTGAAAAGTAAGGTGTCTGCGACGCATATAAAATTCGCACGAAGCGCACCTTACTTTTACTTTATTTAGCCCCACGACCAAATTTCTTGTCAGAAGGGCGTCATATTTGGTGCCAAGTCGAAATTGACTCGGATGGGGGTGTACTTGGCGTACATCCCCATTCGGGGCAATGAGCTTGGTGCCAAAGATGACCCCTTATCACAAGAAATTACCTGTTGAAAAGGACACTTAGGTATATATCTCCAAAACTATCAACCACACCCTTAACCATTAGGAAATTCTCATCTTTGGCGAGTGCTGGACGGAGAACTACAATCTCACGAAGGACATCCTTCATATCTATAAGCACCGCGATACGCGAAGATACCGGTTTTATATAACCCGACACTTTGTAAGTATGGTTATCGTAGTCGTACGACGCCTTAATCCTTGCCGTGGTAGGGTCATAGGTATATTTTCCCTCGTGCACCTGGTCAAGCGTGCCTATAACAGCAACACCATTGCGGTTAAACGTAAGCGAGCAGCAACCCTCAACAATACCCTTGCTCTTTAACTCAGCAAGCACAAAGCTCTCGAGCTGTGGTATAGCCATTGAGGCAAGTGAGTTGACACCGAGATACTCCACACGCGCAGAGAGGTAGTGCCACGTGCCCAGGATTTTGCCCTTCGCAGGGGCATTCTCGCGCAAAGCTGCATAGTGATCTACGGTAGGTTGCGTTGTAGCCGCCTCGTTCAGGAGCGTGCCGAGAGCCCTGCCTAAGTCTATCTGTGCAGAGGCCTCATTGCTAATACCGAGACCTACAACACATAGTATCGCAAAAAATAGTCTTCGCATCTTACAACTGATTAGATGTTATCCAACTCGCGCTCCACATCCTCAATCTCGCGTACCCAAGCTCTCTCCTGAGCATCCGAAGGCATGTGAAGATCACCACGTGGTGAGAGACCCACAGCACCGACCTTTGGTCCATCAGGCATTGCCGAGCGCTTGAACTGCTGCGAGAAGAAACGACGGAAAAATACCTTCAACCACTTGACAATCTCAGCCTTAGAGTATGTGCCCTCGAAGGCAAGTGTTGCAAGCATAACAATCTTAGCAGGGGCATAGCGACGACGCAATGTGCAGTATAGGAAGAAGTCGTGAAGTTCGTATGGACCTACCACATCCTCGGTCTTCTGCGCAATCTCACCAGACTCGCTTGCTGGAAGCAACTCTGGGCTTACAGGCGTAGCCACAACATCGAGCAAAGCCTCGCTTAGCTTGCCCTCGGCACGGTTCTGAGCATACCACTCCACCATATGCTTAACAAGAGTCTTAGGCACCGAAGAGTTGATGCCATACATCGACATCTGGTCACCATTATATGTTGCCCAGCCGAGAGCCAACTCACTCATATCGCCCGTACCGACAACCATACCGCCACACATATTCGCCACGTCCATAAGTATCTGTGTGCGCTCACGAGCCTGCGAGTTCTCATACGCAACAGACCTCTCCTCAACATCCAAGCCAATATCCTTGAAGTGCTGCATACAAGCATCCTTGATAGGAATCTCTCGAAGTGTACAGCCAAGTTCCTTAATCATCGATAGAGCATTCTGATATGTGCGATCGGTAGTGCCAAAACCAGGCATTGTTACACCAATAATACCCTTGCGGTCAAGACCGAGCAAATCGAACGTATCACATACGGCAAGTAGTGCCAATGTAGAGTCCAAGCCACCCGAGATACCGATAATCACCTTATTGCAGTTTGTATGCTCGAGGCGCTGCGCAAGGCCTGCGCTCTGAATAGCAAATACCTCCTTGCAGTGTGCTGCACGTGCAGCCTCATCCTCTGGCACGAAGTAGATAGGCTCGATATGACGGCGCAAGTCGCCCTGATGCATAATCTCGTCAACACCAACCTCCACAACACGCATCTCCGGTGCCTCAGGATAGTAGAAGGTGTTACGTGCAGTACGACGTGTAGAGATATACTCAACATCGATATCGGAGATAACCATACGGTCGTTACGCACAAAGCGCTTGCTTACGCCCAAGACACGACCAAGCTCCGCAATAACAGCATTACCTGCAAACACCAAGTCGCTCGACGACTCGCCATGACCCGACGATGCGTAGATATATGCCGCCATTGTACGTGACGACTGCTCCGCAATAAGCGATAGGAGGTAGTCGTGCTTGCGTACCGACTCTGGCGAAGCCGATAGGTTGAAGAGCAACTTAGCACCCTGCACCGCCTGCATTGATGATGGTGGCACAGGCACCCACATATCCTCGCAAATCTCCACACCGAACTCTACACCA